>DAOUAJ010000401.1:0-4561 GCA_034433615.1 Anaerolineae bacterium | reverse complement strand
TGCTGGCCTCCTTCGCTGAGCGTTCTCTGGCGACATTCGATCGCGCGCGGGCGATGGATTTCTGGCTGGGGCTGGCCGCGCTGGCTTTGTTGTTCCTGGCCACCTGGCGCTGGTATGGACTGGCCGCAGGGTTGGCGCTGGGGCTGGCCCTGGCGAGCAATCCTTACTACCTGGATACGGTAGCCGTGGTGGGCGCGGAGGTGATCTTCATCCCCCTCGTCGCGCTGACGCTGCTGGTTCTGGCCCGAGGTATGCAGCGGCCGGCCTGGTTGCCCTTCAGCTTCGCGTTGATCGGGGTGAGCTTCCTGGCCAAAAGCAACGGAGTTTTTCTGATCGCGCCGGCGTTGCTGGCCTGGGCCGCGCGCGGACGTAACTTCTGGCGTGAACGGGCCTTCTGGCTGGCGCTGGCTGCCTTCCTGGTAGTTGCTTCACCACTGCTGATCCGTAACGTGCGCCTGGCCGGAGATCCGTTGTACAACCCCAACACGCGCCTGCTCTGGATTGACGAGTATGAGGTCAGCCGCACGGAGGAGTTCCGGCAGCAGGGAGCCTCGCTGGCCGGATATATGCGCACTCACACCATAGCCGACATGGCTGAGCGGCTAGTTCAGGGCACAGGACAGCAGATCGAGCTGTTGGCGCGGGTGATGGGAGCTCCGCTCACTTCACCCATTGTGGGATACGCCGTGCTGGCCCTGGCGCTGATCGGATTCGTGGCCGTGGGGCCACCGGCAGAGCGCCTCCTCTTCGGCCTGACCTTCGTCGGGTTCGTCCTCTTCTTTGGATGGATGACACCGGTGTGGTACCTACCTCATTACACCCTGCCCATCGTCCCGACCGCTTACCTGGTTGCCTTCCTCACGATCGGCCACATCGGGGGTTGGGGAGCCGCACGGTTGAAGTTGAAACGGCTACAGCATCCGACCTGGCCGCATCCGGTGGCCATCGGTGTGCTGGTCTTCGTCACCATCGCGCTGGCCAGCGCGTTGGGCAGTGCCCTCGTGCGACTGGAGATACCCCCGGCCCAGGAATCGCCGGAGGTGGCGGCCCTGCGAGAGTGGGTCATCTCCCACATGATGGATTCGGATCGCTACATCATCGGCCCGGAGCGGGAGTTTCGCTTTGAATGGTACACTGACATGCCCGGCAAACGCTACTCAGTGCCAGCGATGAGCAACTTCGCCGAGCTGCAAGCCTACATGGACGCCTACGGCATCAACTGGCTGGTGGTCACCCCACGCCAGTACGCCCGCCGCCAGGCGGTCTTTGAGGATTGGATCGTCTACCACGAGCCCGATAAGTTCATGTACGCCCGTCCGATCCCAGGATGGGAGATGGTGGACTACGACCGGCTGGGAGACAGCGTGGATTACCTTATCTACCGGCGCGACCCCGACGCTCCTCAGCGTCCGGTGTACCTGCGTGAGACCTCCGAGCACGTCTTCCGTTTGGGGCAGCCGCCAGCGTACACGGCGGACGTCAACTTCGGTGATGCCATCGCACTGCGCGGCTTCGACATAGCGTCAAGGGAGGTCCGCCCCGGTCAGGAGGTGGAGCTCATCCTTCATTGGCAACGGCTGGGCCGGATGAACATCGGGTACACCGCGTTCGTTCATCTCCTGGATGAGGCAAAATCTCGCGTGTGGGGACAGCAGGACAAACCACCTCGCGCCGGGGCTTACCCCACGCACCAATGGCTGCTGGACGAGGTGGTGAGCGATCACTACCGGTTCACGGTACCGCCGGATACGCCGGCTGGGACATACAAAGTGGAGGTCGGATGGTATGATCTGGCAACAGGCCGGCGATTGACGGTGCAGCCGGGGCCGGGCGTGCCCGCAGGAGATCGCTACCTGTTGCCTGTGACCGTTAGCGTTTTGGAAAACTGACAAACCATGCGTGCATCCGCGGCCGGGACCAGTTGACAACCACCCAAGAGCGTGGTATCCTTGCGCCGGTTTGTGGTTTCCCCCCTTTCCCTGGCTTATCTGCAGTACAACGGGTGACCATGGCAGGATCGCCCCTACGTTCACGTCCGCGTAGGGACGGCGTTTCCGTTTGCCCCTCGAATGAGGGGTGCTCGCCCTGGTCAGGCCAGGGTCCAGGGCAGACTGGCAGCGTCGCCAGGTGGCTTGGGCTTTTGTTGCTTTTTGGCCTCTCGTTCAAGCTGCCGATCTTCCCGCTAGGGGGCACGGGCAGCCTGCGTCACCTGATCTTGCCAGCCTTGACCGCAGGTCTCGGCGGCGCGGCATGGTACGCCCGTATGGCGCGCTCCAGCACGCTGGAGGTGCTGACGGCCGACTACGTGCGCACGACCGCGCCAAGGGATTGACCGATCGCCGGGTATTGTTACGCCACATCTTGCCCAACGCGCTCAACCCTATCGTGACGATGGCCGGCATGGATATCCCCTGGTTTGTGGGTGGCGTCGTTCTGGTTGAGCAAGTCTTCGCCTGGCCGGGGCATCGGGCGCATGGCCGTGGAAGCGATCATCGAAGTGGACATCCCGTTGATCATGGGCACGGTCATCTTCATGGCCGTCCTGGTCGTGATCAGCAGCATCTTGATTGACCTTGCCCAGAGCATCCTCGATCCCCGGATCCGGCACCAATAGCTGCCGTCGGGGGCAGATATAAAGTGTAAACTTGAGCTCAGAGCCCCGTCCCCGGGGCGGCCCGCGGACGGGCCTTGGAGCCTTAAGTTTACGGAAATGAAATGGAGAACAGCATGGCAAAGGAGCATTATCTGGACGATAGTGTAGTCTGCTACGCCTGGGATAACGCGATCGAGCCGCGGTTGAGCATCAACCCGGGCGACATGGTGACGGTGGAGTGCCGGGAGGCTTCCGGGCAGCAAATCGGCCCAGACTCCCAGGCCAGCGCGTTGACCAGTCTCGCCTTCGATCGGGTCAACCCGGTCACCGGCCCTATCTATGTTAACGGCGCACAGCCAGGCGACACCCTCAAGGTCGAGGTCCTTCGCTTTATGCACAGGGGGTGGGGGTGGACAGGGATCATCCCTGGCTTTGGCCTGCTGGCAGACGAATTTCCGGAGCCGTATCTGAAAATATGGCGTCTGGGGGGAGAGTGGGCTGAGTTCAAGCCGGGCATTCGTGTGCCGCTTGAGCCGCTCTGTGGTGAGATGGGGGTAGCCCCGCGTGAGAGTGGTCCCGTCAGCCCGGTCTTTCCAAAAGAGCACGGCGGGAACCTGGACACCCGTGGTCTGACCGCGGGCTCGACCCTTTATATGCCCGTGTGGGTGCCAGGGGCTTTGTTCTGTTGCGGCGATTGCCACGCCGCCCAGGGGGACGGAGAGGTGTGCGGCACCGGCATCGAGGC
Source organism: Anaerolineae bacterium (assembly GCA_034433615.1). Lineage (GTDB taxonomy): Bacteria > Chloroflexota > Anaerolineae > DUEN01 > DUEN01 > DAOUAJ01. Next base: position 1,223 of record DAOUAJ010000401.1, on the reverse strand, counting down.
GCCGATGGCGGTGACCCTGCGCTTTGATGTGCTGAAGGGGCGTTCGATCCCGGAGTTCCGTTTTGAGGCGAAGAGCCCCCTGGCGAAGGCGGATCGGAACGGTTATTACGTCACCACCGCGCACGGCCCGGATCTCTTCAAGAACGCCCAACAGGCCATCCGCTACATGATTGACCACCTGGTTGAGGCCTATGACCTGAGCCGGGCAGAGGCCTACGCGCTGTGCAGTGTGGCTGTTGATCTGAAGATCAGCCAGATCGTAGACGTGCCGAATTTCATCGTTTCTGCTTACCTGCCCAAAAGCCTCTTTATGTAGCCGCGATGAAGATACCCCGGTGGGCATCTCCAGGGTAGTTCTTCATGCCGCTGGCGGCGCTGCGGCGCATGAAAAGTGGTCAGCCGTCAGCAGTTAGCTGTCAGCTTTTAGCCCATGGTCTTCTGAGAGGCGAAGACCACAAGTGCGGGCCACAAGCAGCCGTCAGCCTCCAGCCAGAGTGGCTGATCGCTGATCGCTGATCGCTAATTGCTAATCGCTAATCGCTGATCGCTGACTGCTATTTTCAGGAGGTCACTCAAATGGTGATCAAGGGGAGCGAAATCCCGGTGCAAAACGGCCGCAAACCGTATGAATTGACCGGATACCGCGTTTCCGTGCAGCATTTCGTTGTGCGGGTGACGACGCCAGACAACCCCTTTCCACCGCACAAGCATGAACAGTCGGAGTTATGGTACATTATTGAAGGCCAGGCCTGGGTTAGCCTGAACGGCCACGAGCAGGTTGTCGAGGCAGGGGATCTGATTGTGCTGGAACCGTGGATGGAGCATGGCCTGCGGACGGAGGCTCAGGCGACCTGGATATGCATCGGCTGAGGAGGATCAAGTGGTGGATGAGCTGTTGGAGGAAGAAGCAAAGATAGGGGGATTATCGCGTGATGAGTTGTTTGAGCTTTACCGCCAGATGGTGCTTATTCGGCGTTTTGAGGAGAAGTCTGCCGAACTATATACGGCTGGCCTGATCGGCGGCTTCTTGCACCTTTACATCGGCGAAGAAGCCATCGCCGTTGGCGCCTGTAAGGCGTTGAGCCAGGAGGACCATCTCCTGACCGCTTATCGCGATCACGGCTGGGCGATCGCTCGCGGCCTGGACCCCAGGCGGGTCATGGCGGAGCTGCTGGGTAAGGCCACGGGTGTCAGCGGCGGCAAAGGGGGCTCTATGCACCTGG
>DAOUAJ010000400.1:0-9011 GCA_034433615.1 Anaerolineae bacterium | reverse complement strand
GCTCGCGCGGGTGCGCACCCATTCCACCATCCGCCAGACCCCCACGGCCGGGAAAAAATAAAGGCCGGGAAGCACGCCCAACGCCCGTGGCAGTGCCGGGATGCGATCCACTGCCAGGAACGTCGGCACCAACATCACCGGCCACCATAGCAAGAGGAACAGGCAGCGCCGGTTGCGCCAGTGCTGGGCCAGGACCAGCATTCCGATGATCGCCAGCGCGCCCGTGACCACGTCGAAAACCGGACGGCCGGGCAGGTTGTAAAACCAGTCGCGATCCCCCAGGCCGGCCACGAAGAATTGAAGGACGCTGGCAAAGAGGGCCAGGAAAGATTTAACGACTGGATTGCCCGCGCTGACTTGTGGATTGCCCACGAACACCTCACCCGCCCTGGCAGTGAAGGTGCCCGGATGCTGCAGAAAATAGATGAGTAGTGGCACGAAGATCACGGCTGTGAGGGCGTAGAGGGCCACGACGCCCAGAAAGTGGCTGCGCAGGATCGGTAAGCGATCATTACGTCGGGTAATCCACCCCTCTGCCACCAGGTAGATGGCCAGGAAAATGGGCACCAGGCGCGCTGCGGTGTAAAAGTACAGGTTGATCCCCAGCGCCATCCCGGCACCCGCCAGCCAGCGTGGGTCGCGGCGGTTGACCCCCCGCCAGAAAGCCCAGAACGCCAGCGTGGTCATCAGCGGCGTGAACACCCCGCGCACACCGAATCGGCTGAAGTGCACATGCCAGAAGCTGGTCGCCAGGAACGCGGCGGCCAGCAAAGGCACCGGGGTGTTCTCCAGGGGGGTGCGCCGCAACAACTCCTTCCCCAGCCAATAGGTCAGCGGTACTGTCACCAGCCCGGCCACGATGGAGGGAAAGCGCAACGCGAACTCGTTGACGCCAAACAGAAGGAAACTGAACGCCACCAGGAACATGTGCAGGCCCTCGCGCCCGTAGTTGGCGGGGAAGAAGACCTGGCCGCGGCCGGCCAGGACGTCGAGGGCGTCCAGGCCGTCCACCGCCTCATCGCCGAAGAGGCCGGGTGGGATAGCCCCAATCTGCCACAACCGGAAGGCCGCGGCGACGAACAGCAAGAGAAGAAGGGATGAGGAATGAGGGATGAGGGATAAGGGGCGAAGCGGCCGGGAGCTGCGCGAGGTGTTCATGACACTCCCTGATAGCTGACGGCTGATGGCTGATGGCTGATGACTGTGCTCATCACGGGATCAACCTGGAATGGCGACAAGGTAGCGGTGATGGGCCCACACCGCCTTAATTGGCCAAGGTAGCGGGGCGCGGTCCAGCCAGGCGTAACGCATCACCCGGTCGTACAGGTCAGGTTCCTGCCCTAGATAGTAGGCCATCGTAGACCAGTGCCAGCTATCCCCGCTGAATCGGCTGTTTAGCTTCTGCGATCGGATGCCCAATCGGCGCAGCACCTCGGTGGCCGGCATTACAGTATCGGGCCAGGGGGGCACATCCAGCACCCCTTGTCCGACCACCTGCGCCCCTGCCGCTTCGAGCACGCGGCGGATGCGGCCAATATGGATCCACCGTTCGTCAACCGTCTGAAAGAACTGCCGGTCAAGTAGATACTTGCGCATGAAGTAGCCGATCTGCCAGCGGTTCGGCATCGCTATGAACACGACCTTGCGGGCACAGCGCGCCAGCTCGCGCAGCAGGCTGGCCGCATCGTCGAAGAGGTACCACAGCCCCGCCCACTCCCAGCACAGATCGAAGCTATCGTCATCGAATGGGAGAGAACGCCAGCCCGATTCGCTGACGTCTACCAACGTCACATCCAGCCCCAGCCCATCCCAGATGCGCTGCACGCCGGCCAGGCGCTCCGGCTCATCGTCCACCAGGGTGACGTCGCAGCCAGCGCGGGCCAGGGCCACGCTGTTGATGCCGCTGACGCCGGCCATGCCGTAGAGAGGCGCCTCCAGCACGCTGTGAATCTCGTACCGGCGGCGCAGGCGTTCGAGGAAGTCGTTGAGGACAAAGCGCTCATAAACCAACCCTAACCCCTCGTTGTAATCAGTCAGGTAGCGCTTCCAGGTCGGCTCGGCCTTGGAGATTGGAGGCTGGAGATTGGAAATTGGAAATTGGAGGTTAGGACGGTTCATCGTTGATTTTGGGCAATTGGCCGTCGCTGGGGGCAAAGGTGACGACGAGTTGGTCGGCGTCGTAATGGGCACCGGTGACCTCTAACCCGGCCAGAACGCGGGGCAACAGCAGGTTGCGTTTCCAATTGCCGATACGGACCACCAGCTCGTCATGAGCCGTCTTGGTGAGCTGGATGCGGGAGCGGTCTGCCAGCGGCAACGGCAGGCTCAGTTGATAACGCTGCCCCTTCTTGATGACCTGCTGCGTCTTGCCCTTGTAAAACACTTGGGCCGGGTCCTTATCGCCGAAGATTGCCAGAGCCATTTTGCGCAGCATCCCCAGGCCGACCACCTCCTGGTCAAACAGCGGTACATCCAGGACGGGTAACGGACTGAAGGATTCCTCGACCATCTGGTGGTAACGGCTTTGAATCTCTTTCCAGGCTGAGAAGTAACCATCGGCGACCTGGCCGGGGATCATACGGTTACAGATGATGAGGTCTGTGGCATAACCATACAGGTTCAGATAGGTGAACGCTCGCTGCGCTTCTTTGATCACCATCTTCTCAGGGTTCAGCACCAGGCGCGCGGTGGCACGCTCCGGATTGCTTAGAAGGCCGTGCATGCGGTCGAGCTGCCTGATCAAATCTGCAACCGTGTCAAACAATGCATCGTCTGGGAGTGGCAGGTCCACCATCGCCTTCAGAATGGGACGGGCCACCTGCATGGCCTTGCGCTCGATGGGGAAGATCTTCTCCAGGTACCAGCGCGCCATCTCCGGGAAGGCCAGCAGTTGCAGCGTGGCGCCCGTGGGCGCGCAGTCCACGATGATGACATCGTACTCGCCCAGGTCATTGAGATACGTGATCTGCATGAGGCTGGCCAGCTCCTCCATGCCGGGAAGGACGCTGGTCTCCTCCGCAATCAGCTCATCCATGCCCCGCCAGGCGAAGACCGCGGCCAGGTACTCTTGAACCTTACCCCAGTACTTATCCATCTGGTACAGGATGTCAATCTCCTGTCCCCACAGATTCGGGGCGACCGGCGTCGGCTCCGGCCCCAGCGGCTGATCGAAGCTGTCGGCCAGGCTGTGGGCTGCGTCGGTGCTCACTACGATCGTGCGATGGCCGAGCTCGGCGCAGCGCACGGCCGTGGCCGCGCTCACGCTGGTCTTGCCAACCCCGCCCTTGCCTGTGTACAACAAAATACGTGCCTGTTCGTCGTTCATCTTTTCAGCGATCCAGTCAGGTGCTCAGATTCTTTAGCAGTCGTGTGCGTAACCCAATCAAGGTAAGCCCTACCACCTCTCTGCGGGCTTCGTCGTAACGTATGATGACCCCTTCACCAATATCCATACCTATGGCTGGCTGAGGTTCTCCAACAGAAAGATACAGAACATCAGCCTCTTCGTCGTAGTCCCACGTGATTGTCTTAGGTTTTTCCAAAATTCTTACCGCTTCCATAGCACTATTCTCCTGCCTGATGGCCGACTGGTCAAATAAGCCGTTAGGATAAATCCGTCATCGGGACTGAGTTCCCGATACACCGCTACCAGAAACTTGCTGGTTCGTAGAGTCTCAGGATAGAAACGAATGGCAAGCACTTCACCAAAATCACCTTTTGGATCATATCCGGCTCTGCGACAGTTTCCAAGACCCTTTCGCGTTGATCGTCCATTTCTGGATGACGGTGAACAATGTGTTGCCACCGTTCTTCAGTCAAGCGAATGGGGACGCCATTTTGCGAACGCACAATCAACATCTCAATCCTGTCCTTCAGACCGAAATGCCAGTTGGTTGTTGGTCTTGAAGCATGGCGGTAAACGCTGTAGCCTCACGGCGGGCGGTGGGTGTCAACTTCCCTTTTGCCGCACACTGTCCCTTCCGCCGCCTGTCGTGGGACGTGTGTTTGCGGAAGCCATCCGCTTTTTGTGTTGTATGACTATTTCATATCCTTGAGTTTCCTGAGTGTTGCGATGCTTGACATGTAATACCCCACGCCCGCGTTGACGGGACTTTGGAATGTAGCGGGGTCTCCGCAAACACTCGTTACCCGACACTCGTCATGTTTTACGCTCCACCTGCTCCCGTTCCCGGAACGCCCGGTAATCAACGGTGGGGAACGGATTGTCCAGTTCCTTCGCCTGATGCAGGAAGCGGCGATCTTCCTCCGTGAGATAGCCCCGCCGGGCGATGCTGACCAGATGGTTAAAACGGGCCAGATGCCCCTGGAAGCGACTGACGGCATACGCTTTGGCCTGCCCGGTAGTGACGAGGAACGGCCAGTCGCTGGACTCCAATAGCAATAACTCACGTGCCGTCTGGTTCAACAGTTCCAACAGTTCCCCCTCGGCGTCTGGATAGCGAGCCACTATCTCTTCCATCGTGCGCTCGGCTGCATGAATGAGTGGCCACATCCACTCCGTCTCCGGGTTGAGCCATGTCCAATGCCCGCCGCCGTTGCCCCAGGAACTTTCGGGGATGTCCAGGACCTCCTCAGGCGGATGAGCCTCCAGATAAGCACGGGCCGTCGTCAACTCAACCTCGGGATGCCGTCCCAAACGGCGCAGCACCTCCTTCAGCCAGGCGATCCCCTCGAACCACCAGTGCCCGAATAGCTCGGTGTCGTAGGCAGAGACGATGATGCCGTACTCCCCTGTGCGACCGTGATAATCGGCCAAACGATCCCGCACCAGATGAACGAAATGATCGGCGTGAAGGTTCACTTGCTGGAAGGCCGGGTAGGGATCGTACAACTCTTTCTGGCCCAGGTCAACCTTTGCCCCGGTGATACGCCAGTATTGGAGACCGGAGATGTGGTCTTTGCGATGAAACTCCCGGTAAATGAAATCGCCCGGGTACCCGTAAGAGGCTGACCACACTTGCAGGCCGGTGCCTTCGTCTCGGCCGAACACGGCCACCTCTGTGCCATGCACGTAGTAGGGGCGAAACGTCGTGCCCACGCGGGCGCGCGGCCGCTCGTACTCGCGCACCACCAGCTTGCGCTTGGGGATGGCGCCGTAGGGACCGATGGCGTCCCCGGCCGCCTTGCCCACCACCGCGCCCCCCTCGATGACATGAGTATCGGTGAAAAAGTAGCCGATGTTGAAATCGGCCAGAAACTCCTCTATACCTGGCTTGATGTAGCTGTGGCCGCCCTCCTCCTTGATGTAGGCCGGGCGATAGCCACATTCCGGCAGCCATATCCCCCGAGAGAACTGCCCCATGTGCTGGCGAGTGATCTCCACACCGGTACGCAACTGCCCATAGATGCTGGAGTCTCGTTCCAGGAGGGGTGTGTAGCTGTGGGTCGCCATCGAGGTGAGGACGTCCACCACGCCCATCTCCTGCAGGTAGCGAAATGCGCCTGACAGATCACGGTTAAAACGTTCCCGGAAGGAACGTTGGATGCCTCGATACCAATCGCGGTACCAGCGGGCCAGGTAGAGCAGGTGATCCCGCTGCTTCTGGGCGACCTCGGCTGCTTGCCTGTCTACAGGGATAGGAGGAGGTGGGAGATCGGGATCTTCCTCCAGTTCAGCCAGCATCTGTTGGATCTGCGGGTCATCTTCGTCCAACCCCTGCTCTGTAGCCTCTTCCAACAGTGCCTGACGCCGTTGCGCCAGAACCGCCTGGCGTCGAGCCAATGCCGCGTCGTGGGCCTCTTGCCACTCGTCCAGGACTGGCCGGCTGAACCGTTCAATGTCCGCCTCGGCCAGAGCCAGCCGCTCGTCCAGGTAAGCGTCGAAGTGATTGCATACGTCGGGATCGGCAACCTGTTCCAGGAGGATCGGCGTGAGGCCGATAGTTAACCTGGGCTGCTCGCCTTCCTCAACCAGATCGTAAAGCGCGTTCAGCAGCGGGATATAAGTCTCCGCCATTGCTTCGTGTACCATCTCCTCGCCGTGAGGCCAACGGCCCGCTTGACGGACATACGGTAAATGGCTGTGAAGGACGAAGACAAAGGCTCCGATTTTTCCGGTCATAAGCTCCTCTTCTATGCCTGGCCCTCTCAGAAGGGGTAGTTCACGTGCAGACATTATACCATCCTCCCAGGACATTGCCAACAAACGATCAAGCCAGTTAGGGTGACTTGAGGCAAAGCGCAGGTCGTGATACACTACGCTGGGAGAGGAGGCCCGAAGATGCCGGAACTGATCACATTGGGGGAAACGTTAATCCTGCTGAGTCCTGAATTGGATGGCCCGCTGCGCTATGCCGAGCGCTTTCAGCGGCGCGCGGCGGGGGCAGAAAGCAACGTGGCCATCGGCGTGGCCCGGTTGGGCCACATGGCCGGCTGGATCAGCCGGCTGGGTGATGACGAGTTCGGGCGCTATATCCTGACGTCTTTGCGCGGTGAGGGTGTAGATGTCTCGCAGGTGCGATTGGACCCTGACCACCCCACGGCCGTTATGTTCCGCGAGCGAGGGTTGATGGGGCGTGTGAACGTGATTTACTACCGGCGCGGATCGGCAGCCAGCTATCTGGCGCCGGATGACCTGGATCCGGCCTATTTCCGAGACGCCCGCCTGTTGCATCTGACAGGCATCACCCCCGCGCTGAGCGCGAGCTGTCGCGCGGCGGTCTATCGTGCGATCGAGTTGGCCCGGGACCACGGGCTCACCGTCTCATTCGACCCCAACCTGCGCTTGAAATTGTGGCCATTGGCGGAGGCACAGCAGGTTCTGCGCGATTTGAGCAACCGTGCCGATCTGGTGTTCGTCGGGTTGGAAGAAGGGGAGATGCTTTTCGAGTGTCAAGGTGAGGAGGCTTTGGCGATGGCGGTGTTGAGTGGAGGGGTCAAAGTGGCAGTGGTCAAGCTGGGGAAACGGGGAGCCTATCTGCGTACGGCGCAAGAGAGTGTGTGCGTTCCGGCCTACCCTGTCCCGCGCGTCGTGGACCCGGTCGGCGCAGGCGATGGATTCGACGCCGGCTTTCTGGCTGGCTGGCTCAAGGGATGGGACTGGCGGGATTGTTTGCGCCTGGGGGCGCTGGTCGGCGCGCTGGCCGTCACCGTCCCTGGCGACGTGGAAGGTTACCCAGATATGGCCCAGGTTCAAGCTTATTGGGCACAACCGCCCGCGGACTCGGGTCAGGTTGTCCGCTAAGAGCCTATCCAAAAACGATCCCGGCCGGTCTCCTGACCGGCCAAAGGGGGCACGGTCGGGGAGACCGTGCCCAACTTTCCGGAGAGAACGCTGCCATCGAGTCCATGAAGAGGGACGGCTACCTGGAGTATCTCAACACCAACTGATCTTCAACGCGGTGGTCAAGGGGGTCTGGATCACCATCTACGTCTGCCTCATCGCTTACGCCGGCGCGCTGATCCTGGGCCTGATCGTGGGCCTGGCATGCACTTCCGGAAACCGAGCCGTGCTGGAGGCTACTTCTCCTGGCTCTCACTCCTCGGAATGAGGTCAAGAGCGGGCAGGTGAGCCGTTGAAGGAGAGGATTCTGTGGAGGAGGCATGATTTCGTGCGGGTTCATGCGCGCTATCTGGATGGGCTGGTGTTCGTCGCCGGCATGACGACACTGGGGGTCGAGCTGGCAGCCTCGCGTCTGTTGGAGCCCTGGTTCGGCAACTCCCTCCTCGTCTGGGCCAGCCTGATCGGCCTCATCCTGCTCTACCTCTCCGCAGGCTACACCCTGGGCGGGCGCCTGGCCGACCGCTCGCCTGATCCCCTGATGCTGTGTCGCCTGGCAGGCTGGGCGGGGTTCCTCGTCGGGTGGGTGCCGCTGATCGCCCGGCCGGTGCTCTCCCTGGCCGCGGGCGGCTTTGGCGATGTCAACTTCAACGTGGCCATCCTGGGCGGCTCCCTGGCCGGTGTCCTCGCCCTCTTCGCCGCACCGGTCATCTTGCTGGGATGCATCACCCCCTTCGCCGTCCGGCTGACCGTAGATGCCATCAGCTCCAGCGGTCAGACAGCCGGGCGTATTTATGCCCTCTCTACCGTCGGCAGCATCGTCGGCACCTTCCTGCCCGTGCTGGTGCTCATTCCCCAGATCGGCACCCGGCTGACCTTCAGTCTGCTCGGGGGGACGTTGCTGGCCATCGCTCTTTACGGCATGTGGGTGTGTATGCGCCAGGCCCGTCCGCTGCTTCCCTACGCAGGTATGCTGTTGATCGTGCTGATCATCGCCTGGGTGACCCGGGCGGCGCCCATCAAACCTGTCGCCGGCCTGGTATTCGAGGCGGAGACCCCCTACAACTACGTTCAGGTCGTGCGCCAGGGGCCGGAGACTTGGCTGTTCCTCAACGAGGGGCAGGGGTTGCAGTCTGTTTACGATCCCGACGCGTTTTTAAGCGAGGGGATTTGGGACTACTTTCTGGTTGTCCCTTTCTTTAACCCGCCGCCCTACTCGGCCGAGCGGGTGGACAGTCTCTGTCTGATCGGCCTGGCGGGGGGCACGGTAGCCCGGCTGTACACCCGGGCCTTCGGCCCCATCCCAATCGAGGGGGTCGAGCTTGATCCGACCGTGATCGAGGCCGGGCGGCGCTATTTCGCCATGAATGAGCCAAACCTGCAGGCTGTGGCCCAGGACGGTCGTTTCTTTCTGCAAGCCAGCGCTCGGCGCTACGATGTGATCGCCGTGGACGCGTACCGCCCGCCGTACATCCCGTTCCATCTGACGACGGTGGAGTTTTTCCAACTGGCGCGCGCCCGCCTCACGGAGGAGGGAGTGGTGGCGATCAACGTGGGCCGGACCCACGACGATTACCGCCTGGTGGACGCGCTGGCTGCCACGGTTGCCCAGGTTTTTCCCTCCGTCTACATCATTGACGAGCCCGATCCCGGCTACGGGCTGGGGAATAGCCTGGTAGTGGGGACGGTGCAACCTACCCGGCTGGAGAATCTGCGGGCCAACGCGGCCAGCCTGACACAGCCGATGCTGGTAGAGATGATGCGGCGGGCG
>DAOUAJ010000399.1:0-30733 GCA_034433615.1 Anaerolineae bacterium | reverse complement strand
GGTTTGACGTGCTCGCGGCTCAACCGTTCGGCTTTGAGGACCCACCGGATCGGCAGCCGGCGCCTGAGCGGTTAGACTTCGCCCGGGTGGCCCTGCTGCGGGCGGAGATGGTGCGTGCCGGCGATGCCGATAAGCCGATCTGGGGCGTGCGCTTTGGGTGGCACGCGGTGTTCTGCTTTGAAAATAGCTCCGCCTACGTCATTCCGAGCGAGTCTGTGAGCGAGGAATCTCCAACCCCGCATGTGAGGAACTGTCGTGGTGAGCGTTCGATCTGGGGGTCAGTGTCGCCCGCGCAGCAGGCTGCCTGGGCCGAGGCGGCGGTGCAGCGAGCGCGAACAGAGTGGCCGTGGCTGGGCGCGCTGTTGTGGGCCACGTGGCAGCCAGCCGCGCCACCAGATGATCCATTGTGGGGATTCGCGCTGGTAGGTCAAGACAACGCACCCAGGCCCACTCTGGAGGCGTTGTCTGCCGCCGCCAGGTCGCCGGCTGTGGCCTGGCCTGGTCGTTATGACATGGATCACCCGGCTCTGCATTGGGAGGGGCAGTGGCGGCGCGCAGCAGGCGCGGCCGATGGAGGACGAACAGGCGATGAGCTGACCATCCCATTTTGGGGCACGCGACTCGACCTGCGTGTGCAGCGTGGCAACTACTGGGCGTTACTTTGGGTAGAGATTGATGGTGGGCCGGCTAATGCTCTACCGCGTGATGCTGCCGGGCGTTCGTACCTGATCCTGTACGATCCGCTGGCTCGTGCCGAATGGGTGACAGTGGCGCGCCATCTGCCCTCCGGTGAGCACCGGGCGCGGCTGAAGGCCGAGGGTGGCTGGGGGCAGTGGGCGCTGAGCGGGTTCGCCGTAGCCCAGGAACCGTCCCCGTCAGCAAGGCGCTGGGGGGTCGTAGGAATTCTGGCCGCGGTTATCGCCGGGGTGGGGCTCAAGTGGGTCTGGGCGTGGAACAGATGGGCGCGTCTGGCCGAGCGCCATGAGAAGGCATCGGCAATCTTGCAGGTCGCCGTGCTGGGATTCTTCATCCTGGCCTACGTGGGGTTACCGTGGCCCTGGGCGGCGGTGCCATTGCTGGCAGCCGGGTGGTTGATCGCCCGCGCGCCGGGGCCAGGGCTGACGAGCATCGCTCTGGCCGTGCCCTTCTATTACACTCAGAAGCCAGTGGGCACAGAATGGCTGTCCTATCCCGAAGCCCTGGTCGCGGCCACCCTGTTCTGGGCGATCCTGTACCGGCATCGGCGATGGCGTCTCAGGGCCAGCATGGAGGTAAGGCGACGAGCCTGTCCTGGCCGACAGGCCAGGGGCAACGAGGAATCAAAGGAGCTCTCGGTGCCTCATCTCCTTAGTGCCTCATCCCTGCTGTGTACACTGGACGGTGCTGTCCTGGCCTTCACGCTGGTCGGGCTGGCTGCTGCCTGGGCTGCGCCGGATCACGGCACGGCCTGGCTGGCACTACGCCGAACGATCCTGGCACCGGTCGGACTGTACCTGCTATGGCGGCTATTGCCTGTGAATCGTCAAGTCGCGCACTGGACGGTGGGCGGACTCATCACCGCCGGGGTCGTAGTCAGCCTGATCGGGCTGGCGGGCTACGTCAACGGGACAGTGGTGACGGCTGACGGGGTCTCCCGGCTGCGCTCGGTCTACTACTCGCCCAACGAGGCTGCCCTCCTGCTGGTGCGTATTTGGCCGCTGGCAGCCAGCCTGGTGCTGGCCACGCGTGGTCGCCGGCGGTGGCTGATGGTAGCCGCTACGAGCCTGATGCTCCTGGCTCTGGCACTGACCTTCTCGCGCGGCGCGTGGTTGCTGGGGGTGCCAGCCGGGTTGCTAACACTGGCCGTTCTTCACCGGCGATGGCGGCTATGGCCCTGGTTTGCGATCGCGGCTGTGGGGATCGGGCTGATCCTGTTCAGCCGCGGGGGAGGCACTGCGCTGCGACCCGAAGTGTGGCAGGCAGCGTGGGCCATGTGGCGTGATCACCCCTGGCTGGGTGTGGGATTGGACGGCTTTCAGTGGGCCTACCCACGCTACATGGCGCTGAGTGCCTGGCGGGAGCCGCTGCTCTATCACCCGCACAACTTCGTCCTGGAAATCGGGACGTGGATGGGTGTCCTGGGCTTACTGGCCATGTTGGCTCTGGGGTGGACAGGGGTAAGAGCCTGGCGACAAGCGATGCGGCTGGAACCATCCCCTGTGCTGGTGGGGTTGGCTGCCGGCCTGGTAGCAGGTTGGGCGCATGGACTGGTGGATGCCGCTTTCTTCCTGCCGCACCTGGCTTTCCTGATGATGATCACCCTGGGCGTGATCATGGCATATGTTAGAAGCCCTGCAATCGGCTGAGATCAGCGATGCCGTCCGGCAGCGCAGCTACATGCTGCACCAACCCCAGCCGGGCGGCTCGCAAGTCCAGATCCTCCGCCATCACCAGGATGTCTGTGAAGAAAGCGTTGATGGGATCCTTCAGGGCCCGCAGCACCGCTACCAGATTGGCCGCGTCGCCGGCAGGCGTCACGCGATCCCGCATGGCCAGGTACGCCTGATATAACCTCTGCGCACTGGGCTCGTTTAACCGATCTGACCGCAACGGATAACGCTCTTTCAAGTCTCGCACGATCCGCTTGCACCGGGCGTAGGCGACAAGCACCTCGGCCCAGTCGGGTGCCTCGACCTGCCGCGCCAGGTCCTGCACCGTGCGGTAAGCCCGCAGCGGATCATCGCCGCGAGCCGCCAGCACTGCGTCTACCACATCGAAACGATACCCCTCTTCCAGCAGCCAGGCTCGCAAGCGTCCCTCGATAAATGCAGCCGCTTCCTTGATGCGTTCGTCCGATGCCTCTACTGGCAACGACTCGGCAGCCATGCGCAGCCCCTCGCGCACGGAGAATGGCTGCTCTCGCCCGATCAGGATCTGGATCAGCCCCAGTGCCGCCCGGCGCAGCCCGAACGGGTCTGCCGACCCGGTGGGCGCCAGCCCGACCGCGAACAGCCCCGCCAGGGTATCCAGCCGATCCGCCACGGCCAGCAACGCGCCGATGGGGGTCTCCGGCAGGCGGTCCCCTGCGAAACGAGGGAGATAGTGCTCCTCAATCGCCACCGCCACCGCCTCTGGCTCGCCGCTGGCCAGGGCGTAATAGCGTCCCATGACCCCCTGCAGGCTGGTCATGTCCACCACCATGCCGGTGACCAGATCAGCCTTGCACAGATAGGCCGCCCGCTCTGCTAACGTCTGCAACGCCGGGTCTACTCCTAACTGCGGTGCCAGCCGCCCTACCAATCGGACCAGCCGGTCCGATTGGTCCAGCACGGAGCCCAATTGCTCCTGAAAGGTGAGCGTACCCAGCCGCGGCCGGTAGCTCTCCAATGGTCGCTCTCGGTCGTGACGCCAGAAATAAGCCGCATCGGCGTAGCGCGCCCGCAGGACGTCCTCGTAGCCCTGGCGCACCAGATCCGGGTTAGCCGGTTGCCCATTCGCCACCACAATGAAATAGGGCAGAAGGGACGCAGGGACGCAGGGACGCAGGGACGCGGAGAGATCACTCCCCGCGTCTCCGTGTCTCCGCGTCTCCGCGTCTTTCCTTACCACAGGGAAATACCGCTGATGCTTCTTCATGACGCTCATCAGCACTTCGGGCGGCAGATCGAGGTACTCTCGCTCGAACTGTCCCAATAGCGCGGCCGGCGCCTCCACCAGGTCGGTCACTTCGTCCAGGAGCGCCGGGTCGTCCGGGACGACGCCGCCCACGCTAGCCGCCAGCTCAGCGATCTGCGTTGCTATCTGCTGGCGACGGGCGGCGCGGTCCACGATCACACCCGCCTCTGCCATCACCTGCCAGTACTCTTCGGCGCGAGGGATGGTCAAGGCTGGCGAACGGTGGAGGCGCAGACCACGGCTCGTGTGGCCACCGGCCACCTTGGCGTAGTGGAAAGGGATGACTTGATCGCCGAAGAGGGCAACGATCCAACGCAGCGGTCGCGGGTACGCGATCCCATCGGAATCCCAGCGCATGGTCTTCTCAAAATGCAGCCCGGCAATCAGGCGCGGCAGCAGTTCCGGGAGCACGTTCATCGTCGGCTGCCCCGGCTCCACCTTGACGGCGAAGACGTACTCGCCACCGTCCGCCTGGCGGCGCTGCAAACTCTCAACCGGAACCCCCTGGCGGCGAGCGAACCCCTCAGCCGCTCGCGTGGGTCTGCCCTGATCGTCGTAGGCGACGTTGGCGGGCGGCCCCTTAACCACTTGCTCAGCGTCTGCCTGGCGGCCGGCCAGTCCCTTGACATACAAAACCTGTCGCCGCGGCGTGGCCGTCACGACGATCTCATCGTAGGCCAGGCGGGCCTCCTCAAGCAATTGCCGCGCCAGTACTGGCAACTGCTCCATCGCTGCAGCGATGTCCCCCACCGGCAGCTCCTCAGAGCCGAGCTCCAGCAAAAGATCCGCAGTCTGTGACGGGGAGACGCGGAGAGGGGGTGACCCGGTGACACTTTCAAATCCCCGCCTCCCCGCGTCTCCGCGTCTCCCCGTCTCCGCGTCCAGAAGGGGATATTCCAACCGCTGCCGCTGCTCCAGGTACGCCTGGGCCACCTGGCGCGCCATGTCTCGCATGCGCGCAAAGTAGCCCGCCCGCTCCGTGACGCCGATGGCCCCGCGCGTATCGAGCACGTTAAAAGTGTGCGAGCAACGCAGCACGTAGTCGTGGGCCGGCACCACCAGCTTGTGTCGCAGCGCGTTCTGGGCTTCCGCCTCGAACAGGTTGAACATTTGCTTCAGTCGCTCGACGTCTGCCACGTTAAAGGCGTACTGGCAATGCTCGATCTCCTGCTGGCGCAGGATGTCACCGTAGCTCAGCTTGCCGTCCCAGTCCAGTGCCCACACCTCGCGCACCCCCTGCAGGAACATGGCGATGCGCTCCAGCCCGTAGGTGAGTTCCACCGCCACCGGGTCCAGCGGGATGCCGCCGGCTTGCTGGAAGTAGGTGTACTGGGTGATCTCCAGCCCGTCCAGCCATACCTCCCACCCCAGACCCCAGGCCCCCAGCGCAGGCGAGGCCCAATTGTCCTCGACGAAGCGGATGTCGTGCTGGTTGCAGTCCACACCCATCGCTTCCAGGCTCTCCAGGTACAGCTCCTGCGGGTTGCCAGGTTCCGGCTTCAGGATGACCTGGTATTGGGTGTGCATCTGCATGCGGTTGGGATTCTCGGCGAAGCGGCCGTCGTCCGGCCGGTACGATGGCTCGACGTAGGCCACGTTCCACGGCTCAGGCCCCAGGACGCGCAGCACGGTGGCAGGGTTCATCGTCCCCGCGCCCACTTTTTCGCTGTATGGCTGCCAGATGACGCAGCCGTAGGCGGCCCAGAATTGCTCCAGACGCATGATGATCTCTTGAAAGGAAGGGGACTTAGCAGTCATGCAGATAACAACTCCTAAATGCGCACGGTACGCTGATCTCATGGGAGATTCACAAGGTGTCCAGAAAGGACTGAAACTCGCTCTTCGTCTGTGCCCAAACTGCCTGCAAAGGGATTACTAGCTTCTCTAACTCGTTCCAGTCCACAAAGAAGGCATATGCATGCCGATAAAAATGTCTGAACCCCAAGTAATCGGTCAATCTCTGCCTTGTTGTTGTCGAGATGACCGGCTTTCTCTTTGGCGTCGCTTGAGCCATTTGCGCTAAGAGATCTCGGTGCCAGCGGGGGCCTCGAGGTACACTGTCGTCCAGCTCCTTGGCGATAGACAAAAAAGCGTTCTCCAGGCCATTATAAAAAGAGTGCAACACAGAGGCCATAGCGGTGAGTTCGATCAAGCTGGGCACAGGAGGCTCCAAGCAGCGTGCCAAAAGATCGGCATAGGAACTGAATAGCCGGTCAATCTGTTCTATCTCGAATTGAATCTGAGAGGCAAGTTCGTCAGTCAATCCGGATAAGATTTCCTTTCTCTTCCAGATAGCGAGCGAAGGGATCTGCGCTATCCAGGTCAACAAGGTCAACCGGATGATCTAGCTCAAACATAAGCTGGCCTAGTAAATGAAAAAAGTTGCCTGGAGGACATCCACGGATCGCCAGATCCAGGTCAGAATCGGCACCGGCCCGCTCTTTAGTAAGAGAACCAAAGAGAAAGATGTCTGTACATCCTGCCGATTTGAGGATTTCTACAGCGCGGCGGATATCCTCCTGAAAAGCATCTGGCACCTTAATCCTCTCGTCCTTCATTTTGCCTCCAGCCTTTCGCCCCATCTTATCCCAAGAGACAGTTGGCTCAACGCCAGTATAGCATAAGCGGTCGTTTCTGTGTTCGTATCACCTTGGGGCACCCCTTTGGCGTCGTAAAAGGTGTAGAAGCCACCGGCGTAGAGACCATCGGAAGGAGCCACCTGTTTGGCCAGGAGAGCCTGAAGTATGATCGGCTCCATTGGCTCTCCGATCACCTGAGCCGTATAGAGGGCCAGGGCCAGCTTGTAAGTGGCATAGAATCCCGTAGCCTCGTATGCCTTGTCAGCGAAGCCAACGCCATCGAAGTAAACCATAGCGATCTGGTATCTCTGATGTGCCTTAGCACGCTGGCCGGCGTGGAAGGCGTTGAGCGCCCCGAACATTGCCAGGTCGGCGTACTCCAGCCAGTCACAGAAACGATTGCCGTCCAGCCTGGTCTCAAGCCAGACCTCCTCCTGGCCGATGCGGTCCACCAGCCTTTGGGTTTCGGTGTACGGTGGCCAGGCGACAATCTCGCCTTGTAGCACTTCGATGAGCCCGTGTTGGGGATCACCGTAGCGTTGGAGGGTGGCCGAGAGGCTGGCTGCCAGGTCATGTTCTCCGGCACGCTCCAGGGCGTACACAGCCAGCCGGTTGTCGGTGGCCAGCCAGTACCTGTGGGGAGCGGTGACGGGAGACTCGCGCAAAAGCCCCACATCGGAGTTATACTCCCCCCGAAGGTAAGCTATGGCTCGTTGGATGGCGATCGGGGGAGAGGGCTCTGGCTGCAGCATTAAGGGCAAATAGATTGTGTAGAGGACGAGGACGATCCCAAAGGCAAAACGCATGATGAGCTCTTGCATCATCTATCCCCCCCTTTCCCCTGGCTCCCTAGAATCTGGGTCAACTCCTCCGCCTGGCGGGCGTGATAGCGCGCCAGTTCGGCGTTGGCTTGATCCAGATCAGGATAACGCTCATTCGCCTTGATCTGCCCGGCCCGCAATGCCGATTCCACGTCCACCCCGCACTGGTAGGCCAGCTTGAACAGGAACACGAACACGTCGGAGAGCTCTTCGGCCAGGTCAGCCCGCAGCTTGTCCGGGCTCCCAGCGTCCTTGTACCCTTCCCACTGCAACACCAACCGGGCGACCTCGCCCATCTCCTCGAAGGCGTGCACCAGCGTATGGCTGGGCAACACCCGATCCCAGCCCCGCGCCCGATCCCACTCCTCCAGCCACTTCTGGTACTCGGCGATGTGCATCAGGCCGCCCACCCCATCTGGCGCCGCAAAGAGCGCAAAAAATCCACCGACTTCAGGTTGCGCTCCAGCACGTAGACGATGTAACGGTAAAGCAACTGCTCCAGCTCAGTGCGCAGGCCAGGGCTCAGGTTCAGACGGCGCACCAGATCGTACTCACGGGTCTGGAGGAAGCGTAACACCTTCAAAGTATTGACGGCCAGCGGCTCCGCCTGCGCTACCCCTTCACCGCAGCGCGGGCAGAGCACCCCACCCCCTTCAGTACTGAAATAGTTGGTCACCGGCTCCAGGCTCGTCTGACAGCGCACACACAGGAAAAGCTGCGGCTGGTAACCTGCCAGCGAGAGCAGGCTCAACTCAAAGAACCGCACGGCCAGGTAAGGGTCATCCCCTCCGCTGAGCCGGGCCAGGGTCGTCCGCACCAGATCAAACAGAGGTCGGCTCTCGTCTGCTTCCTCCGTAAAGCGATCAACCAGCTCGGCCACGTAGTGGGCGTAGGTCGTGCGCAACAGGTCCTGGCGCAATGGCTGGTACGATTCGATGGTGTCCGCCTGAGTCACGAGGTCCCAGGTGCGCCCTTTGGCCACCAGGAAGGTACTGTGCGTGAACAGTTCGACGTGCCCGGCCTTGCGGCTCAACGTCTTGCGCACGCCCTTGGCCAGTAAGCGCAGCTTGCCTCGCTCGGCCGTGAACACTGTCAACAGGCGGTCGGCCTCACCCATGTCCGTGCGCCGCAGAACGATCGCTTCCACCCGATATAGCCGCTGCCTGCGCTCGTCCATACGCTGACCTCAGCCTCTTGCCCTCGTCTTCAGCGAGCGCCTGTCCAACATGCCCCCCAACGGTGCCCCGTCCTTCATTGCCCCTGGCCCCTCGTCTGAGAAGATGACGAGGGCAGGCTGCACGACGTCCAGGGCGGGCTCGTTACTCGTTGCCTTGTCACCCATCTTCAGGACAACTAACGTTATTTGGCCCGCACGGTGTTGTACCGATATGGCCGGGCCCAATTCCTGGCCATCTTGGCCTCGAAAAGCGCCTGCGCGTCCATCCCCATCGCCGATAGCATATGAAAGATGCGAATCACTGCATCAATCAGCTCCTCGCCCACCACTTCTAACGGCTCACCTTTCTTGTAAGCGTCCGTGGCCTCGCCGATCTCGGTATGAATCAACGCCAGCATTTGCCAGAATTGGTCGGGGTCTGAGGAAAACCCTTTTGCATCGCACAGCGCGCGTACTTCCTGCACATAGGCATTCAGCCCTTGATCGTCGCTCAATCCCACTCTCCTGTTCACCAGAAGTGAAAAAGATTATACCATCAGCGCACAACCCCCGGCAAACGAATCGCCGGGGGTGTCCCCGGCGATCACGTCGTCCCAGTCACAATGTCGTCCGGACGAAACCGGTCCGGCAACAGGTCTCGGACCGTTGTCGCCCGCACGTTCCCGGAGATGTCCGCAATGATCACTTTCATGTCCGGCCTGAACTCAGCCATCACCTGCCGGCAGATGCCACACGGGCTCCCCCCGTTGGCCGTGACGACTGCGATGGCCTCAAACTCCCGCTCCCCTTCGGATACGGCCTTCCACAGGGCCACCCGCTCGGCACAGACGGTGGCCCCATACGAAGCGTTCTCGATATTGCAGCCGGTGAACACCCGCCCTGAGCGGGTCAGCACAGCCGCCCCTACCGCGTAATGGGAATAAGGGGCATAAGAGCGCTCACGCGCGGCCCGTGCGGCCGCCACCAGTGAAGATTCGGGTAGCTGGCTCATCGTAGTGTCAAGAGAGAGAGCAAAGTGGAGGCTGTAGGGCCTGGCCTGTCTGAGCCAGGCAAAGGGGCCTCACGCCGCGCCCGCACCCGCTCAATGCGATGGCCTTCCACCGAGATGACCTCCAACGTCACCCCTTCAAAGGAGATCGTATCGCCGCAGGCCGGCACCTTTCCCAGTTGGCTGTAAATGAATCCGCCCAGCGTATCGCCGCCTTCGCTGGGTAACTCGATGTGCAAACGCTCGTTGACCTCGTCCAGGTTTACCCGAGCACTGAAAATAAACTCCGACTCACTGATCTCTTCGATGACGGGCTCCTCCAGGTCATACTCGTCCTGGATCTCGCCTACGATCTCCTCCAACAGGTCTTCAATGGTCACCAATCCGGCCGTGCCGCCGTACTCGTCCACCACAATCGCCATATGCACCTTGCGCTGTTGCAGCTCCTGGAGCAACTCGTCCACCCTCTTGGACTCAGGGATGAAGTAGGCTGGACGCAGCATCTGGCTGATCTTGACGTCGGTTTTGCCCTCAGCAAGATAGGTGAGCAGGTCTCTGGCATAGAGGAGGCCGACGACGTGGTCAATGTTACCTTGGTAGACAGGGAGACGAGAATGTCCTGCTTCCAGGATGGCTTTGACCACTTCGGCGAATGATGCCTCTACGTCTACGGCCACAATGTCAACGCGCGGTACCATCACCTCACGTACCAATGTCTCGCCGAGTTCAAAGATGCTGGCGATCATCTCTTTCTCTTCCGGCTCGATCACACCCTGCTCCTTGCCAGCTCTGAGCAGCAAATGCAAACTCTCATCGTTCAGGAGCTCTTTATCGCCGGACTCACGCGAGATGCGGCACCCCCACGGACGCAGCAGCAAGGTGATCGGCAATAGCAGGTAGGCGACGAACCGGATCGGACCGTACAACCACGAGTCAGTTCGTTCCAATACACAGGTGGCCAGTCTGTGAGCGATCACCTGGACGAGGATCAGTGCCAGGGCTGTCACAGCCAGAGCGCCGATCACGGGAACCGTCTTCGGCCATAGGCTCCATGCCAGCAACACAGCGGCGCCTGCAGCTATCACATGGGCCAGGATCCTCAAGACGGCCAAACCGCTCAGGAAGAGCGCCGGATTACTTGATAGAGCCTCCACTGCCAGCGAGGAGGAAACGCCCTCCCGCCCCTTCTGTTTAACGCTCAGCGGCTCCGTTGCCGTCAGCGAGGCCTCTGCACAGGTGACTAACGCTGAGATGAATAAGGCCAGTGTCCAGATCGCCAACTCGCCAACTATACCGTCATCCATACTTCAGATTCTTTCCTTCCAGGCAACTTCATTCAGGACTTCGCCTGGCTATTACCCCTCTTTCTTCCTCACCACACGGGCTGGCACCCCATAGGCCAGCTCACCATCGGGAACATCATGGGTGACCACTGAACCGGCGCCCGTTCGGGCCGCGCGGCCAATGCGAACAGGGGCTACCAGCATTGTATCGCTGCCAATAAAAGCCTCGTCCCCGATTTCGGTCTGATACTTTCGCTTTCCATCATAATTGCAGGTGATGGTGCCTGCGCCAATGTTAACCCGGGCTCCCACCCGAGCATCTCCCAAATAGCCGAAGTGCCCCATCTTGGTGCCCGGCCCGAGGTAGCTGTTCTTCACCTCACTGAAGTTGCCTATATGCACGCCCGTCGCCAGGTAAGCCCCTTT
This sequence comes from Anaerolineae bacterium, assembly GCA_034433615.1. GTDB lineage: Bacteria > Chloroflexota > Anaerolineae > DUEN01 > DUEN01 > DAOUAJ01. The sequence goes on along the minus strand of DAOUAJ010000399.1, from coordinate 19,805 downwards.
GCGTAAGTGCCCGTACGGGCCGATGTCGCAGTCCTGCTCTACGACAGCCTCTTCCACCACAGAAGCCAGGATACGACAACGATCACCCACCCGGCTGTCACGCACCATCGTGTTAGGACCGATCTCACACTCTGTGCCGATAATCGTCTTGCCCCACAGATAGGTGTTCGGATAGATCAGTGTATCCTGACCGATCTCTACAGTCGCATCTATGTAAGTGGTCTCTGGTGCGATAATGGTCACCCCTCCCAGCATCCACCTCTCGTTGACACGACGGCGCATCAGGGCTTCCGCTCGTGCCAGGTGGATGCGGTTGTTGATCCCTTGCACTTCTCCCACGTCCTGAATGGTGTGGGTGACCACTTGATGCCCCTCAGCCACGGCGATCCCCACCAGATCGGTCAGATAATACTCACCGGCTGAGCTGAGCGGTAATTGTGCCAGGCGCTCCCACAGCCAACTCTCACGAAAGCAATAAACACCGGCGTTTAGCTCCTGAATGCGCAGTTGCTCAGGAGACGCGACCTTCTCCTCGACCACCTGTTGGACGCGTCCGTCCTCGTCCCGGACGACTCGTCCAAATCCCATCGAGTCTTCACTGACGACGGTCAGGATAGTCAGTGGGCCGGCGTTAGCAGCCTGCAATTGCACCAGCCGGCGCAAGGTCTCCACGCGCAACAGCGGCATGTCAGCGTAACACACCAGAACAGACTGTACCTGCCCCTCCAAGACGTGTCGTGTCTGGGCCACAGCGTGGCCGGTGCCTAATGCCTGGGGCTGCACCACATAAGAGACGGAATCCCCCAGCTCAGCGCGCACTGCATCACCGTTCACGCCTACAACGACCACGGGCGGACGATTAGTCAAGGCGATCGCGTTGTCCACCGCGTAGCGGATCATGGGCTTGCCTGCCACCGGATGCAAAACCTTCGGCAATGAAGAGCGCATACGGGTACCCTGGCCGGCTGCCAGGATGATCACAGCCAAGTTGTCCATTGTTCATCCTTGGGACATAAAAAGCCAGGCTGAGTGGTCGCAAAGATAACGCCACACCGGGCCTGGCTTGAGATTCGACGGCAGCAACTCCACGCAAAAAGGCTCTGTCGGCAACGACCTACTCTCGCGGGGGCTTACGCCCCGACTACCATCGGCGCTGGAGGGCTTAACTGCCAGGTTCGGGATGGAACTGGGTGTGCCCCCTCCGCTCAAGTCACCAACAGAGCCTTTTTTCGGTTATGAGTTAGAACCTTGACAGAATCACCTTAAAAACTGAACAGAATGTGACCTCAATTACTGCAATCTCACGTGGAGTAAGCCCTCGTGCATTAGTACGGCTTGGCTCAACACATTGCTGTGCGTACACCTGCCGCCTATCCAACCGGTAGTCTCCCGGTGCACTTACTCCCACAAAGGGGATGGGGGATCTCATCTTGAGGCGGGCTTCCCACTTAGATGCTTTCAGCGGTTATCCCTGCCCGACTTAGCTACCCAGCGATGCCCCTGGCGGGACAACTGGCACACCAGCGGTCAGTCCACTCCGGTCCTCTCGTACTAGGAGCAGCTCCTCTCAAATCCCCTACGCCCACAGCGGATAGAGACCGACCTGTCTCACGCACTTTTTCCTAAGTTTCCTTAGGAAGTAGACTATCCCACCATCCCCTTTCGGGGATGCCGGCGTTTTGCCCGGGTCTTAATTTATCGAACGATGACCCGAGCCTTGGCTTAAGAACCTCAGTCGTTACGGGGACGAAAGAAAACCCTTGCTACTTAGAGAGCGTCTCACCTCTTCTGCACCATGCCGACGCTTTTTGGAGTAGTTTAGGGCTTGATAGGACTCCACACATTGCGCCCACCGCAAGAATTCTTCCGGTGAAGGTTCGGTAATATCCTGCATTCGCTCTAAGATGCGAATAGCTTCTTCGGCCTGTACACGTTTAGCCACAAGGTAAGGCCTGAGCTCTTGGAGCAGGCTGAGCACCAACTCCTGACTTTCGATATCATACTCGCTGATCTCGTCCGGGCGCTCACGGATTGCTCCCGCCCCAAGACGCTCGCGCAGCCACTCAAGCACTAGGCGGCCATCTCGCTTCTGATAGAAACTGAGCGTAGCTTTGATTTGGAAACCATAGCGATAATCTCGCCGAGGCTTGAGTTGCAAGACGATGCTCCCATCACCATCTAGAAATCCTGCGATGTAAGCTCGTGTGGTTTCATCCATACTTCCGCCTTCCCACGGGGTTACCCTCGGCCTCCGGTCGTCCGAGTCCGGAGGGCTTCCCCGTTATGAGCCGGTTTTTTTACCCTGAGGGTTACCCGCTCAGGGCCGCCTCTTTGACGGTCTGAACCCAGCTCGCGTACCGCTTTAATGGGCGAACAGCCCAACCCTTGGGACCTACTCCAGCCCCAGGATGCGACGCACATTCTCTCTCGTTTCCGAGAGTGTAGACTATGTCATCACCCAACATCTGTTGGGGTTCGGCGTATGACGGCGGCGCGAATTTAACCTTTCGGTCAGAATCGCCGTCTCAGGTCCAAGACCTTCAGTCGTTACAGGGTCAAAGCAGTTTATGGCCCATTTCGGGTAATACGAATGGGTGGATGATGTCACAGAACTCCCTCGCTTCGCGCGAGGGAATATATAGGACATATTCACCAACTCGTACGCGATGCACCCTTGCCGTCACACCAAAGTTACTTGCCAGCGTTTCTCTGAGAAGATGTTGCTCTTCCAGCGTGTAAGTGTTCGTGTGTATCCTTAACGCTTGGCAATCAGTGCGACGTGCTCCGTCGTCCATATACCAGACTGCCAACGCCAGCGGAGAACGTAACAAGTGATTAATGTTCCGAGGGATAACTTTACATCCGTTCACGTAGAACAACTGGTAGTACTTTTCCAGTTCGGGCGTCGTGCGAGTTGCAAAACGGCAATGTATGGATAATTCACCGTTCCGTCTATCATAGACCAGTCGTCGCTGTGGCTCACGCGATGCCAAGTCGTGGAAGATTTCAAACTTCCACCGGACATAGGCAGCTTGTGCCCAAGCGTGGTCTATTTTTAACCGCACATAACGACCGTCACGTTCTAGGTGACCATCCCCCAGTAAGGTACCGATCAGAACATCCTCTTGAAGCGTTGACAGTGCCATAGACTGCTCGACTTCCCACGGCGTTGCCCGCTGGTTCTGGGTTCATCAACCAGGGAGGGCTTCGCCGTTATAAGCCGAATTTTACCGCAAGAGTTACCTCTTGTGGGGCCCTTATTGAGCCGACATCGAGGTGCCGAGCGAGGCCGTCTATGTGAACTATTGGGCCTCACCAGCCTGTTATCCCCGGGGTAGCTTTTGTCCGATAAGCCACGGCCCTTCCACACGGAACCGTAGGATCACTAAGCCCGACTTTCGTCTCTGCTCGACTTGTAGGTCTCGCAGTCAAGCTCCCTTCTGCCTTTGCACTCTCCGGCTGGTTTCCATTCAGCCTGAGGGAACCTTTGGGCGCCTCAGTTACCTTTTATGAGGCGACCGCCCCAGTCAAACTGCCCACCTGGCACAGTCCGGGTGCCGGATAACGGTCACCCGTTAGAATCAAGACTTGACCAGGCTGGTATTTCAACGGCGACTCCACCGAAGCTGGCGCTCCGGCTTCCCAGTCTCCCAGCTATCCTACACAAGCCAAGCCCTAATCCAATGCCAAGCTGCAGTAAAGCTCCACGGGGTCTTTTTGTCCTGCTGCGGGTAAATGGCATCTTCACCACTACTTCAATTTCACCGGGTCCCTCGTTGAGACAGTGCCCCGCTCGTTACGCCATTCGTGCGGGTCGGAACTTCACGTCGTTCCCATATTCCTATGGGCGCAGACTATATCTTTATCTCGTCCCCATCCTGGGAGAGATACCGGCGTATGATAGCGGTCGTAGATTTGCCATAAAGCAGTGACCACTATCTCATCCGCCTGAAGCGGATTCAGTCGTTACGGGGTCAGCCCTTCGCTTCACTCAGAGCCTGCCCTGAGCCTAGCGAAGGGACGACTTCCCACGGTGTTACCCCCTCTTGGGCACGGTGTCCTTGCGCACCGCAACGAGGTCGGGCTTCACCGTTATCAGCCGGTACGGGCTCGTATTCGACTTACCCGACACAATCTGTTACCCCTGGCTTTCAGCCAGTGGCCAGGACATTTCTGCCTGGCTCTGCACGTCGCCATGCAGTTCAGACTATATCACCACCCTGCAATTGCAGGGGCTCGGCGTGTAGTCGTTGAGGGCGAATACGCTATGCGTCCTCTTCCCTGCTGATTATCTGCACCCGACACGTTGTCACTGCGCTTATGCGCGAGTAGCGCGGGATACTCAGACGTCCCAGCATACTAGCCGAGTTTTCCAGCCGCAGTTACCTGCAGCCGTCCCCATCGCTCGAGGAATTTCGCTACCTTAGGACCGTTATAGTTCACCTGATCCCCATGTCGCCATGAGGGGTGGACCATATCTTCACCCTGACTACCCAGGGGCTCGGCGTATGGTCTCTGAGGATTCTGGCCTTCGCCAGTCTTTCCTGCTGATTGCCTGCACTGGACACATTGTCACGTCTTGCAACGTAGTGCCAGATACTCAGGTTTCCCAGCATATAGCCGAGTTTCTTCCAGACTGTTACCAGTCTGGAGCCGCAACTGACTTACGGCCGCCGTTCACCGGGGCTTCGGTTCAGAGCTTCTCCTTCGCTTACGCTCAGGATAACCCCTCCCCTTAACCTTCCGGCACTGGGCAGGCGTCAGCCCCTATACTTCAGCTTACGCTTTAGCAGAGACCTGTGATTTTGTTAAACAGTCGGCAGGGCCACTTCTCTGCGACCCCCTCGGGCTCGGCACGCTAGTTACCTCACCCTACCGGGGCGGTCCTTCTCCCGAAGTTACGGACCCATTTTGCCTAGTTCCTTAACGAGGGTTCTCCCGATCGCCTTGGTATGTTCTACCTGTCTACCAGTGTCGGTTTGCGGTACGGACACGCAGATCTTGCTAGAGGCTTTTCTCGGCAGCTTGGGCTCAGCCACTTGCGGCCCCGAAGAGCACCGTCTTCACCCCTCAGGATCAGGTCTCGGGTTTTCCTGAGACCTTCATCTCCCTACAGGCTTGACACCGGAATCCGATAACCGGCTGGCCTACCCTTCTGCGTCACCCCATCGCTCAGGCGATCCTACGTGGTTCCGGAATATTAACCGGATGTCCATCGCCTACGCCTCTCGGCCTCGGCTTAGGCCCGACTAACCCGCCGCGGATTAACCTTCCAGCGGAAACCTTAGACTTACGGCGAACGCGTTTCTCGCGCGTTTTACGCTACTCATGCCAGCATTCTCACTTCTGTCTGCTCCACCAGTCCTCGCGGTCTGGCTTCGACGCTAGACAGAACGCTCCCCTACCGATATAGTCCTTGGTCAACCAGTCCTTAGTCATATAGTCCATGCTCAACCGCTACCCAGTCATGGGGCGGAAAGCTCCACCCTTGACTATAAGGCGGGAGACTATGGACCATCAAGACCCTGGACTGAGGACTACATCCCGTAGCTTCGGTGCCAGGCTTAAGCCCCGTTATATTTTCGGCGCAGGATCACTAGACCAGTGAGCTATTACGCACTCTTTGAAGGATGGCTGCTTCTAAGCCAACCTCCTGGCTGTCTCAGTAACCCCACATCCTTTCCCACTTAGCCTGGACTTGAGGACCTTAGCTGACGGGCTGGGCTGTTTCCCTTTCGACCACGAAACTCATCTCCCGTAGTCCGACTCCCAGGTTATAGAGTACCGGCATTCGGAGTTTGGTTCGGTTCGGTAAGCGTATTGCCCCCTAGCCGATCCAGTGCTCTACCTCCGGTACTGAACACCTGAGGCTAGCCCTAAAGCTATTTCGGGGAGAACCAGCTATCTCCAAGTTCGTTTGGCATTTCACCTCTACCCACAGCTCATCCCCCAATTTTGCAACATTGGTGAGTTCGGGCCTCCACGAGACATTACTCTCGCTTCACCCTGGCCATGGGTAGCTCACCTGGTTTCGGGTCTACTCCCTGCGACTAGACGCCCTGTTCAGACTCGCTTTCGCTACGGCTCCACCTGTTCTGGCTTAACCTTGCCACAGAGAGTAACTCGCTGGCTCATTCTCCAAAAGGCACGCCGTCAGACTTTCCCCAAAGGGGCATAGTCCTTCGACTGCTTGTAAGCGCACGGTTTCAGGTTCTATTTCACTCCCCGCACTGGGGTACTTTTCACCTTTCCCTCACGGTACTTGTCCACTATCGGTCACCAAGAGTATTTAGCCTTGGGAGGTGGGCCTCCCTGCTTCCCACAGGATTAGCGTGCCCCGTGGTACTCCCGGTCAGCGACGGAAGTCTGGTCCCCTTTCGCCTACAGGAGTATCACCCTCTACGCTCGGCCTTTCCAGTGCCGTTCGGCTAGAGGCCAGATTTGTAACTTCCTGGGATGTCCGCAGCCACCCCTGTCGCGCCGTACAACCCCTGTTTTGCAACGGCTGCAGCCTATCACGCAAAACAGGTTTGGGCTTTTCCCCTTTCGCTCGCCACTACTCAGGGAATGATCTCTTTTCCTGGGGGTACTAAGATGTTTCAGTTCCCCCCGTACCCCTCTCCCAGCCTATGTGTTCAGCCGGGAGATACCCAGGCATTCCCCTGGGTGGGTTTCCCCATTCGGGCATCCCCGGATCAAAGCCTGATGACGACTCCCCGAGGCTTATCGCAGCCATCCACGCCCTTCATCGGCTCTTGGCGCCCAGGCATCCACCGTACGCCCTTAGTAGCTTACTCCACGCGAGACGGCAGAAATTGAAGATGCACATTCTGTTCAGTTGTTAAGGTACTTCTACCAACCTTTCGACCTAGCGCTCAACCGCTAGTCTCTGCCCAGTTGGCTGAGCAGGGATCAACGGTAGAACCCAGGCACAAAAACGCCCGGCCTACCGCCGGGCACACACCCAACCAGTAAAGCCTCACAAAACATTTCTAGAATTCTGTCTTGTCCCCTACTGTAAACAACTATTCTCTCCTCTCAGGAGATCAACTATAGGCCCTTGAGCTTTAACAAACCAGGTGGGCCTTTCTGGACTCGAACCAGAGACCTTTCCCTTATCAGAGGAACGCTCTAACCGACTGAGCTAAAGGCCCAAGGCCACACTTTAACAACTGAAAAGTGACAGGAAGGTCGTTCGGAAGGCCCCGACTTGGTCGGGATCATACAAGATTAGGTCTCCTCTGCTCACACAGATTCAACCAACATCCCTAGAAAGGAGGTGATCCAGCCGCAGCTTCCGCTACAGCTACCTTGTTACGACTTCGTCCCAGTCACCAGCCCCACCTTCGGCGGCTGCCCCCCTTACGGGTTGGCTCACCGACTTCAGGTGTTGCCGGCTCCCATGACGTGACGGGCGGTGTGTACAAGGCCCGGGAACGTATTCACCGCACTATGGCTGACGCGCGGTTACTAGCAACTCCGGCTTCATGCAGGCGGGTTGCAGCCTGCAATCCGAACTGAGACCGGCTTTGGTGGGATTAGCTCCGCCTCACGGCTTGGCGACCCATTGTACCGGCCATTGTAGCGTGTGTGTAGCCCTGGACATAAAGGCCATGCTGACTTGACCTCATCCCCACCTTCCTCCGGTTTGATACCGGCAGTCTCGCTAGACACTTGTAACTAGCGACAAGGGTTGCGCTCGTTGCGGGACTTAACCCAACACCTCACGGCACGAGCTGACGACAGCCATGCAGCACCTGTGCGCGTTGCCCGAAGGCTCGTTCCCCTTTCGGTTCACTACTACGCGCATGTCAAGCCCAGGTAAGGTTCTTCGTGTCGCATCGAATTAAACCACACGCTCCGCTGCTTGTGCGGGCCCCCGTCAATTCCTTTGAGTTTTAAGCTTGCGCTCGTAGTCCCCAGGCGGGCAACTTAACGCGTTAGCTTCGGCACTGATGGGTTTGACACCACCAACACCTAGTTGCCATCGTTTACAGCGTGGACTACCGGGGTATCTAATCCCGTTCGCTCCCCACGCTTTCGCGCCTCAGCGTCAGGTGCGGGCCAGGGTGCCGCCTTCGCCACTGGTGTTCCTCCCGATATCTACGCATTCCACCACTACACCGGGAATTCCACACCCCTCTCCCGACCTCAAGCCCCGCAGTATCGAACGACCTCCCCTAGTTGAGCCAGAGGCTTTCACGTCCGACTTACGAAGCCACCTGCGCGCGCTTTACGCCCAGTAAATCCGGATAACGCTCGCCTCCTACGTGTTACCGCGGCTGCTGGCACGTAGTTAGCCGAGACTTATTCCTGGGGTACTGTCCTTGCTCATCCCCCAGAAAAGGAGTTTACAACCCGAAGGCCTTCGTCCTCCACGCGGCGTTGCTGCATCCGGCTTGCGCCGATTGTGCAATATTCCTCCCTGCTGCCTCCCGTAGGAGTCTGGCCCGTGTGTCAGTGCCAGTGTGGCTGATCGTCCTCTCAGACCAGCTACCGATCATCGCCTTGGTGGGCCATTACCTCACCAACTAGCTAATCGGGCGCGGGCCCCTCCCGAAGCGCCTTACGGCTTTAATCAACCAAACGAATAGCTGATCACATGCGGTATTAGCCCCCCTTTCGAGGGGTTATTCCCCACTTCGGGGCAGGTCACCCACGTGTTACTCACCCGGACGCCACTAACCCTCTTCCGAAGAATCGGGTTCGTACGACTTACATGGGTTAGGCACGCCGCCAGCGTTCATCCTGAGCCAGGATCAAACTCTCCATGCAAAAATTTAATTTGACAAAGTTAGCCCGAACGCCTATTCCTTCCTGTCACTCTTCAGTTGTTAAAGTGCCTATCACACAGAAGGTCTTTTTATCATATCTCGGCGATTTTGTCAACCCCCAGGGAACAAAACCGCCGACTCGCGTCGGCGAAAGAACACATCCTCGCTGTAAACTCGCTATGTGTTCCCTCGCGAATCCCCTCCTGTTGGTAAGGCCCCTCTCAGTCCAATGGCTCTTCTATTTTAGCACAAAGAGCCCTTTCCTGTCAAGTCCCGGGGTTGATCTCAACTTTCTCATTATCTTGGCAGGAAGCTCATAACACTCTAGCGCCCTGCTCAGACAACATTATTAATCTTACCACAGCTTTTGGCTTCTGTCAAATCTGACCGTCTCCCTCGTGGCCTGCTCACCAGGCCCTACCCCATATCGCACGGCCAGACTCTGCCTGTTCGGTTCAGCTCTCTACAGACAATAACAATATTACCACACCTTCTCGAGAGTGTCAAACTTGGACGCCGCCCGTGGTGCGCCCTGGGGCTGGACGTTGCCCCGGCTTCGTGGTAAACTGGGTTTACACCCTGAGGGTCTACTGGACCGTCAGGGTGTGAAACCTCGTCCGAAAGGAGCGACGCTGCCGTGTTCCTCTGTCGCTTTGCTACGTCTGCCGGCCCTCACATAGGCCTGATTGTTCACAATCAGACCTATGATTTGACTGCGATTGACCCTGGCCGCTTCGGCTCGCTGGCTCATTTGCTGGTCTGGTCCGCGGGATTGACCTCCCCCGCCACCGCTCTGGCGGCGGTGATTGCCCATCATCGCCCCCTGCCCCACCAGATAGCACTGCTCAAACCCACCGATGAGCAGGAGGTGTGGGCGGCTGGTGTCACCTATCTGCGCAGCCGGGCGGCCCGCGAACGGGAATCGCAGAGTAGCGATCTGTATAGCCGGGTGTACGAGGCTGCCCGGCCGGAACTTTTCTTTAAAGCCACTCCGGACCGCGCCGTCGGCCCCGACGAGCCTGTGCGCGTGCGAGCCGACTCGAGTTGGACGGTGCCAGAACCAGAGCTGGCGCTGATCCTTAACTCGCGCCTGGAAATCGTCGGTTTCACCATCGGTAATGACATGAGCGCCCGTGACATCGAAGGGGAGAACGCGCTCTACTTGCCTCAGGCCAAGGTCTATCGCCAGTGCTGCGCGCTGGGGCCGGTCATCCGACTGGCAGGGACGGGAGCTGATCCCACGGCCTTGGGGATTCGCCTGCACATCGAGCGCGCCGGGGTCACAATCTTCGAGGGTGCCACTCGAACGAACCAGATGGCGCGCACCTTCGCCGATTTGGTCAGCTATCTGGGGCGAGAGAACGAGTTTCCGCAGGGCGTCGTGCTCCTCACCGGCACCGGGATCGTTCCGCCTGACGATTTCACCTTGGCTGATGGGGATGTTGTTACCATCGAGATTGACGGTATCGGCGTGCTACGCAATCCGGTGGTTAAGGGATAATGCCCTGGGGACTACTTCCGTACTATGTCCGGCTGAGTGGGATTGGACAAGGGACATGGCTCCCGGTATAATGAGATCATGGCAGAAAATTGCATCAGGAGGGACTTACATGGCCAAGCCGGTTGTGGTAACGGATGCCACATTTGAGGAGGTGGTGTTAAAGTCAGATGTGCCTGTGCTGAACGATTTTTGGGCCGAGTGGTGTGGGCCGTGCAAGATGATCGCTCCAATTCTGGACGAGATCGCGGAGGAATACGATGGTCGGTTAAAGGTCACCAAGCTCGACATTGACCGCAATCAGGCGGCGATGATAGCCTACGGGATCATGAGCATCCCGACCTTGATTTTGTTCAAGAATGGCCAACCGGTGGAGCGCTTGGTAGGGGCCATGCCCAAGGCGCGCCTGTTGGCCAGAATCAAACCCCACCTGGAGGAAGGATCGCAGCCGGAGCTTTCCTCAAAGTAGAGAATCAGCAGAGGATCGGCATCGTAGGACTCGGTTTTGCAAGGATGGCCGTTCAGGAACACGCCGCGTTCACGCACCAGGTTGCGCAAACTCTCGACCTCAATCTCGATCGGCGTGCCAGGGATGCTGAGCTCCGGCACCACGCTCACGCTGGAGCCGTCTTCCACCTCCACCTCGTAGGGCATCTCCGGCACCGCGCCCAACAGCGCCCTCAGATCGGAAAGGGCCTGGGCCTCTCCCACCGCCTCGACCAGCGACGGGGTCAGGCTGGGCGTCGGCAGGACGATTTTGATGGCCACCTGCTTCTTGGTCACATCGGTGAAGAAGGCTGACAGGTTCCCTTCGCTGCCCAGTCAGCTCAATGCGTTGGAGTTGTCCGGCCGTCGAGTCAAAGAAATACTCTTTGTGGATGCGGCGAGCCTGGTTCCCCAGCAGTCCTACCAGGCGGGTCTCGATGGCCGGCAGTTCTGGGCTGAGGGTGGTCAGGTTCACACGGTCTACCACGCTAGCAGTCTCAGCGTCCTCGACGCTCTCCGCGGTGAAACCCTCACGCTTGTTCGCGCAGGAACGCCTCCACCTCGGCGGCGGTGGGGAGTGATGGCTGCGCGCCCAATCGTGTCACGGAGAGCGCGGCGACGGCGTGGGCGTAACGCACAGCAGCGTCTAGCGCCTCTCTCTGCGCCAGCGCCACCGCCAGCCCGCCGTTGAAGGCATCGCCAGCGGCCGTGGCGTCCACGGCCTTGACCCGGAAGCCGGGGATGCGCTGCATGTGATCAGAGCCGGTCGCCACCAGCGCGCCCTCCGCGCCCAGAGTGACGATGACCGTGCCCACCCCGCGTGCCAGCAGGGCGGCCGCGGCCCCTTCTGGCTCCTGCTTGCCGGTCAGGGCCGCGGCCTCCGTCTCGTTGGGGGTCAGGATGTCCACGGCCTCGAACAACGCCGCTGGCAACGGACGGGATGGGGCGGGGGCAGGGTTGAGGATGACGGTGGCGCCAGCGGCACGGCCGGCCTGAGCTGCGGCCAGCACTGTCTCGATGGGGATCTCGAGTTGCAACAGGACAGCGCGCGCCTGAACGAAGGCGGGCCTGGCTGTCTCGACATCGGCCGGGGTAAGGCGCTGGTTAGCGCCAGGGGCCACGGCGATGATGTTCTGCCCGCCAGGGCCGACGACGATCAACGCCACGCCCGAGGGCGCTTGCGGGTCCTGGACCAGGTAACGGATGTCCAGCCCTTCGCGCTGGAAGTTGCGCAGCGCCTCCTGGCCGAACATGTCTTGACCGACGCGGGCGATGAAGGTGACGGCCGCGCCCAGCCGGGCGGCGGCCACGGCCTGGTTGGCCCCCTTGCCGCCGGGGGCGATGGCCAGATCGCCGCCCAGGACCGTCTCGCCAGGCAGCGGCAGCCGGTCCGCCTGGACGATCATGTCGGTGTTGGACGAGCCGACGACAACGATGTGAGGGGATGGCATGGTTGCTCCTCCTTTGCAAGACGCTCATGGCGCAACTATACCAGACGCAAGCGCACTGGTCAAGGCCATTTGGAAACACCTGGAAACTGGAGTCCCTGCGTTTGTGCATTTGCAGGTTGTGTAGTACATTAAGCGCCATGAGAATCAACCAGGTCACCCTTTACCATCTGCGCATGCCCCTGCGCTCCCCTTTCGAGACTTCGTTTGGCCGGATTCACGAGCATGAGTGCATCCTGCTCGTCGTCCACGCCGATGGATTGGTCGGCTACGGGGAGTGCGTGGCCGACCGCGACCCTGGCTACGCCTACGAGACCACGGGCACCGCCTGGCACATCCTGCGCGACTTCCTCGTTCCGGCCGTCCTGGGGCAAAATCTGGCTGGCCCCGAGGACTTCCAGCGACGGGTAGCGGCCGTGCGCGGCCACCCGATGGCCAAAGCCGGCCTGGAGTTGGCGTTGTGGGATTTGCAGGGAAAACGAGTGGGTCGCTCGTTGCGCGAGCTACTGGGAGGTGAGCGTACTCGTGTGGAAGTCGGCGTTTCTGTAGGGATCCAGGCGTCGCCGGAGGCGCTGGTGGATACAGTGGGTGGCTATCTGGCCCAGGGCTACGGCCGTATCAAGATCAAGATCAAGCCCGGCCGCGATGTGGCGGACGCCCAGGCGGTGCGTCGCGCCTTTCCCCGGGTTCGCCTGCAGGTGGATGCCAACTCGGCCTACACCCTTGCCTCGGCCACGGCGCTTCGCCCGCTGGACGACCTGGACCTGCTGTTGATCGAACAGCCGCTGGCTGAAGATGACCTGTGGGACCACAGCCGGCTGCAGGCTCAATTCAGGACGCCCATCTGCCTGGACGAGAGCATTCACTCACCGCGCCACGCCCGGCAAGCCCTGGAGATGAGGGCCTGTCGCGTGATCAATATCAAACCGGGACGGGTAGGGGGGCTGAGTCAGGCGGTCGCCATTCACGATCTGTGCCACGAGGCAGGGGTGCCAGTCTGGTGCGGCGGCATGTTGGAGACGGGCGTCGGCCGCGCCGCCAACCTGGCGCTGGCCACCCTACCCGGCTTCACCCTGCCCGGCGACATCTCCGCGACCGACCGTTACTACGTGCAAGACATCACCCATGAGCGGTTTGCTCTCAACCCTGATAGCACCATCACCATCCCCTCCACTCCCGGCCTGGGGGTGACGGTGGATCCCACCGCGTTGGAGCGGTTCACCCTGGCCAAGCTCAGCTTACCTTGATGGCCAGATCATGATGAACTGCTTCCCTCTCGCACGGGCACCAGCAACAGCGGGATGTTCGTCCTGCTGGAGACTTTGGGCGCCACGCTGCCCGACCAGAAGGCGTCCATACCGGTTTTGCCGTGCGTCCCCAGCACGATCAGGCTGGCCCCAATCCGCTCGGCTGTGCTGACGATGGCCGTAGTCGGGTCGCCTCGAATGACCTCAGCCGTCGCTGTAATCCCCGCCGCCTGCAACGCTGCCATATGACGGCGCACGTGCTCTGCAGCACCTTGTTCTGCCAAATCAAGCAACGTGGCCATCGCCCCCGGCAACAGCCTTCCCGTGGCCGCTTGGTTGCCCGACAGGGTGCTCATCGTGGGAACGACCCCGATCAGGTGCAAGGCTGCCGGACAAGCCCGGGCCAGTCCCGCCGCCACCGGCAGCCCTTGTTCGTGCTCAGGAGAACCGTCCAGCGGCACCAGGATCAGACGGGAGCCGAAGGGAGGCCCGGGTTCACCCTCGGTGGGATGAATGAGCAGGACAGGCGTCGTGCCCAACGCGATCACCTGTTGGGCGATGCTACCGAACAACCAGTCACGCAGGCCGCCGCGCCCGTGCGTGCACATCACGATCAGGTCAGGTGTGAATTCCCCCACATGCTCCGTAATACTGCGTGCCACATTGCCCACTTCGGCGGTGTGGACGTGCCAATCCACAGCAAGGCCGGCCGGGAAGGCGCGGTGGGCCACCTCGTTCAGATAGGCCCCGGCCTCGTCCGGATTGGTCAGGTGGCGCTCGCCATGAATCTCCTCAGGCGCATGACGCTCGATGATGTGAACCAGCGTCACTGAGGCGCCCAAAGTCTGGGCCAGGTAGGCGGCGGCAGGCAAAGCTGTCTCCGCCAGATGTGATCCGTCCAGGGGAACCAGCAGGTGCTTGAACATGACCTCACCCCCCCAAGAGCGTCTGAGCCAGCAAGTATAGGTTCAAGGCGATAATCAACGCCGCGATCACGCTGACCAGGGCTGTTGTGCCCCGACGATTGACCAACACCCCCATAATCTCGCGCCGGCGCGTGAACAAGATCAGCGGGATGATGGCAAAGGGCAGGCCAAAACTGAGCACAACCTGGCTGATGACCAGGGTGCGCGTCGGATCCAGGCCGAGGGCGATCACGACCAGCGAAGGGAGCATCGTCACCAGGCGGCGGATCCAGGGAGGGATGTGTTGGTGCAGAAATCCCTGCATGATGACCTGGCCCGACATCGTGCCGACGGAGGAGGATGACAGCCCCGAGGCCAGCAGCGAGAGGGCGAACACCCAACTCGCCGCCGATCCCAACAGCGGCTCCAATGTGCGATGAGCTTCCTCAATCGTCCCGACAGTGGTCACCCCCTTGTTAAAGAAGGTGGAAGCGGCCATGATCAGCATCGCCGCGTTGATGAGCCCGGCTAGGCCCATAGCGATGATCACATCCACCACCTCGAAACGAAACAGCCGTCGCAATTGAACCGGATCACGAACCACGATGCGTTTCTGGGTGAGGGAAGAATGAAGGAAGATGACGTGGGGCATCACCGTCGCCCCCAGGATGCCCGTCGCCAGCAACACACTCTCCGCACCGGAGAACTGGGGCACAACGGCGTGATACAGCACACTTCCCCAGTTCGGCCGATCGAGGATCGTCTCAATCAGGTAGCTGACAGCGACCACACCGACCAACGCGGTGATGACGGCCTCCAGCGGCCGGAATCCGTAGCGCTCCAGGCCGAGGATCAAAAAGGTGACGATGGCGGTGATGATCCCGGCTACCCACAACGGGATGCCGAACAAGAGATTAAAGCCCAGGGCCGCTCCCAGGAACTCGGCCAAGTCGGTGGCCATTGCCACCAGCTCCATCAGCACCCACATGAGCCATACGACAGGGCGTGAGAAATAGGCGCGGCAATGTTCGGCCAGGTTCTGGCTGGTCGCGATGCCCAGTTTGGCCGATAGTGACTGGATGAGCATTGCCATCAGGTTGCTGACCACGACCACCCAGACGAGGGTGTACCCAAACTGCGCCCCTCCCTGGATGTTAGTGGCGAAGTTGCCGGGGTCCATGTAGGCCACGCTGGCGATGAAGGCCGGCCCCAGGAAGGGAAGCAAGCGGGCCAGCCAACCTTTCTCACTCTGGCCGGACAGAATCTCCGTGGCTGCCCTGATGGTCCCCATATCGCCCCGTTTCACACTGCCGACGGTGGTTGAATCTTTCATGGTCTGCTCCATTTGTTTACGTACAAGTCTCCGCCTTGATAGACTCTCCCGCGTTCCCTTCTGGCGTGCGGTGTTCACGCTCTGCAGTGAGCTGGCAGGCTCAGAGTGAAGACGCTCCCAACACCAGGCTGACTTTTGACTTCGACCTGCCCATCCTGGGATTCGACGATCGAGCGCACCAGCGCCAGGCCCAGCCCGGCTCCACCCTGCTGGCGCGACCGGGCCTTGTCCACGCGATAGAAACGCTCGAAGATGTGGGGCAACGCCTCAGCCGGGATGCCCACCCCGGTATCCGCCACGGCAATCTGCACCCGGCCATTGTCGGCCCAGGCGCTAAGGGTAATCTTTCCTCCGCTGGGTGTGTACTTAATGGCATTGTCCAACAGATTACGGACCACGATGCGCATCTGCTCCGCATTGGTGATGAGAGGAAGCAAATGGGAAGGAACATTTACCTGCAGATCAAGGCCGGCATTCTGGGCCAACGGACCCATCTCATCGGCCAGCTCGTATAGCAAAGGAGCCACATCCAGAGAGGTACGGGGCAGGCGTTCCCCTTCATCCAGAGCGGAGAGGGCCAGGAGGTGATCTACTAACCGTCGCAGGTGATCTATTTCCCGTTTCATTTGGCCCAGATAGCGCCGGGTCAACTCACCATCGCTCTGGCCATAGGCCTGGAGCATTTCCAGGCGCAGACGGAGGCTGGTCAGGGGAGAGCGCAGCTCATGGGCCGCGTTGGCAACGAAGGTCTGTTGACGGGCCAGCATCTCCCGCACGCGCTCGGCCATGCGGTTGAAGGCCCGGCCCAGCCGCTGGATCTCGTCCGGCCCGGCCGGGGTGACCCTTTGCTCCAGATGACCCGCGGCGATCTCCTCGGTGATGGCCGTCAGATTCTGCACCGGGCGAGCGATCTGGCGGGCCAGCACCAGGCTGACCAGCGTCGTGGCGGCCAAGACAATGCCCCCGGCAGCGAACAGGCTCAGCCAGGTTCTTCGTATCTCATCATAGATAGGGGCTGTCGGGATGGAGAGTTGGATGAAACTGATGACTTTCCGGTCTTCTTTGCTCACCGGGGCCGCCACAAAAAGCCGCTCTTCCCCACTCCATTCATCCCAGCGGATGTCATGCTGTTCCTTTCCTGCCCGTGCGGCGATTAACTCCAGATGATCCTCTTCGTTGTGGATGGGGACCCGCTCATCAGAACTGAAAAGCACCTGGAGTCGAACGTCTATCACTGTCACGCGACTGCCCGTGTTTTGGGCGTAAGAACGCACCAGGCTCTCCAGGGAACGCCCACCTGGGCTCTCTCCCTCATACCAGTTGTTCAACGGCTCCCGCAGGGCGTTGGCAATGACGAAGGCTTCCAGTTCCAGATTGTGCTCCGCCTGCTCTACGGTCGCCGTTTGCAGGCGCTGGCCAGTCCACAGGATCAGGCCCCCTACACTCAGGACCATGAGGGCCAGATACGTCAGGAGCAGATGGCCACGCAGGCTACGTGGCCATCTCAGGGTCCGACGTAGCCGGGTCAACAAAGCGGTATCCATAGCCGCGCACCGTTTGGATATAGCGAGGCACTGAGGGGTCACTTTCAATCTTCTCTCGTAACCAGCGGATGTGCACGTCCAGGGTGCGGGGATCGCCGATCCAGTCCTCGCCCCACACCTCGTCCAGCAGTCCCTGCCGCTGCAGAGCCTGACCAACGTGTTCCATCAACACACGAAGCAGGTCGAACTCCCGCTGGGTGAGTTCGATGAGTCGTCCGGACCGCCACACCTGCCGGGCCGTGCGATCCAGCACGATCTCACCGGCAGTCAGCCGGTCAGCCGGCGAGGGGGCCTCCCCCTGATCCAGTTGTCGGCGCCGTAAGATGGCCCGCACCCGGGCCAACAACTCCCGGAAACTAAAGGGCTTGACGATGTAGTCGTCCGCCCCTAATTCCAGGCCCATCACCCGTTCCATCTCCTGGCCACGGGCGGTAAGCATCAGGATGGGAACGGCCGACTCCCGGCGCAGGGTCCGGCACACGGTGAAGCCGTCCACGCCGGGCAGCATCACGTCCAACAGGATCGCCGCCGGCGATCCCGTGCGGGCCAGGTGCAGCCCCTGGTGCCCGTCGGTGGCGTAAAGCACCCGAAAGCCCTCGCTCTCCAGGCCGAAGATCAGGGGCTCGGCGATGCTCTCATCATCTTCGATCAACAGGATCGTGGTCGGCCTAGCGTCCAAGGGTGCATTCATCACGCGTCAGTATATTACTACTATGGGCAGCAGGCAAGCGGCCCAGCTCTCCATGTGCTGTTCAGCAGGTGCTGGCGCTGATCACCTGCTTAATCTTCTCCTTTCTCCCCTCTGATCTTCTGATCCTCCTGTTCTCTACCGCCACGTTCGTGTTCCTCTTCCTCGCCCTTGAAGCGCGCGCCGGGGCGATGGTTATGGCATTCGGCGCAGGAGGCGGTGGCGAAGCGGGGTGCCTCGCGGTGTTCCCGCTGCAGCCGGGCGTCCGCGGTGTGACATTTCATGCACCACCCCTGGGGTACAGTGCCCCGCAATGGCTCGGTGAACTGCCCGGTGACGTGTTTCACCACGTGAACAGCGCCGCGGGCCTGGGCGTCCAGTGCGCCATAGAGACCGGGCGCGGAGTGGCACTCAATGCAGGTCGGATGGTCCCTGGCAGCGCCAGAACGGAGCCAGGTCTCGTAGTTGATGCGTTCCTCGTGGCAAGTGGCGCAAAATTCGGGGCGCTGTTCCAGCGCTCGAGCGCCGGTCATCGTCAGCAGCGATAGCCCCAGTGGGCCGATAACCAGCAGCGAGAACACGATCCAACGTCTCATGGTGTAACTTTTCCTGGTATCCCGTCAAGGTTATTGCGACACGTCCGCTCAACGGATGTTACCTGGCAGCCCTGCTGGGCACGCCTTCAGTACGCTGACATCGTCCACGAAGAAGCTCGTGGGGTTCGTGTCATCCGTCTCGGCTATGAAGGCGAGCTGGATCGTCCGGCCGGCGTAGGGTGTGGCCATTGTCAAGATGCTCTGTTGCCAGCCAGGGCCGACGTCGGCATCAGTCAGGGTCTCCAGGGTTTCGAGAGGATTACCGACGGCATCACGGATCTGCACCTGGAAGATGTCGAAGGGGTGAGTGGATTCGAGGGTGCTCACTCGCCACCAATAGCTCACCCGCAGGCTGAGGGTGCCCGTCGGCACGTTGACCACCTGCCACAAGCTTTCCTGCACCAGGTCGGCGCCGCCCAGCCAGGCCTTCCAGGTACCGCTATGGGGAGGGGGATCTGGCGTGTCGTCCAGGATCTCGCTGAAGACGTTGCTGCTGGTTTGCCAGGCCGGGTTGGGCAGGCCAGCCTCGAAGCCGCCATCCTGAATCAGTTGCACCGGCGCGCAGGCACGTTGGACCAGGGGCAGGTAGACTGTTGCTGGTGTTATCGGTACGTCGCTACCGGCTGCAGTGCCCCCGTGGTTTTCCGGCAGGGCCACCAGCCAGACTACCAACAGAGCAAGGCTCAAGGCGATGCGGTGGCGAGGGTTCAGCGCAGTTGCGCTACTGTGCAGCATGGTTCTTCCCCTGACGCGATCAGGGGGGCAGCCCGTCGGCTGCCCCCTTACCGGTGGAGAGATGGCTCTACCGTTTGACCTCTATCTTGGTGGCGTTGACAGAGCCGTCGGCCTGCTGGGTGCCTTTGACCTCCACGTAGGCCCCCACGCGCACCTGGCCCCTCTTCTGCTCGATGCGCGTGGCCGTCGTGACGTGCACGGTGCGCCCGCTCACCGTCCAGTCGCCGATCCAGCCCTGGGTGTTGGGCAGGCTCTCGATGGTGCCGTAGAACTTGACGTAGCCACCGCCACCCCCGCCGGGACTCTGCTTGACCTCGACCTTGCTGGCATTGACGGAGCCATCACCTTGCAGCCAGCCTTTCACCTCCACGTAGGCGCCCACGGCCACCGGCCCCTTCCTTTGCTCGATGCGTGTGGCGGCCGTGACGTGCACCGTGCGACCACTGACCACCCAGTCACCGATCAGGCCGCCGGCCGGCAGGCTCTCCACGGTGCCGTAAAACTTGTAGTTGCCATCGTCGTCGGCAAACACCGTGCCTGCCGGGAACAGG
>DAOUAJ010000398.1:0-3247 GCA_034433615.1 Anaerolineae bacterium | reverse complement strand
GATCACCAGCTTGCCCCAATTATAACGCAGGTTCGCCGATTTGTAAAGCCCTGCCTTGTGCCCCTTGTGCCGCGATCGCTTTCCATTTGTCTGCCAGAAGGGTTTGCATTATGATTAGACGAGACTGCCGATATCTCCTGCCATCACAGCGAACGAGGTGCCTCATGATCGTGGACGTCCATAACCATCTATGGGAGCCGGGAGCGGCCTACGTCAACAAGCTGTTGGCCACCTGCGACGAATTGGGAATACAATACGTCTGCCTTATGGGATTGCCAGAGTTCATGAGATTCTCACCCAACACTGAGGTGGCGGCTGCCTGTGCTGCTCACCCTGACCGATTGCTCGGATTCGCCTTTGTTGACCTGGGACGCGATGGACCGGAGGTCGTTGATCGTTATCGGGGACAAGGGTTCATTGGGCTCAAAGCCATAGCCCCACGCGTGCCTTACGATCATGAGAGTTGTTTCCCCGTCTATGAGCGCGCGGCCGCCTTGGGGATGCCTTTCCTCTTCCATACCGGTATCGTCTTTCGATCTGAGCAACAGCAACGGGATTACCCGATTCGCTGTGAGCACATGCGCCCGATCCATCTGGACTGCGTGGCCCGCGAGTTTCCTGGCCTGACCTTGATCGCTGCTCATATGGGCAATCCCTGGGCAGACGAGGCCGCCGCAGTCATTCGCATCAATCCCAATCTATACACGGACCTGACCGGCTCCACGCTTAAATGGCGCCCTTTCACAGAGATTGGGCAATTCCTGTGGTGGCGAGGGACAAGCTGGGGAGGCGGGCAAAAGGGGCCTTGGGAGAAGGTGTTGTTTGGGACAGACAGCCACGTGGATCAGATGGCTGCAGCAGTAGACGATCACCGCCGTTTGATGGCTGAGTTGGCCGTGCTTCCTGAGGAACAAAGTCTGATATGGGGTAAAACGGCGGCACAATTGTTAGGTCTGAAGGCATGAGGCAAGGCACTGATCATGTTGTATGCTGCGCAGCAGCGATCGCGCTTGACGGTTTTACCTTCTTGATGGTAGATTATATTCGCTCAAGTGATCAGGAAATTGGCTCACCTTGACGGTTGACATTCGTCGCGTTCAGCGCGATACTAAAGCAGATTGCCACACCTGGGCTGAGGCCGTTCGTTGAAGTCCTCTGGACGGGGATCAGCTCGAAGCTTAACTGAGTTAGTGTCTTTCATCCTGAGCGTGGCCCCTCAGGGTAAACTCAGATCCCGTCAATTTATCATCAGGCGATAGCGGATTTATCGGATACGGAGGGCATACCGTGAGCATCGAAGGAAGTCGGACGATTAAGCGGGAGGCCACCCTCATCGAATAGTGCCTGGCGTTCCATCAGGTGCAGAACACCATCTCGGTCAAGGAGAAGATGAGGCCGCTCGGCCGATTTGCGGAGACGCAGCGGACGTGCCCAGAGATCATTGCAGGCCCAAATTACAGGAGGTGGAAGGTGCGACAACGACGGTCATTTGGATGGGTGCTCATTCTCAGCCTTCTGGCGATGCTCTTCACTGCGGGAGGGGTCTCAGCAGCGCCCACTGCCACTCCCCTTGCCCAGGGTGAAGCGCCCGCCTTTCGGCTAGAGCTCCCACGTATCGTGGTGACGGTTGACAAGGATGGGTTCCCCAGTGCCTTCGGCCTGAGCGTGGCAGACCTGCAAAGGATGACGGGGATGGACATGAGCATGGCTCGTGTGCCGGCCAACGTATTGCAGACCATGGCGCAGGCTGGGGTACAGCACATCGAAGTGGTCATCAACGGACAGGGCCTCTTCCTGTTTGCTAATGGTGCCCCCTTGCCTTACATCGCCTGGGATCAGGAGAGTCTAAGCAGCCTCGTTGGAGCGCTACAGGCTTTTCAGGTTCCCAATGCCCCTCTCATGGGGCGTCTCGCGCCCTTCTTGCAGTATCTTAGCATTTCGCTGGCGGTACAATTCCCCCTGCCCGAGGGAGCCACCGCCGTGGCGATGCGAGATCCTAAGAACCTGTTCCCGGTGGATGTAAAGGCTGCGCAGGGAGAGGTTCCGGCGGAGCCATCAGCAAAGCTCTACGCGTTGGTGGATATAGACGCTGAGGGCGTGCCCTCTCTTCTGGGGCTCTCTGTTCGTCAGCTCCAGCAGGACACGGGGATCAATCTAAGCGCTGTGCAGGTATCCCCCACTCTGATGGCACAATTGGCGGCTGGGGGAGTGCAACACGTTCAGCTTCAGACCAAACCAGAGGGCCTGTATCTGTACTTGAATGGCAAGCCTCTCCCCTATCTGGCCTGGGATAAAGCCCATCTGGCGACCCTGGCAGACCTCTTGCCCAAGATGATGGCCGATCAGCCTTGGGCACCCGTGGCTGGTCAGGTTGTGCCAGGATTGCAGGTGGCCGATGTCAGGGTGACGGTGCGGTTCCCATTGCCGGCTGGTGCCCAGGAATTGCCCCTTCACGAGTTCTCGGCTGCCCAGTAAAATCCATTGGCGATGGAGGCCCGATTCCAGTAACCGGGCCTCACAAGCTCACATTCTTGGTGAGCACTCTGCGCAAAGATAAAGATATGGAGGAGCTATAATGTTGGAGACGCGACCCGGTATTTTACGCAACGTTGCCCTGGCCAGTAAGGTGCTAGGCATCTTGCTTCTCATCATCGGCGTGATTGGCCTCATTGCAGGATTCACGGCGGGTGGAAATATGCCCGGCATTGTGATCACATTACTCAGAATAGCCGCGCTGCTGATTTTGGTGACGGGTATTTTCTTCTTCGTCATCCTCTACGCCGTAGGGGACATGGTTTTGGTCCTGCTAGGGATTGAGGAGAACACACGCGCGATGCGCGAGCAGATCGCCCGCAGTGCGACGGCTCAACCCACCCGGCCGACCGGCGCGGGGGCCAGCCGTGCCAATCCTACGCCTACGGCCAGGGCCACACCTGCAGCCACACCCCCGTCCACCCCGGCCACACCTTCCACCCCTCCGTCTACAGCATCCGCTGAATCAGCACAGGATCAGGACGAGGTGATGCGTCGGGCGACAGAGCAGGCCAGACGCGCCGCAGAGATTGCCCAGAAAAGCCAGCAGCAAGATGCCAGTCGTAAGTAGCTGCAAATCGGCGAAAAGTTGCAATTGCCCACAGGAGCCCGGCTAAGCCGGGCTCTCTGCTTATGAAAGTGTTCAGTACCCCTGTGATGTGATTCAAGGCCTCCGCCAACCCGGTGAGGGAGGTCTGGAGGGGGCTTCGCCCCC
>DAOUAJ010000397.1:0-7465 GCA_034433615.1 Anaerolineae bacterium | reverse complement strand
CTGATCTTGCAGGTGCTCGATCACATCGTTCGCGTTGATGAAGTCAAAGATCCCATCGGGAAAAGGGAGGTGCTCAGAGCCGCAGCAGACCAGATGTACGTTGTCCAGCCCATGTTCGTGCACCAGCCGCCTGGCCAACACCAGATTGGCCAGGGCGATGTCCACGCCCCATACTTCGTCCGCTATAGCCGCCAGAGCTACCAGCATGCCACCTGTACCACACCCTAGATCAAGAGCTACCTGCCGGCCATCCAGCGTCAGCCCAACTAGCACCATCACTTCTTGTATGCGTGCCAGGCGATCCTGTGCCCGCGCCACGTTGTCCAACCGGAAACGGATGTACTTATCACGCAGTTCTGACAGCAGTGCCTGGTTTGCCTCAGGGGAGGCATAACGAGCGCGCACCAAATCAGCGTAACTGGCCTTCGGCTGTGCCCACATGGCCTCCGCCTCAGCGATATCTTGCGCGCGGCTGGCGTACGGCGGATCGCTCAAGCGGAAGTCCGGGATGCCATGGTAGACCAGATACGTCCGACCGCACCCGGTGCACATATATGCACTTTCAGTAAATATCAGCGCTGCCAGACAGGCCGGGCAAACAAAGCCCACAACTGTTTTTTGCGTCACGATGAAACTGGTACCGATGCCTCAGTTTCCAACCGGCGATCAGGCCTACTCATAGCTGTCGGGCCGGTCTGCCCGGTCAGGAGGAACTTCATATAGCGTCTGACATTTTTCTTGAGAGCCACTTCGACTTCACAAGCGCTGTTGCACCCCGGGCATAAACGCTGCTTCATGTGCTCGCGAAAGGCCAGGCTCTCCGGCGCGTAGTAGATCTCGCTGACAGAGCGTCCCTCATCGAGCACGTTGCCAATCTTAGGCGAGGAGAGGCAATAATAGACATCGCCGAGGGAGTCCAGTACTAACCCGTCAATGGAGAAAGGACAGGGGGTCTGGCGTGGCCGTCCGTCCCGGTACATGTGTACCATGTCATCCCAATAGAAGGCCGTGAAGTTTCGCAAGGAACGCTGAGAGGCCAGTTCCTCCATGAAGGTGATCAGCTCCGCCCGTTCTCCCTCACCAAAGTCAAGCTCTTCTTGCAACTCCAGATTGGATACATAGGTGTCATGAAAGCCGACGAGCTGGAAACCATAGGGGATATTCCGCTCTTCACACCAGGAGCGGAACTGACGGGCATGTCGCAGGTTCTGGCGCATGACCGTGTAACCCACACCCATCCAGAAGTCATATTTTCCCTGCAGCGCCTTCAATCCCTCCAGAGTTTGTTCGACTTTGGCGAAACCGCCAGGAACACGACGGATCCGGTCATGCAACTCGCCGATGCCGTCCAGCGAGACCGAGATGCTGAAATGAATGCCACGGGCCTGGCACGCCTGTAAGATCTGCTCCACGTCTGCCATGATCCGCTCGGTGAGGAAGCCGTTAGTGACGGTGGAGAGCACCTTCACGTTCGGCATGTGATCCAGGAACATGCTGACCAATGGCACCAGGTCTTTGCGCAGGCTGGTCTCTCCCCCGGCCACCGTCAGGCGTTCGATGCCGTGGAAGATCTCATCTTCCATGATGCGGGCAAATTCCTCCAGGCTCAGCTCCCGCTCCGGCCTCATCTGCCAGATGTTGCACATGGCACAACGCGCGTTACAGCGGTAGTTGACGATCACTTGCAAAAGTTTCGGAGGAAGTGGTCCCGCACGAGAGCGCACGTTGTAATCATAAACGCCGTTCAGCCAGGTACCCCAATCTACTTGCGCCCACCTTTTTACTTCATCAACCCATGCCATTCTCCCTCTCCCCGATGTACACTAACACACGCACATGAACTCTGGATGAACGCTCGCCGCTCGCAAGATGAAAGTTTCTTCACGCGATCAGGCCCTGCGGGTTCAACCCGGCAAAACTGACACACATTGTAGCATAGAGGCACTCAGGCTCCAAACAGAGCAAAAACCCCGAAAGGTCTCAAGGACCCTTCGGGGTTTGGTTGCCATCCAACGCCTGCGCCAGTGCAGCCAGTCCCTCCTCCAGGCTCACCACCGGGGTCCACCCCAGCCACTGACGCGCCCGGGTGATGTCAGCCTGCAACACAATGGGAGGCTCACCCGGCGGCTCGATGCGAGGAACCACGTCTCGCCTCAGCATGCGAATCACCAGCCAGGCTAGCTCCTCCAGAGAGACACCTCGCCCTGTCCCCACGTTTATCGGATGCCCGTCTGCCTGTCGCGCAACCAGTGCTCGTTCCAGGGCTTCTACCACGTCGGTGACGTGCACGAAGTCCCGCACGTGCCCCGGGTGGCCGCTCACCACCGGTTCCTGTCCCGCGCGCACCGCCTGCAGAAACAACGTCTCCACCGTCGGCCGCGGCGCACCATCAGCCGCCAATCCGTACACGTTGAACAGTCGCAGGATGATGATCTCCAATCCCTGCTCTTGCGCGGCAGAGCGGCACAGGATCTCGCCGCACAACTTGCTGGCTCCATACGGATTCACTGGCTGGCATGGCGCGCTTTCCGCCACCGGCCGCGCTTCCGGCCGCCCATACACCTGGGCTGACGACGTATACACCACCCGTCGCACGCCTGCCCGCCGTGCGGCTTCCAGCACATGAGCCGTTCCCAACGCGTTCACGCGGAAACCTGCTATAGGATCGGCCTGGCAACGAGTTACAGGCAAGCATGCCAGGTGCACGACCATTTCACACCCGACGAACGCCCGGCAAAGCCTGCCCAGGTCCAGCACATCAGCCACGCGCACGTCAGCAGCATCTGGCAGGCTGATGGGCACCCGCACCACCGCCACTGCGGGCTGACCCGTCGCAGCATGCCGACGCAAGAAATGTCGTCCCAGATAGCCAGCCGCGCCCGTCACCGCAACCCCTGTGCCCCTGGCCTGACCGCCAGGACAGGCTGTCCGGCGCAGGGCAGGCTGCCCGAATCCCACCATTACCCTTGCTCCCCTTGCCCCTGATACCAGCGGACAGTGCGCGCGACTCCTTCCTCCAGGGGAACGCGTGGACGCCATCCCAACAGCGAGCGGGCCAGCGTCGAGTCCGCCCGGTGGCGGCGCACGTCTGCCGGCCGCGCCGGCGCGTACCGGATCTCGCCCGCATACCCGAGCGCCTGGCAGATCAGGCGTACCAGCCGGTTGATGCTGACCTCCTCGCCCATGGCGATGTTAACGATGCGGCCGCGCGTGCCTTCGTGCCGGGCCGCAGCCACGATCCCTTCGACAATGTCGGTCACGAACGTGTAGTCGCGGGTCTGCTCACCGTCGCCGTAAATGATGGGCGGCTGCCCTGCCAGGATACGCCGGATGACCATAGGGATGATACCGGCATACTGCCGCTCATTCTGGCGAGGGCCATAGGCATTAAAGGGGCGCACGATGGTCGCGTCCAGGCCGAAGGTTCGCACGTAAGAACACACAATCAGATCGGCCGCGGCCTTCGCTGCTGCGTAGGGGGTTTCCACCGCCAGGGGATGGTTTTCGTCCATCGGGATGTACTGTGCTGTGCCGTATGACTCCGAACTGGAGCAGTGGATGAACGTCCGGTAAGCGCCCTGGCGGCCCAGCTCGCACAAGTTCAATGCTATCTCATAGATGCTGTGGCTGGCCCACTTAGGCCGTTGCAGGGAGGCCGGCAAGGGGATAGTGGCCAGGTCAAACACGATCTCGATGGCCTCCTCCTGCAGGATGCGGCGCATGACGCCTGGCCTGGCTGCGTCCACCACGTACAGGCGCAAGTCCGGATAGGCACGCCGCGCGTCTACCAAGTTCTCGCGCTTACCCAAAAACAAGTTGTCTACCACCACCAGCCGAGCCGGCCGCTCAGCGATCAGCCGATCAACTAAGTGGCTGCCGATGAAGCCGGCGCCGCCCGTCACTAAAACAGACCTGCCTTCGATGTCCAACAGGCGTTCTCCTACTGATGAAAATGCCCCTGCACAGGCAGGGGCACAAAACCTGTTTCTATTGTATTTCAGAGGAGTGTCAATGTCAAGCTATTTTCTGGGCCTCAGCAAAACCGGCCTTCACTTTTGTACGCCCTCCGATTCTACTCAGATACTCCTCGGTGCAACGTGGCCAGGGTTAGCTCCACCCCCGCTCTCCGATAGGCCGCGGCCAGTTCCGGTGGTAGTTGTTCGTCCGTGATCACGGTATGCACTTCGTCAAGGGATGCCACGCTGACAGGCGATACTTTTTCGAATTTGCTGTGATCGGCCAGCAGGACAACATGTCGCGCCCGTTGGATCATCAGGCTTTTGATAGCAGCTTCGAAGAAATTAACCTCGGTGAGCCCATGCTCCAGGGACACGGATGTGATGCCCATGAAGGCCAGATCGGCGTTAAATCGCCGCAGCGCGGCCTCGGCTAATGGGCCTACGAACGACCAGGCGCCGCTGTAGACGGATCCTCCCAGCCCCACCAGGTTGATTCCGGACGAATCGGCCAACGCCGTCAACACCCGCACGGAATTGGTGACCACTGTCAGCCCGCGATGGTGATGCAGGCGATAAGCCAGCTCAATCGTCGTGGTGCCGGCGTCAATGAACAAAGTTTGACCATCCTGCACCAGCCTGGCGGCTGCCTCTCCGATGGCCGCCTTTTCCGCGACGTGCAGGGTGCTGCGCACTTCCTCACGCGAGGCCACGGGCATCTCCGGCACCATGGCCCCGCCGTGAATGCGAACCACCAACCCCTTCTCTTCCAGCAGGCCCAGGTCCCGCCGGATCGTCATAGGGGAGACCTTAAAGTACTGGGTGAGCTCTTGCACGGACATGCTTGTCCGCTGTCGGATCAACTGTACAATGCGGGCCTGCCTATCTGGAGCCAACACGTCTCACCTCTTTCGCCGCGATTGGGATCCTGGCTTTCACAACATCGGAGCACCTGGGCAAAAAAACACCCCATCACTTCCCATTATAATAACTCGAACACATTTTGTCAATATGCACTTATTAGAACATAAAAGGAACATTATCTAACCTGAAATATGGTTGACTCTTGACATATGTGTTCACTTATGGTATAATCTGGATTGGATCTGCGCATCTCCTGGTGAACTCTTGAAACAGGGCAACTGCTGTTTGTGAACCTCCCCTACCAGCAAGGAAAGAGAGCTCGATGAGCGGAAAATCACTGCGCCTCCGTCGTTTCTTTAGTCGTCCACGAACGGTCATCATTCCGATGGACCACCCCATGTTCGCCGGTCCCCTACCCGGCCTGGAAGATCCGGTCGAGTTGGTCCGCCTCATCGCTCGCACCGAGGCGGATGGGGTTCTGGTATCGCCCTGGGTTCTTCCTCGCGTGGCTGACGTGTTAGGCCGGCTGGCGGTGGTCGCCCGGCTGGACGGCGGCAACTCCTGTCTAGGCCAGCGAGTGGACCAGACGCAGGTGGTGACCAGCGTGGAGCAAGCTCTACGGCTCGGAGCGGATATGGTCGCTATCAACATCTTCGTAGGCGGCCAAAACGAACCGGAGATGTTGCAGAAACTGGGGTATATGGCAGAGGTTTGCCACATTTGGGGGATGCCCCTGATGGCCGAGATGATCCCTGCCATGGCGTTGGACCGCCATTATGGTAGGGATGACAGCCAGGCTCAAGAGAAAAGCCTCGCCGATCCGGTAGCGATCGTCTCGCGCATCGGTGCCGAGTTTGGCGGGGACATCGTTAAGACCGTCTACACAGGACATCAGGATAGCTTCACCCGAGTTGTACATGACGCCACCGTTCCCATTGTCGTGGCTGGTGGCCCCAAAACAGGAAGCGACGCCGAATTTCTGAGTATGGTCAAGACGTGCATGGATGCCGGAGCAGCCGGCGTGTGCATGGGGCGGAACGTCTGGCAGCGACCGCGCGTGGAAGGGATGATCGCTGCCCTGTGCGCCATCGTACACGATGACGCCGGTGTGGACGAGGCCATGCGCCTGCTTTAGTTCAGATGAGGGAGGAGAAAACTCTTATGACCAGGCCGATCGTAGGTTTTATGACCACCGCGGCAGAACATTTCCCGTACGACCGGCCGCGAGCGTTGGCAGCGCAAGCTGCCCAGGCATTGCAGAGGTTGGAGGTAGACCTGGTGACCAGTGATCAGTTGGTCACCGATCCGTCCTCGGCTGAGGCGGCGGCCGCTCGTTTTCAAGCCGCTCACGTAGACCTCTTGATCAGCCTGTGTGGCTCATTCACCTGGGACAACATGCCTGTGCGGGTAGCCCAGGAGCTTAACGTACCAATCTTGCTTTGGGCCGTGCCGGAGCCGCCCATGTCCGGCGGCCGTCTGGAGGCCAACTCGCTGGTCGGTGTGACCATGAACGCTGCGGCCCTCAAACGTATGGGGCAGAAGTACAAATTCGTCTACGGCTTACCCGACGACGCAGGGGTTATGACGGACATCGCACGCACGGTGCGGGTTATCGGGGCCCTCAAGCGGCTGCGGCATGCCCGGATCGGGGTCCTGGGAGGCAGGCCGCCTGGCTTTTACGGCTCCACCTACGACGAGCTTCGACTCAGGCGGGCCCTCGGGGTCGAGGTGATCCCCATCGAAGTATCGGAAGTATTGGCAGCCTATGAGCGGGTCCTTCAGGAACAGGTGACGGCCGGCGTCACTCGGCTGAACAGGCTGGGTCGCCGGGCAAGCGCCAGCGAGGACGATTTACGGCAGGTGGCGCAGCTCTACTCCGCCGTGCGCACCTTTGTGGATTCCGAAGGCCTCAGCGCCGTAGCGGTGAAGTGCTGGCCCGAGTTGAAAGACCGTCGGCTGAACCCCTGCGTGGTCAACAGCCTGCTGACCGACGAGGGCATCATGATGGGGTGCGAGACCGACGTTCATGGCACCGTCACCATGCTCATCGAGCACTTCCTTACCGGTCAACCCGCCTTTTTCGCCGACCTGGTCACGTTTGACGAGGCCGAGAACACCGCCTTGCTGTGGCACTGTGGCGCGGCGCCGGCCTCCCTCGCCGCCCGCAAAGACGCGGTTGCGCTGGAACGCCACTCCATCGGCGAGGGCACAGCCACGATCGAGTTCCCATTGCGGGAAGGGAGAGCCACGTTCTGCCGGCTCGGCCCGGAGGATGATGGTTATCGGCTGTTAGTAATCACCGGGGACGCCGTGCCTACCGGCATGGCGCTGCGCGGGAATAACATCTTTGTCCGGACCGACCTGCCGGTCCGCCAAGTGGTACAAAGGATCATCGAGCGCGGGATCGAGCATCATTACGCCTTCACTTATGGGGACCTGAGCCTCGACCTGCTGGAGCTGTGCCGCTGGGCCGGGCTGCGACCAGAAAGCCTTGATGATTGAAGATGGTTCTTTCCTGGACCAGCCGCCAGGAGGTCAGGAATCGGCAACCGGTTGAGGGGTGGTGGGCTGGCACCCCCCACACTAAACATTTATATGAGGAGGGACGACATGAAGTCATCGTATCGGTGGACATGGAAGATCGC
>DAOUAJ010000396.1:0-3867 GCA_034433615.1 Anaerolineae bacterium | reverse complement strand
GGTAGGGATCGAGGCGCTGAGCCGGGGGGCTGCCCATTGTACCTTCGTCGAGCGAGATTGGCGAGCGCTATGCACCATCCGCGAGAATTTACAGGAGACCGGGCTGGCTTCCAGGGCGGAGGTCGTGCGCGGGGATGCCTTCGCTTATCTGCGGCGGCCTGACCTGAGGCTGTTCGACATCATCTACGTGGCGCCACCGCAGTATCGTAGGCTATGGCGACAGGCGTTGGAACAGATTGACGCCCGGCCGGCCTTGCTCTCCCCAGGCGGGTTGGTGATCGTCCAGATTCACCCGCGCGAGGCCGAAGACGTGCCCTTACAGCACCTCGTCCTGAACGACGAGCGCCGCTACGGTAGCACGCTGTTGCGTTTTTACCGCAGGAGGGAAACATTGTGATCTCGGCCATCGTACTGGCGGCGGGGATGGCGCGTCGCATGAGACGCCCCAAGTTGCTGCTGCCGTTCGGCGACGAGCTGGTGATCCAGCACGTGGCGCGCTCGGTAGCGACAGCAGACATAGGAGAGACCGTCGTGGTCGTCGGCTACCGGCGGGCTGAGATGGAGGCAGCTCTGAGCGATCTGCCCGTTCGCGTCGTCTTCAATCCCGACTATGCCCAGGGCGAGATGCTCTCCTCTATCCAGGCCGGGCTGCGTGCGGTCTCCCCTGCCGCCATTGCTGCCCTTGTCGTCCTGGGCGATCAGCCGGAGATCACCACCGCCGTCCTGAACCAGATTATCGCCGCCCTCCGCCGCGCCGGGGACCGCATCTGCCTGCCCGTTTATGAGGGGCGGCGCGGCCATCCCATCGGCCTGCCACGCCAATTCTGGCCCGAGGTGCTAGCCCTGGGCCAGGACGCCAGCCTGCGTGACGTGATCCGGCGCCACCAGGCGGAGATCGCCGAGGTAGCTGTGGCCGATGACGCAGTGCTGACCGACATGGACACCCCGGAGGACTACGCGCGGATAATGGCACGCAAACAGTTTTAGTAGGACTGGTGAGAAGATGGACACGATCTATCGCAGAGTGGCAGAGTTCCTCGATCAGGGAGAAGCAGTGGCACTGGCTACCGTCGTGGAGGTCAAGGGTTCGGTCCCCCGCGAGGTAGGTGCCAAGATGATCGTTCACCCGTTGGGCCGACACGTGGGCACGGTGGGCGGCGGCTGCGGCGAGGCCGAGGTCATCCGGGCCGCGCTGGACGTGATCCGTACCGGCCAGCCGACGATCGTGACCGTAGACCTCACCGAAGAGATCTCCCTGCAGAGCACGGGCGTGTGTGGCGGCATTATGCAGGTCTTCGTGGAGCGCTGGCCTGAGATAGCCAGGGGGCTGTTGGACACCATCCTGCATTCGATTGCCGCACGCGAGCCGGTCGCGCTGATCACGGTGATACAGGCGCCGTCCGCGTGGGCGGCGGCACGCGGCCGGCACGCTGTGGTATGGCCGAGTCGGCCATCGCTGGGCGAGCTGGGCCTGGATGAACGGGAGCCTCAGGTGCTGGCCGATGCTCAGGCCGTCCTGGCCGGCCGCCAGCACCGCATCCTGCGCTATCCAACGCCGGAAGGCGCACTGGAGCTGTTCGTCGAGGTACAGCACCGCCCGCCGCACCTGCTCATCGTCGGAGCCGGACACATCGCCCAGCCATTGGCACAACT
Source organism: Anaerolineae bacterium (assembly GCA_034433615.1). GTDB lineage: Bacteria > Chloroflexota > Anaerolineae > DUEN01 > DUEN01 > DAOUAJ01. The sequence continues at coordinate 2,214 of DAOUAJ010000396.1, read as the reverse complement.
GGGCAGCCTGTGTGACTTCCATGTGACCGTGCTGGACGACCGGTCACAGTTCGCCCGACCAGATCGTTTTCCTACTGCTGACCAGGTGCTGGCCGCACCGCTCCGAGAGACAATGCGCCAGTGGGCACAAGATGGGCACCTGGATCAGGACAGCTACGTCGTCCTGGTCACGCGTGGCCACCAACATGATATCGAGTGCCTGCTGGAAATCCTGGACGCGCCGGTGGCCTACATCGGCATGATCGGCAGCCAGCGTCGGGTACGCGCCGTCTTCCAGTTGCTCAGTGAGGAAAGGGGCATCCCCGCCGATAAGTTCGATCGTGTGCACGCGCCCATCGGGTTGGACATCGGCGCCCGTACCCCGGCTGAGATTGCCGTCTCCATCATGGCCGAGCTTATCAAAGTGCTCAGGGGTGGCGGCTCCGGCGCCTCTTTATCCGATAAGCGGCGACGGACGTGACGCGCGTTTCGTGATCCGCAATGCGTGAGCAAGCGGTCACACATCACGTTTTCGCTACTACGTTGAATTTCAGAGGCTGGACGCTCATGACCTACCACCGCATCGCTTCGCTGAAAACGGCTGAAGCCTTCCGCAGTTACCTGACTCAACTGGGCGTCAGCCTGCCGTTCGATGAACAGGTACTGGTCGGCCCCAATGCTCCCCTCGCCTGGCCCTGCACGCTCAAAAACGGGTTCACCGTCGGTAATCGCTTCGCCATTTTGCCGATGGAAGGATGGGACGGCACGAGGGACGGTCGTCCCACGGAGTTAACGACCCGACGGTGGCAACGTTTCGGTTTGAGCGGCGCCAAGCTGATCTGGGGTGGCGAGGCGGTGGCCGTGCGCCCGGATGGCCGCGCCAATCCTAACCAGTTGATGATCAACAAGCAAACTCTCAGCGATTTGGCGGCGCTGCGAGAGACGCTGGTGGCCGCGCACAAAGCCCACTTTGGATGCAGCGACGATCTGCTGGTGGGGTTGCAATTGACGCACTCCGGCCGCTTTGCCCGTCCCGACAACAAAATGGGCCTGCAACCCAGGATCCTCTACCACCATCCCATCCTCGATCGCAGGTTCGGCCTGCCTGCTGACGCGCCGGTGATGTCCGATGACGAGATCGCTCGCCTGGTGGATGACTTTGTGCAGGCTGCCTACCTCGCCCGGCAGGCTGGCTTTGCCTTTGTGGACATCAAGCATTGCCACGGTTACCTGGGGCATGAGTTTCTGAGCGCGGTAGACCGCCCAGGGCGGTATGGTGGCAGTTTTGAGAATCGGACGCGCTTTCTGCGCGAGGTTGTAACGGGGATTCGGGTCGAGGCACCCGGGCTCGAGATCGGCGTGCGGCTGAGCGCCTTCGACTTTGTACCGTTTCGGCCTGGGCCGGATGGATGTGGAGAGCCAGAGTCCGTCGGCGAGGGCGGGTACCGCTATGCCTTCGGCGGCGATGGCACCGGCCTGGGGATTGATCTGACGGAACCGTGCATGTTCCTCGATTTGCTGGCGGATTTGGGCATCGAACTGGTCTGTGTCTCGGCCGGCAGCCCCTACTACAACCCCCATATCCAACGGCCGGCATTCTTCCCGCCCTCGGACGGCTATCAACCGCCGGAGGACCCGCTGGTGGGAGTGGCGCGGCAGATCGCCGTCACAGCCAGCCTCAAGCAGCACCGGCCCGACCTGGTGTTCGTCGGCTCGGCGTATTCGTATCTGCAAGAGTGGCTGCCGAACGTCGCCCAGGCCCTCGTGCGGACGGGCCAGACCGATTTTGTCGGGCTGGGACGTATGGCGCTGACGTACCCGGACATGGTGGCGGATGTGTTGGCGGGCAGGCCGTTGCAGCGCAAGCGCATCTGCCGCACCTTCAGTGATTGCACCACTGGGCCGCGCAACGGGCTGGTGTCGGGCTGCTATCCCCTGGACGAGTTCTACAAAGCGCGCCCAGAGGCGGCGGTACTGGCGAGGATCAAAGGGAAAGCGATGCTCTAAATCAGTGCTTTCTCTGCGATCACCTGACGGATCATCTTCAAGAAGTCATCCACCGGCATCGCTTTTCGGTCCTCGCCTGTGCGCAGGCGTACCGCTACTGCGCTCTCCTGCATCTCGCGATCACCTACCACTAGCATGTAGGGAATCTTCTGCAACTGCGCCTCACGGATTTTGGCCTGCATACGCTCTGTAGCGCGGTTGACGTCCACCCGCAGCCCCTCTGCCCGC
>DAOUAJ010000395.1:0-2809 GCA_034433615.1 Anaerolineae bacterium | reverse complement strand
GAGAGCGTGTACGACCGCTTCCAGCGCATCCCGGGCGCTGATCCGGCCGCACTGGCCCGCGCCCACATCGTCCTCATCGGCTGCGGCGGGCTGGGGGGCGAGGTGGGACACGGGCTGGCCCGCAAGGGGGTGGGCCGGCTCCCCCTCTTCGACTTCGACACGGTGGAGCTGAGCAACCTGCCCCGCCAGCTCTTCGGGCCGGACGACCTGGGGCAGAACAAGGCGCTGGCGCTGGCCCGGAATCTATCCCACCAGGCCACCGGCGCCACCCTGATCGAGGGGCATGCCCGCTCTTTCCAGGATGCTGTGGCCCACGGGGTAGACGTGAACGGGGACATCGCCATCGTGGGGGTGGACAACAACCCCACCCGCATCGCCGCCGCCGAGCATTACCTGGCCCGCCGCACCCCGGTCATCTAGCGGATTTCGGAGTGCGGAATGCGGAATGCGGAATATTCCGCACTCCGCACTCCGCATTCCGCATGGGAGCCGTGCTTCCTCTGCCTCTTCCCCGACGCCGGGGAGGACCGGCGGGTGCACGGCTGCGCCGGGGCGTCCATCGAGATCCTCAAGATCGTGGCCGGGATCGCGCTGTATGCGGTGGACTCGCTGCTGATGGCGCGGCCGCGGCCGTGGAACTACAAAGAGGTGTTCCTGGATCAGGGGCCGGACGGACACCGCACCATCCGGCCACGGCCAGGATGCCCGCTGTGCAATAACGTGTAGAGCGGCGACGACCCACTACAGCAAGGAACACGAGGCGGGGCATATGGGCAGCCCACGTGCCCCGCCTTTGTGCTCCCTGAAACTGAAGGGCCCCTACTTGATCTCGACCACGGCGCCTTCGGCTTCCAGGAGCTTCCTGGCCTCTTCCGCGGCCTCCTTAGGAGCAGCCTGCAACACCGGAGTAGGCGCGCTCTCGACCAGGTCTTTGGCTTCCTTCAAGCCCAGGTTAGTGATCTGGCGTACGGCCTTGATGACGTTGATCTTCTTGGCGCCGATCTCCTTGAGGATGACATCAAACTCTGTCTTCTCCTCCACCGGCTCGGCGACGGCCGTAGCGGCCGCGGTGGGCGCAGCGTTCACGGTCGCCATCACAGGCGTAGCCGCGCTCACGCCAAACCGCTGCTCCAGTGCCTTAACCAATTCGGCCAACTCCAGCACCGTCATTTTCTCGATGGCGCTGATGATTTCATCTTTCGTCATAGGTAAAATCCTCCTTAAGGTTTGATAACTGTTTAGCCTTCTACCTGCCCTTGCTTAGCCTCAGTGGGAAGCCTCAAGCTGAGAGGAAGCAGGTAAAGGGCTGGAAAAGGGTTTTCTGGAGGGGGACTCCCTCGCAGACCTCCCCCTGGCGCTCTCTGGGCAGGCGATAGCCTGCCGGTGCGAAAATCCACCCCTGTGGGCCCCTCGGGAGAGCGGCAGCCTGTCATGTGGCAGCTTCTTCCAACTGACGACGGCGCGCGTCCAACACGTTGATCAGGCCGCGCAGCGTTCCGCCCAACACGTTGACAAGGCCACTGATCGGCCCCTGCATACCTGTCAACATCTGAGCGATCAATACCTCGCGCGGAGGCAGAGTGGCCACAGCGCGTACGGCTTCGGCGTCAAGGATCTGGTGGCTAAGCAGGCCACCTCGGATCTGCAAGACGCCAGAGGAACGAGCGAAGTCGTTCATCGCCCTGGTGGCGGCTGCCACGTCGCCAAAGCAGTAGCCGACAGCCGTTGGCCCCTCTAACAGTTGCTCCGGGATCGGTCTCCTGGCCTGTTGTAAAGCCAAGCGGAGCAGCGTGTTCTTGATCACCTGAAACGAAGCGCCCAATGGGGCCAGCGAGCGCCGTAACTCTTGCATCTGCTTCGTGGTCAAGCCCCGATAATCGGTAATGACCAGCAATTCAGCCTGGCTGATTTTGGCCAGGTAGTCGGCAATCAGTTCTTGCTTCTTCTGTCGGGTGATGGCCAAGTGGATTCACCTCCTCGTATTAATATTTTTGCTCAGAGGGGACGAGAGTCCCCGGTGTGATGGCGGAGTGTCCTCCGCCACGAGCGATCTACAGCCACCCTTCCGCGCCTGCCCGGTCCTCTGAACACTCCTTCGGAGTACAGGCAGCGAGGACAACGAGCTGGACGGCACGACTGGAAGTCGCAGCAACGCCTGCGAAGCCCACCTACGTGGGCCAGATTCCAGTCGGCGGAGGCCGACCCTTCGGCTTCGCTCAGGGCGTGCTTCGCCAGCGTAGGCGCGGTTTCTAACTGCCAGCAGTCTTAGAGGGCCTCTCTGAGCCGCTGCCTGCCCTGGACGTCGTGCAGGCCAGGGTGCAGCCTGTCCTCGTCAGAGGGGCCAGGGGCCAGGGAAACGAAGGGTGCAAGGTCAGGCGAAAGAACAAAAAAGCCTTCGCGCCGGCCGACGCGAAGGCTCAGGAAGGTCTTCATCCTGTGCATCAAGCCTGTTCTCTGTGCCAGGCCACCCTGACCCAGCAGTCAGGCCAGGGGATGAAGATCTTGAACTTCCGCCTCGGCAGGCCCCGGTCGGGATTAAGCGAACCTCCTCGCACCTGCTGTCTTCAGCGCTATATGTTGTTGTGTGAAACCTGCATCAGGCAACGCGCATGACGGCAGCCTGCGCCGGGTCAACTTTGATGCTGGGAGCCATCGTGGCTGTCAGATACATCTTGCGGATATAAGCCCCTTTGACCCCGGCTGGTTTGGCTCGATTGAGCGCATCCATCAAAGCCGCCATGTTCTCCAACAACTGCTGAGTCCCAAAGCTTGCCTTGCCGATGGGCACGTGGATATTGGCGGTACGATC
>DAOUAJ010000394.1:0-4606 GCA_034433615.1 Anaerolineae bacterium | reverse complement strand
CTCAGCGACGTACTGAGGAACGGCTCGATGCCCTGGCTGAGGCTCAGCAACGCACCGAGGAACGGCTCGAAGCTCTGGCCGAAGCTCAGCGGCGCACCGAGGAACGGCTCGATGCCCTGGCTGAGGCTCAGCGACGTACTGAGGAACGGCTCGATGCCCTGGCTGAGGCTCAGCGACGCACCGAGGAACGGGTCCAGACTATGGTCGAGGCGTTAGAAACCCTGACCAAGCGGGTGGATCGGCTCACCGATGAGGTGGGAGCTCTCAAGGGCAGAGAGCTTGAACGCCGCTATCGAGAACGGGCTACGTCCTACTTTGACGACCTCCTTCACCGAATCCGCGTGTTGTCCGATTGGGAGCTGGCCACATTGCTGGACGAGGCTGTGGCAGAGGGAACCATCTCGCGAGCAGAACGAAAAGAGCTCCTGGAAAGCGATCTGGTGTTGCGGGGGCGACGCTGGGAAGACGACGTGGAAACATACCTGGCAGTGGAAGTTTCGGTGGGACTCGGTGAAGGTGATGTAGAGCGAGCAGCGAAGCGGGCAACACTGTTGAACCGGGCCCTGGCGCGACCCTCTATGGCAGTTGTAGCGGGAGAGTGGTTCACTCCGGAGGCTTTGCAGCGGGCCCGGGAGTTAGGAGTGTGGCGGGTGCTAGATGGCCGAGCCCTGGCACCAACTGAGGGATAGAGAAGGCCTTGCAGGCACAAGATAATGAGAGGCTTTGTCCAAACGATGGGTTTCCTTAGCCTGCCCAGCGGCTCAAGACAGTTGTTCATGCCGGGCGCAGCGCCACAGCGGATGAAGATACCCCCTCGTCCCTTGTTGCCTTGCCTGCCCTGGGCAGTCCAGGGTTGCCTTATTGCCTTCCGCCCATTTTAGGCCAGGGTCCAGGGCAGGCAGCACAACATTCTGAACATGAGGTTGACTTGACCCCGCTTGGCGGCAGTATGACCGGTGTGGTATACTGCCGTTGATGCCATCCCAATCCCCCCCTTGCTTGACCGCACAACTTGCCCGGCCGTGGCTGTGGCCGCTCCTGATCACGCTGGGGGCGCCCTGGCTGCGTTTCTGGGCGCTCGACCGCATACCGCCTGGCTATCACTTCGACGAGGCGTTCGAGGGGCTGGAAGCCTGGAAGGTGCTCACCCTGCCCGGCTATCACCCCATCTTCTTCCCCGGCAACTTCGGCGTGGAGCCGGCTTTCATCTACCTGACCTCTCTCGCCTTCTCCCTGGCCGGGGCCACGCCCACGGTGCAACGAGCCGTCGCCGCCGTCGTCGGCAGCCTGACCGTGCCCGCGCTCTACGCGCTCGGCCGCGAGCTGGAGCGGGACGGCGCGCCGCCAGGCACAGCCTTGCTGGCCGCGCTGGCGCTGGGCATCTCGTACTGGCATCTCACCTTCAGCCGCGTGGGGATCGAGCCGATCCTGGTGCCGCTGGTGCTGTGCCTGGCGCTCTGGGCGTCCTGGCGTGGGATGCGCACCGGCGAGACCTGGGCCTTCATCGTGGCGGGCCTCGCGGTCGGGCTGGGGCCGTACACCTACCCGGCCGGCCGGCTGATCCCCCCTCTCTACGCGCTGGTACTCATCGCGCGGGGGCTGTTCGAGTGTCCCCGTTTCCAGGCGCGCTGGCGGGGCGTGGCGCTCAGCCTGGCCGTAGCCGCGCTGGTCTTCGCGCCGCTGGCCGTGCACTGGGCTCGCCATCCCGATCTGCTCCTGCTGCGCTCGACCCAGATCGCGGTGATGCCGGGGCGAGCCACGGGCTCATTGGGAGATAACCTCCTGCGCACGCTGGAGATGTTCAGCATCGCCGGGGACATGGACCCCCGCTCGAATCTGCCGGGCCGTCCGGCGCTGGATGGGTGGATCGCCCTTTGGTTTTACATGGGGATCGGGGCGGCGCTGGCGCGCTGGCGTCGCCCGGCCTTCGCATTGCCGCTGTGGTGGATCATCGTGATGACGCTGACCACGGTGTTCAGCGAATTCGCCCCTCACTTTCGCCGCTCCATCGGGGCCGCGCCGGCGGCCTCGCTGCTGATCGGCCTGGGCGCTGCCTGGGTTTGGCATGACGCGCTCGCTGATCGCTCATCCCGATCATGGCGCAGGCTGCCGCTCGTCTTCATGGCCGGCCTCGTACCCATCACTTTCCTGGGCAGCCTCGGCCTCACGGTGCGCGATTACTTCATCCGCTGGGGCGCGTTGCCCGATCTCTACTATGCCTACGATGTGGGGCTGTGGGACGTGGGCCGCTATGCAGCCAGGTTCCCCGAGGGCGAGCTGGTGTATCTGACGCCGCGCCCGGCGACCTATGCGACCTTGGCCTTTGTCTGGCGCGATCGCCCTCCGCCCGTCACCTTCGACGGCCGGGTGATCTTCCCGTTCCGGCCGGAGGCTCCCACGCCGCAGCACTATCTGGTGATCGAGCACGAGGACTTTCGCACGCCGATGTTGATCCGCGATCTCTTCCCTGACGTCGTGGTGGTCCGTGACTTCCGCGATCGGGCGGGGAGGGTTTACGCCCGCCATTACCTGGTGCCGGCCAACACGGCGCCTCGCCCGGTGACCGAGAAGACGGTCAACGCCCGCTGGCCTGGCGTCACCCTGATCTCCTATAGCTTGCTGCCGTCAGAGCACCGTCCGGGCGATGTCCTCTACGTGCGATTGCTGTGGGCTGTAGAGGATCCATCCCCCTCGGATGACTGGACCACCTTTGTCCACCTGCTGGATCTGAGAAGCCCGACGCGCGCCCTGATCGCTGCCGACAGCCGGCCCGGCGGCGGCTCGTACCCGACCGATCGTTGGCAGCCAGGCCAGTGGATTGTGGATGAGTATCAGCTACGCCTCCCACGAGAGCTGTCGCCGGGCCCATACGCGGTGGAGATCGGCTTCTACAAGGCCGACGGCGAACGATTGCCGGTGCGAGAGGCAGATGGGAGCCTTTCCGATCGTGTGATTCTGGGTCCGGTTGGGGTAACTGCACGGTGATCCTTCATGCCTTGCCGGGCAACAGATGGACGAAAGACGGAGGATGGTTTGTTTTCGCCCGTCGTCCGTTGTCCGTCATCTTCTGTCTGGCTCTGGCCGTTCGCCTGTGGCGGCTCACGTATCACAGCCTGTGGTTCGACGAGGCGATGAGCGCCTACTGGGCCGGTCGCCCGGCCGCCGAGATCGTGCGCGTGGGCTTGGGGTTGACGCTGGACAAACACCCGCCGGTGTATTACCTGTTGCTGCGCGCCTGGACTCTGGCCTTCGGCCCTGGCGATGCCTCGGTGCGCTCGCTGGGGGCGCTGATGGGCGCGCTGGCCGTGTTTCCCGTCTACGCCCTGGCGAGCCGATGGGGAGGGCGCGTCGCCGGCGGCCTTGCCGCGCTGTTCCTGGCCCTGAACCCGTTCTTGGTCTGGTACTCGCAAGAGGCGCGCATGTTCATGCCTGCGGCCACGCTGGCTCTGTTCGGACTGTGGGGGCTGGCGCGAGCGATGGACGAAGGGCCCTGGTGGGCATGGGCCGTATTTGTGGTGGCGACGCTGGCCGGCGTCTACGCCTACCTGTTCAACGCGCTGCTGTTGCCGGTGGCCGGGCTGTGGTGGCTGATCGGGCTGACGCGGGCATGGCGGATCGGTGATCGGCGGCGTGGGCGGTGGCTGGCCATCGCGGGCAGCAGCGCGATGGCGTTCACGGCACTGGGCGCGCTGCCGTTGCTTTGGCGGGCATGGGAGGTGAGCGGCCATGAGGCCACGCCTGGCCGCGCCTTCGCTGGCGTGGGCGAGACCCTGTGGCGGCTGGGCCACGCGTTTCTGGCCTATAAAGCGCCCCTGGACACGTGGGGGGATCTGGCGGTGATCGCAGGGGCGGTCGCGCTGGTGGTCAGAATGGCCCTCACTCTACCCCCAGTCCCCTTCCTCTCTCCCAAATTGGGGAGAGAGGAGGGGGGTTCGGGGGGAGAAGTGGGGGCCGGGCTCGCCTCCGCCCTCCTCGTCCCCTGGCTATTGGGCAATGTGCTTCTGGCCCGCGATGTCAGCGTTTTCGCCGAGCCGCGCTACTGGCTATTCCTGGTGCCGTTTCTCTGTATGGCGTGGGGTGTGGCGATCGCCTCGCTCCTGCAGCCTTTGAGGAGGTCTGGAGGGGTTGTCCCTCCCGAAAACCCTTCGTTCAACTTTAGCCTTCCCTATCAGGCTGAGAAGAGGCGGGCAAGGGCGGGAAAAAAGGATCTCTACGGAGGGGGTCCCCTCCGTGCCTCCCCAAACGTGTTATTCGGGAGTTTTCTCATGGCCGTGCTGCTGGCGATTCAGATGGTCGCCCTGCCGTGGAACTGGCGGCCGGAGACGCGCCGCGAGGACTGGCGGGCGGCGGCGCGCTATATCGAAGCTCACGCCGGCCCCAACGACGCCATCCTGGTGCACGTGGATTACATGCGTATCCCCTTTCTGCGCTACTACCGGGGCGATCGGCCTGTGTACTTTCCCTTTGGAGGCCGGCTGGGTGATCCGACGCAGGTGGCCCCGCCACTGGAGGGGATGGCCCGGTTCGACACCATCTGGCTGGTGGAGTCGCATCTAGAGGGGGTAGACGATGGCCGGCTGGTGGAGCGCTGGCTGAGCGAGCGCTA
>DAOUAJ010000393.1:0-4276 GCA_034433615.1 Anaerolineae bacterium | reverse complement strand
GGCCGACCCCACGCCCTCACGGATGTTCTCCTTCAGCGCCGGCAACGATGCATATAAACGGTCACTTTGGCCGCCGATGCTCAGCAAGCAGTGCCGCAAAAGCTCGACGGCGCCCCGCTGGCTGCAACCAGTGCGAGCATGGTGATTAGAACCCAGATGATTTTCCAGTATAAGCCTTTCATTGGAGTGCCTCCCACCAGGACGATTCGAGCGAGCGAGATGATCAACATTACCTTCATTATGTACCAATGCACTCACAGAATACTGACAGGATTTTGCAACCCAGTCTACGTTATTCACGATTCAAGCTCGCCCTGTCAACTGCTGGTAAAGTCGAGTGGTCTCTGGCAGGGGAGACACGCCTAACTCGTCTCGGAGGACTTCCTGACAACGCAGGTACCAGCGGGTGACGCCATCGCGATCGCCTTTCAGGGCGCACATTCGCATGAGCAGCGCGTAAATCTCTTCCCGGATGTCATCCAATTTCAGAGCTGCCTGGAACAGTTCGATGGCTTCGTCCAGGTCTTCTTTAGCTGCTCGAATGTGGCCCAGTTGTAGTAAAGCCTCCAAATAAATCTCTCTGAGTGCCTCGCGCTGTGGAATGCACCAATCGGAATAACATTCCGCCATGAAGTTGCCCCGATACATCCCGATCGCCTCTTCGAGCAGCCGTTCCTGCTGTTCCAGTGGCAGGTCTTGTTGACCTACGCGCGCGATCAGATCCTGGAAGACCTCGACGTCATACCAGAGTTCCAAGTCTGGATTTAACCGGTAGAGCCCGTCCTCGTACAAGAGAGCATTAGGGGCAATGGCTCGTCGAAGACGATAAGTGGTCGAATGAAAGTTGCTGTTCGCGCGCGCTTCGCTCACCTCTGGCCAAAAGACGTCAATGATCTGCTCCTTCAACAGGGGCTGACGCTGCTCAAGCAAATAGAAGAACATCTCCTTGGTGACCATCGAACCCCAGTCTGAACGCCCTAACAGGCGGCCATCCTTAAAGACCCGAGAAGGGCCGAGGGCGAAGGCCTGTAGATGCAGCTCTTGGGGCCCCGGCTGGACTGGAACGTGACGGATGGCTTGCTTCTGCTCCTGACAGATAGCTTGAATGCGATCACGCACTCGGCGCAGCCGGGTGACACCGATTCGTCGTCGCAGGGCGTAGCTGTAGAGCGGAAGCAGTCTGACACCGTCAATCATCATGAATTGATCACAACCAATCCGGTCAGCAATATCCAGGGCATGAACCAGGTGCGACAGGGTCTGCGGCATATCCTGGCCAATGAAGTGGAGATAGGCGAGTTGTAATTCCGTTCGTGCCATCTCCCGCTGCGCACCACCACTCTCAAACAAGGCGCGAGCTTGCTCTAGATAATGGCTGGCTCCAGGCTTGTTACCCTCATCGCAGGCCAGAATACCCAGGCCAAGTTTACAAAGGCCAATCTCATATCCGGAGTTGTGCTGTTCAGCCAGGAAGAGAGCCCGCTGTAATAATTCTTGGGCCTGCTGCCTCTGCCCCTTCATGCGGTACACATCGCCCAGAGCAGCCAGGATGTATACATTGATCATAGCTTCGTTGATCTGCTGGGCGATCTCCAGGCCCTCACGATAAGCTTGAACGGCCTCGTCGAGGCGCTCCAGGTCTCTGTAGAGGTCCCCCAGACCAGCCAGAATGTACGCCCCAATGCGGACATAGCCTGCCTCGCGCGCCTTGTCCAGCGCCTGCTTCAGCGTCTCTTGTGCCTTATCGTATTCGCCCCGGTAATAATGGCTGACCCCGATGCTGTTCAGCGTGTTGGCCAAGGCCCACGGCCTGTCCACCGCTTCCCAATAGCGGAGCGCCTGTTGAAAATAGCCGATCGAGCGATTGATGTCACCGACCATCTCATAGATCGTGCCCAAATCCTGGTACAAGCAGGCCTCGTTGCGGCGATCACGCGTCTCACGGGATAGACGCAGCGATTCTTCTAGCTCTCGCGCAGCGGCCATAAGCTCACCGCGCTGTCCATAGCAGGTGCCGATCAGACGGTGAGCGATGGAAATGGTTGATGTGTCTACCTGTCCGCTCATGCTCAGGGCCGCTTCACAATCGGCGATGGCACCCGCGTGATCCCCCGTCAGCCGACGCACATTTCCTCGCTCGATCAACGCGCGAGCCAACTGGTCCGGATTGTTAGCTGCTTTGAACTTGTCGCACACTTCATCTAGCAGGCGTAGGGCCTGATCCAGATCTTCCATCTCAGCATAGATTTTGGCTCGCCATAGCTTGAGCATAGGATGACGGTCCTGCACCCGCTGTGGAAGGGTGCCTATCCAACGTGTCAACGTACGCCATTGGCCGTGATCATAGATATCAGAGGCAACCTGTTCAATAACCTCTGCTGCTAAATCAGGCTGCTCTGCCGCGTTAAAGTGATAGATGGCAGCATCCCATCGGCCATCTGCTTGAGCCAGATAGCCGGCTCGTTGATGCAATTGCCGGTAGCGGTCAGGAAACTCGGTGTGTAGCTTCTGCTCCAGAAACTCGCGAAAGAGTTGGTGATAGCGGAACCAGGGCTCTGGACCTTCCAGGCGGCTGATGAACAGGTTACGGGATTCCAGGGTGCTGAGCATGGTCGCACTGTTGCGGGTCTCTACCAAGGCATCGCATAAGGACGGGGTTAGTTCAGGCAGGATGGCTGTGGACAGGAGAAAGTGCTGAATCTCTTCATGTTGCTGGCGAAAAACTTCGCCAGCCAGGTATTCAAATACCTGGCCACCTGTGTCTTGTGTACGGATCAATGATTGGAACAATCCCTGCCACATGGTGTGCGTGGTGAGGAGAATCCCCGTAATCCACCCTTCGCTGCGGGCAGCTAACTCGGCTGCCTGCTCGTCGGTCAGCGTGATCCGGTAGTTCTGTTGGGCTAACGCCCGAATTTCGGCAGGGGTGAAGCGCAGGTCGTTGACACCCAGGCCAGCGGCTTGTTGCTTGGCCGTCAAAGTAGTGAGTGAGAGATGGCGAGGCAGGGTGCGCCCAGATATGATAATGTGGCAGTTCTCTGGTAAATACTGGAGCACGCGATCCATGATCGCGTTAACGTGTACATTGTCTTCCACTTCCTGGTAGTCATCCAGGATGATGACAAAATAATCTCGAATCTGTTCCTGAATCTCGTTGATCAACGTGTTGACTGTGGGCTCCAGATTACCCCCCATGCTCTCGCGCAGCAGGGCCAATGTGCGAGAACCAAAGTCGGGGAAGCGCTGGCGAATGCTGGTGATCAGGTATTCCAGAAAAAGACGAGGGTCATTATCCGAGGGGGACAGGGTATACCAGCAGACCGGCAGGTCTGTATCGTGAGCATAATCAACCAAAAGTGCCGTTTTGCCATAACCGGCAGAGGCCGAGATCAGAATGAGTTTGCGCTCAATGTGGGCGTGGATAAAGTTAACCAGTCGAGGGCGACGCAGCAGGTCGGGTCGCAGTTTGGGTAACAACACTTTGGTCATGATGAGTGGAGTCGGCACCATGGCTCCAAATCCTCCTCTCTCTGCATGATGTTTAACTCATGTCATAGAAAAGTCCACCTGATCACAGATGACCAGGTGGACTCAGCCAGAGCAACTGCGGTCATCAGGCAACCATGGCCTCGAACTCTGCAGCCTCAATGGTCTCCTCACTCATCAGGCGTTGAGCGATTTCTTCCAACTTATGACGATAAACGGTGAGAATGGCACGCGCCCGCTCATGAGCTTCCTCCACAAGCCGATGGACTTCCGCGTCAATCTCCTGAGCAACTTCTTCCGAGTAGTTACGCTGCTCGCCGATCTCTCGGCCCAGGAAGATCAGCTCTTCCTTCTGGCCAAATTGTATCGGTCCCAGCTTCTCACTCATACCAAACTCGGTAACCATCTTGCGGGCCAGCCGGGTGACCCGCTCCAGATCATTAGAAGCACCAGTGGTTACATCACCGAAGACGATCTCCTCGGCCACACGGCCACCCAGCAATCCCGCCAGCTCGTCACGGTACTTATTACGGGTGTTTAGCACGCGATCTTCTTCTGGCAGAGGCATGGTGTAACCCAAAGCCATGCCACGCGAGACGATGGAGATCTTGTGCACCTTGTTGGCATTAGGCAACATCTTCATGACCAAAGCGTGGCCGGCCTCGTGATAAGCGATGATCCGTTTCTCCTCCTCGGAGATCAGGCGGCTCCGCCGCTCCGGCCCCGCCACCACCCGCTCGATCGCCTCCTCAAACTCCGCCATCCCAATCGCCCGCTTGTTCCGCCGCGC
>DAOUAJ010000392.1:0-8324 GCA_034433615.1 Anaerolineae bacterium | reverse complement strand
AGGGGCGAGGGCCAGGCCCCATCACGGATCGTGGATGGGGGACTCCAAATAGGTGCGCCGCTGCCCTGGGTCGGGGATGCGCTCGGCCCTGGCTTTGTGCCGATCCACAGGTGTTCGTAGCATCTTGGCTACCTGGTTCCCCATCTGCGACTCGTAAGATGGCGCGGGCGCGATCTCGCAGATAAGGCTTCGATGGATTCTTTAGCCATAATGGGTAGACCTCAAGGGTCTTGGTCTCTCAGGGCCTGGAACCCAGATTGCCCGAAGAAACGTAGTCTTTGAACACTAGCGGCAGGTGGGTCAGGTGCAGCCGCCGCCAGACCTGGCTGCCATCCACCAAGTTGAGGGTGCCGATGTATCGGGCTGGCCAAAGCCGCTGGCGCCGCTCTGCATCCAGCCGGGGGCGCCAGCGGTGGCGGCGGCGGCCACCGATAGCGCCAGGACGGAGCCTACCATCAGGACAATCCCAATGCAACGACAGATCCACTTGCCTGGTGGGCACTCCATAAGAAACCTCCTTTTGCCATGTGAAACTCTACGGCCGATAGCTGCACACCACCAGCGGCAGGTAGACGTATCCCCGGACCACGACCGTCCCGCTGTGCCCGGCCCCGTCACTGTAGGCATAACTGCCCGGCACGGGGAACTGCCGCCGGTAGACGCGGCCCGGCGCCAGCATCCCGCCGTCCCAGCCCAGCGTGTGGCTGATGGGGTCCAGGGCGCTCAACGGCCGCAGGATCGGGTTCTCGGTCCAGCGCACCAGGTCATCGGCGTCGTCCGTTGCCCTCAGCGTCGAGAGCCATTCGACGCTGCTGCCCGCCGGCACGGTGATCACCTGCGGATCCGGGCCGTCGGGCGTGAGGATGACCTGGGCTGCCTCCCCCGCCGGCCAGGGGGTGTAGGGCACGTTGACGTGCACGATCTCCGAGATCACCTCGACGGCCGGGCTGCGCCACGCCTGATAGCCGGGAAGGCCCTCCACCTGGACGTAGTAGTGGCCGGGCGGGGTGAAGAAGGCAAAATAGCCGTCGTCGCCGGTTACCTGGGGGTTCTTTTGCATGTACCAGTGGGCCGGCCAGGGCACCCAGCCGCCCCACTCGGTGGAGGACATCATGCAGGTGACGGTCACCCCGGGCACGGTGGTCACGCCTACGTCGAGACCCTTGGTGACGTCAAAGATGTAGCCATCGGGATCGACCAACCGCTTGCCGCAGATCGTCTCCTCGTAGGTGTAGGGGTCGTCGCACCAGGCCTTGATACAGACCTCGCGCGGGTTTTGGAGGCCATAATAGGGGGCAAACTCCCACATGATATTCCAGTCGTTGATCTGCCGCTTGTCAATCAGGATGGCCCCCTGCCCGTCGTAGGTCGCCCAGACCAAGGGGTCGCTGCACGACTGGCCCCGGCCCAGGGGGAGGTCCAGCCAGTGGGTGCTGATCACGACCCGCAAGGTGGTGGTAAGATTGTAGGCAGCGATGGTGGGCAGGAGAAAGTCCTGCGTGCTCAGCCAACCGCTCTGGTCCCGAAACCAGAAGCTATAGTCCCCCACCTCCCAGGAGGTGGTCTGCGGGCACAAGAAACTCTGCTGCGGCGTGAGCGTGACCGGCTGGCTGCTGGCGCTGCATGGGCCGCCGGCGCAGGCCCGCGCCTTGATGACCCACGTGGCATCGCTGGGATAGAAAAAAGTGGCGGTGAAAGCGCCGCCAGCGTCGGCCACCGTCTCGGTGATGACGCTGTTGGCGGCGTCCAAAACCTGCACCGTGACGCCCGGCTGGGCCAGGCCGCGCACCAGCACCGGGCCAATACAGGTCTCGCCGTTCTGCGGCGAGATCAGAAACGGGGCAAAGAGCGGCACCTGGCTGCTGGCCTCCAGAGCGAAATGCCAATCACCCGCCTGCAGCTCGGCGGTGTTGACCAGGCTTTCGCCCGCCAGGGGGTCCTCATCCACCCCTTCCATCCAGATCCAGCCGAACTCACCCTCCTGGACGGGCGACAACGTCTGCCAGGTGAACTGCTGGCCCTGCTGAGAAAAGTCCATGGCCGGCTGGTGATCTTCGGCGACAAAGGTCAGCTCTGCCGGCAGCGTGTCGGTCACGGCTACGTCGAGAGGCGGCAAAACAGCAGGGGAGCTGTGGTAGTGATAGTTGACCATGTAGCGCTGGCGCAGGTACCCCTGGTAGCCGCCGGGGGCCCCGGGATCGGGAGAGACGACCCACTGCGGCGGCAGGGCGCTTTTGACGGCAGTGAACTCACCCGCCACAGCGCAGGGGGATTCGTCGGCCCCCAGGTCAGGCATGGTGCCGGCCGGCTGCGGGCGGGCTTCGCCGTCAATGTCATCACCCACCCCGGCATCTACCCCCGCCTGCAGCGCGACCGAGCCGCAGGTGAGGTGATAACCATCGCCGGCAAAGGCCGCCGGACCTTCCAGGTGGCCAGTTTCGGTGAGCACGCCACCCCCGCAGCCGGAAGCATCGAGTAACACGTTCACGGTGTTGCTGTACCACAGGGTATTGTCCATCTGGAGGGGGCCGCGGCACAGCACTATGCCCGTGATGTGGTCGGCGATGATGGTGTTGGTGAACACGACCCGATAAGGTTCGGGGTAGTGATCGGAGGCGATCCAGATGGCTTCCTGTTTGCACCAGTAGGGGTCGCACTCCTGGCCCCGGTTATGGGCAAAGGTGTTGTGGATAGCGGTCAGGTGGGTCGCGATCATTAGCGCCGGGTAGGTCGATTGGGCGATGAAGACATTGTTGATCAGAGTGACTTTTCCATCGCCCTCGGTGTATCTCAAACCGCCAGCGTTGCCCTGGAACAGGTTATGGGTCAGGGTGATGACGGGGCTGGCGCTGGATACACTCAGCACAGGAAATAGGTCGTCACCGTTGCCAATGAAGCGGTTGTGGTCGAACGTAGCCCTGGCGTCGCCAAGCCAGAAGAGGATACCGCCCTCATTGTTCTGGAAAAGGCTGTGGGTCATGGTAAAGACGGTGCCGGAGCCTTTCAAATGCATGCCCTGGACATTGCTACACGCTTCACCGCCGTTGCCGGAGAGGGTGGAGGAGATGAAGCTCATGTGGCTGTCCTGGGCAACAAAGCCGCAGGAGGTGATCAAGGAGGAGTGTTCCAGAAGCACCTCCCCGGCGGTCACGTTCCGGGCGACGACGCCTGCGGCCGCCAGCCCAAGGCTGTTACCACCTCCGCCGTAGCGCACGGTGGTGTAGTTCAGGTGGCCGGTGCCGCCATCGAAGGCCAGGCCGGTCCACTGCTGCGCCCCGCTGTCTGCCACCGAGGTAAAGGTAACCGGCTGCGTTGGCGTGCCTAGCGCCTCCAGGTGCCCCTGGACCAGCAACTCGCGGCTGTTGTCAGCCATCACCGTCACGCCGGGGGCGACGGCAAGTGTTCTGCCGGCCGGCACGGTGAAATCGCCAGCCAGCTCGTAGCCATCCAGCCCGATCTGGGGAACGAGTGTCGCGTCCGCGCCCATCATCGCCCCTGGTTGGAGCAGCACCCGGTTGCGGGGGTTGGCGGTGAAGGTGTTGGCCGTCAGGGTGACGACGCTGCTGGCGCCCTGGATCTCCAGCGGATACTGGTTGGCGTCGGCCACACCGCTGAACAGCGTGTCGCTGACGGTGGTGTGGCTGTCGATCAGCCACAGGCCCTTGCGGTTGTCCACCACCCGGCTGGCCGCGATGCGCACCTGGCCGGGCGCCACGTTGCGCACCAGGACAGCCGAGGCGTTGAGCCCCAGGCTGTTGCCGTCGCCGCTGTAGCGCACCGTCACGTGCTCCAGGTCGCCGCCGGCCGAGGCGCCGTCGAACAGCAGGCCGGCCCACTGCCACGGCCCGCTGTCGGTCACCGAGGTAAGGGTGATCGGTTGGGTAACTGTGCCTATCGCTTCCAGGCGGCCTAGCATCTTGAGCTCAATGTTGTCACCGGCCTTCACCGTCACCCCGGCTTCAATGGTCAGGACGACGCCGGCGTTGACCGTGACGTCGCCGTTCAGGATGTGGGGGCTGTCGGCCAGGCACCAGGTCTGGCTGACGACGAGCGGGCCGCTGTGGGGGCCGGGCACACAATTCTGCAGGTCGGTGCGGAGCCGCTCAGAGTGCGCGGCCAGGCCGGTGCTCGTCGCGGTGAGACCCAGGACCAGGAGCAGGAGCGCGGCCAGCGCCAGGCTCAGCCCCAGAGCCTGCCCCTTCACCCCGCTCAGGGCAAGCTCTGAGCCTGCCGAAAGGCCGATCAGTTGCCGTTTGTTTGTCTTCTGAACACCCATCTCACTACCCCCTGTCCGATTTCAAGCCATTTCATCCGTTCTCTTGCCGGCAGAAGTTGTATCATCAATTGGCGTAACCAGCCGATGCAACACGGCCAGCAACTCCCGCTCGCCGACGAAAGGCCGGCTATCCCCCTCTGGCACAAGCTGAAGTGCGCCGCGCAGCGTCCCCGGCTCATCAGGGTCGATCAGTAGCCGCAGGATAAAGGTCTGGATGGTACGCATGAAGCCTCCATGGCGGGCCAGGACAAAACGCTGACGACTCCCACTGCTCCTATTCAAGCAGATGGGACTGCCACAAGACTGCCACTCAGCAAATGCCCAATGACCACATTGTGCCTTGGTCATTGGTCATTCGGTCATTCTGGGCGGGGTAAGAGAGCGGTAGAGAGCCTGGAGTTCGGGCTGGGGGGTGGTGTCCAGCTCCTCGTGTAGCGTTTTTTCCAGTTTGAGATAGAGCCGCCGGGCGCCGGACAGATCGTGGAGGGCGATGCAGGCACGCATGCCCAGCAGGACGGCCTGCTCATGCCAGGGCTCAACGGCCAGGAGGCGGCGGGAGGCGTCGAGGGCGGCTTCAAAGTGGCCTTGGGCCAGCCGGTCCTCGCCGGCGGCCAGCAGGGCACGCTGGTACAGGCAGGTGAACCGCTCGCGCGCCGCCAGGGCCCAGTCGGCGTAGCGATAATCGGGCAGCAGGTCGCCACCCCAGAGGGCCAGGGCCTCTTCCCATTCGGCGCGGCGGCAGTGGGCCTCGAACACTTCCAGGTCGAACCAGGAGCCGGGCGGCAGAAGGAGCGTCACCTGCCCCTCCTCCACCTCCAGGTAGCGAGAGGGGAACTTGTCCGGCAGGTCCGGCTCCAGGGCGCGGCGGAGGGCTGAGGTGGCGTGGTGAAAGAGCACCTGGGCGGCGGCCGGTTCCCGCTCGGGGAAGAGCGCCTCGGCCACCTGGTCGAAGGACAGGCAGCAGCCAGGGGCGAGCAGCAGTAGAGCCAACAACTCACCGGCCCGCCGCTGGTGCAAGGCACGCTTGGGGACACGGTGTGCGCCTTGCCACACCTCCCAGCGTCCCAGGGTCAGGATGCGCAGGGCAGGGGGCGGTACGCGCCCGAGATGCTCCAGGAGGAGCGCACAAGAGCGGGCCAGGACCGGATCGGGGCTGGCCTTGTAGGCGGCCAGGAGGGGAAAGGCCAGCGCCCGTTCCTGTTCCAGGAGGAAGGCATAGCCGCCTTCGACGATGGCTCGGGCCGCCTCGATCCAGGCAGCGGCTGCTTCGAGGCGGCCCTGGTGGTGGAGCAGGGCGGCCAGCAGGAAGCGGGCGCGGGCCAGGTCAAAGGCGGCACCCAGCCCTCCCAGGATCTCAATGGCGGTCAGGAGGTCGGTCTCGGCGGCGGTGTCACCGCCTGCAGGGAGCAGCAAGGTGGCGCAGCCCCGCTCGATCAGCGCCTTGCCCTGCTCGTGGCGGTAGCCGACGCGCCGGGCAAAGGTTAGGGCATCGTCGGCCCAGGCGCGGGCGCCGGGAGCATCGCCGGCCAGGCGGTGGAAGCGGCTCAGGCCCAGCCGGACTGAGATGTTCAGGTAGGGCTCGCCGCTGGTCTCGGCGATGGAGCGCACCTGGAGCAGCAGGTCGCGCCCCGCCTCGAGCCGGCCCTCGTCCAGCGCCAGGGCGGCGGCGATGAACAGGCGGTAGCCGTGCACGACTGAGCCGGGCGCGGCCAGGCGAGCCACCTCGTCGAGTGCGGCCTGGGCGAGAGGGCGCTGTCCGGTCAACTGGCAGACCAGGGCGGTGGTGATCAGTGGGTAGAGGAGCCATTGTGGCTGTCCATGTTTGGCGGCGATGTCCCGTACCTGCTGTTCGGCAGCCAGGACCAGGGTGAACCGGCCGCGGGGGAGGTAGACGCCGGTGGCCAGGCCGTGCATGGCCGCTGCGTGGGCCCAGTGGTAGCCGATCTCGCGGGCCAGGTCGGCGGCGGAGCGGTAGCGGGCTTCTGCCTCGGCCAGGGCGCCGGTTTCGGCGGCGCAGTTGGCCAGCACCTGCCAGGCATCGGCGCGGCTGGGCGCATTGCCGGCGGCCAGGCCGGCTGCCTCGCCGGCCAGTGCGGCGGCAGCGGCGTACTGGCCAAGCCGGAAGCGCAGCCGGGCGACGTTGACCAGGGCTGCGGCCAGAGCCGCCGGATCGCCGGTCTGTCGGGCGGCATTGAGGGCCAACTCGGCGCGGTGGAGGGCGGCAGGGATTTCGTCGGCCGGCTGGTGGGCCGGGTCGGCAAAACTCAGCCTGGCAGTGATGGGCGCGCTCATGAGGGAAATTATACCAGAGACGGGGCGTCCGAGCAAGGGGGAAGGGGCGGGGCGGCCTGGGGGGTGGGGGACTGTCTATACGCACTGCCTGTCCTCGCGAGCCGTCCAACCAGGTGACGGGCACCTTCAAAGTGCCCGTCACCTGGACACCTGGACCTCCACTACGGGAAATGGCGCAACACGCAGGGCAGGTAAGTGCAGCAGCAGCCGCTGCCCCGCAGCAGGGGGCTGGCCGGAACCGTCAGCAGGTAGCCGCCGCCTGCCGCCGAGCCTTGCACCTGCCAGACCAGGCCGGTCAGGCGGTAACCCTCAGCGGAGGCCACACCCGACGCCACGATGTGCTGCGCCGCCGGCTCCCCCAATTGGGCTGCCACAAGCCCGGTGAGCAACAGACAGAGCAGGGCAACGACAGCAAGGGAAAGAGTGTGTGTCCTCATCATTCGCCCTCTTGCCACTCTGCCGCCTCAAGGCGGATATCCTCGTAGCCCAACCGCCTGGCAACGACCCGGTAGTCAAAGCCACATTGGGACGGCTCGCCATCCAGCGTCACCCCTCGCACCGTGAAACCGGCAGCACTCTTGGCTGTGACGAACAGCAGCACCGGCTCCTGGCACAGCGGCGTCACGAAGACGTGATAGGCCTCTTCCAGATTGACCGTCTCGGCGAAGACGGGATCGAAGGCCACCGTCGCTTCTCCGTCCACAAGCACGACGGTGCCCAAGTCCTCGAACCAGACCTCAGGGCTCTCGACAGCATACAGCAGGCGCCGGCCGTGATGGGCGGTTTTCACCAGGGCCGATTTCAAGCCCGCGGCCCACATGTCGCCGGCCTCGTTGACGGCGAAGACATCGCTGCCGCCCGAGTTCTTGATGCGGAAGGCGTGGTCCTCCCCGCCATCGTTGTCCAGTTTGACAATCACGTCGGCGTTGCTGGAGAGGTACAGTTGACTATGTTCGTTGGAGGGATCGGAGTTGAGCCGGCCCACGTTGCCACCCAGGTACATATCGAGCTGGTCTTGGTTGCTCTGAAACACTCCACCGTAATAGTTAACGCTCTCGCCAAGGACACCGATGTTGTTGTCGCTTTTACCGTACACGCCGCCCCAGGCAGTGCCGGAAGCCATAATGCCAGATAGGGGCCCGGGAAGCCATACCTGATTGCCGCTGGCAGTATTATTCAGGTAGAGGGAACCACTGCTCCCCTCCCACGTCTCTCCCCAGTGATCATGGGGGCAGGCCGCACCGGCGGCCGGGCTGATCGGTGCAGCCGGCGAAGAGACGCTCAGGCGTTGGCGTGGGGCCAGGGTGGTGAAGTTGGCCTCGTCAAGCCCCTGCACGGCGACCTCCAGCCAGCGTTTGCCGCCGTCCAGCACCTCCTTGGGGAGGCCGTTCACACTCCCCAGCAGGGCGACGAACGCGCCGCCCTGCACCGTCACACCTTCCTGGGTCTCCGACCATAGCGGCGCGCCGCCGGTCTCCGCGCCGTACAACGTGAAGGTGAAATTGTAGGCCCCGTCGGGGACAGGCTGGCCGGCCGCGTCGTCCAGGCGGCCGGCGTAGGGGATGGTGATGCCCACCGCGGTAAGGCCCCCACCCTGCCCTGACAGGGGGAGCGGTTGCGGCCCCTGGGCCTGCCCCGGCCCCACGGCCAGGGCCAGCAACACCGCAGCCAGCAGGCTGCTCAGGAATGTCCATTTGCTTTTCATCATGCACCTCCTCTTGGATTCTTGAGCCGTCTGGACAGGCTGAAAGCCTGT
>DAOUAJ010000391.1:0-2520 GCA_034433615.1 Anaerolineae bacterium | reverse complement strand
CTATAAGGATCCCCGCTGGCAGAAATTCTGGGGACATGAGGTATATGAGGCGGAAGCTGAGGTAGCTACGCCATGGCCCTACTCCACCATCTTGGGCGAATTGCACAACGAATATACTTTGTCAATTTCCCAAGTATGGGCTGGGCAGAAAAAGCTGAAGGAAGCATTTGACGAAGGTGTCGAGCGCTGCAACAAACTGCTGGCTAAAACCTAAGCCCTGAAGGTAGTGTACCGTGATCGGTTGAAATCATGTACGGTGTTTGTGCGGTGGCTGGGCTGCGTGCAGGAGGGTGGCCTCTTGAGCCATCATGGCAAGGATGCCCTGGTCGGAGTGATAAGCACCTGCCGCACGGATCCGACGACGTAGCCTGCGGTTGCATCGTTCCAAATGGCTGATAGTGCGGAGGTAGTGGCGTGCCCAAGAGGGGTGCTTCTTCTCCAGCTGATAGTAGGTCAAGGTGGCTCGGAAATCTCGGCGCAGGGTAGCCACGGCCTCCGGTTGCGTCTGCCGATAGCGACGGCAGACCCGCAGGTAACGGCGCAAGGCGGTGCGGTAGCGTCGGGCCTCCCAGATGGCCTGAAACTCCTTCAAGATAGCCTTGCGTCGTCGTTTCCGTTCTTGGCGGGAGAGACCTTCCGGCAGTTGAATAGCCTGGGCGATATTACGCAGCTTATGGAAGAGACAACGTTGGTCAGCAGCCGCGAAATGGACGGTCTGTAAAGCAGCACAGAGACCCCCGCCGCCATCATGAATGACGAGTTCCAGGCCCTTTTCGCCGCGGATGCCTTGTGCTTCCAACTGGCTGAGGAAGGTAGTCCAGGCCGCTTCCGTCTCCCCCGTACCCAACTGCCAGGCCAGGATCTCACACCGTCCCGTTTCCGGCCAGAGACCCAGGGCGATGAAGAGAGGACGTTTGTAGCGGCCTTTGACGGCCCGCCGTCGCCCCTTGGCATCGCGGCGTACCTTTCCGGTGGGGCGCAGTTGGGTGAGCCAGATGGCGTCGACCTGTAGGATGGGTGGCACATCGGCGGGGTCTGCAGTGGGGTCTAGGTTCTGACATTGGTGGAGACGAGCCAAGAGGGTGCGCAGGCCCAAGGCACCGATGAAGGTGTGCCTCAGTTCCTCCTGCATCTGCCGCAAGCTCAAGCAGAGACTCCCCCAGCGTTGGATCTGCTGATCCACCTGAGAGCTGAGACGCTGGTAGGGAGTGGGCCACTCATCGAAGGCGAGGCGCACACTCCCCCCGCAGATACAGAGGACGCGGGGGAGGCGCAGGCGGATATCGCCCCAGAGAGTGATGAGGGTGCGCATGCGACTACCGTTGCGACGAAAGCGACGGCACTGGTGAGAACCACAGCGGAGGCATTTTCCTGTCTGTTCCAACCAAGGAGGGACGTGACAGCGTCGCACATGGGAGGAACGGCCCAACAAATGGTCAAGGGCCTGGGCCAGTTGGCTGCTCAAACGCTGGCTGATGGCTCGGCGAAGGGCTTCCTGGGCTTCCTGCAGGGCGGCGGCGAGGATCGCGCCCCCATTGACAGAACGGCGTTCTAAGAGTAGGCTTGTCATCGTGGGATGGTCTCCTGGCAAGTCAGATGATGAGTATCACACCTTACCAGAATTCCATCCCACTGACAATTTCAACCGAATTGGATACACTACCCGAAAATTTGACAAGTTTTGTTTTTCGTGCTATGATAAACAATTGCTGTTAATGCTGAACCAACCTCTCTGGCATTCCTCTACATAGGTGTAGCCCATCTCCTTGGGAGTGGGTTTTTCTATTTACTAAAGGAGTGAACCTGGATGGCTAGTTTGGTCCCTCGCAAGTCCTACGCGCGTTTGCCCGACGTTCTGCCGCTTCCGAACCTTATAGAAGTACAGCTGGCATCGTTTCGCTGGTTTCAAGAGGAGGGCCTGAAAGAACTCTTTGAAGAAATCTCACCCATCGTCAGTTTTAACAAAAACCTGGAACTGATCTTCGGCAGCAAGACCAGGGCCGAATGTGCCGACCCGGACAAGGAACTTTGCTTCTGGTTCGGCGAGCCCAAGTATTCCGAGCGAGAGTGCCGCGACCGCGATATGACCTATGCCGCGCCGCTGAACGTGCGCGTGCGCCTGATCAACCATGAGACGGGCGAGATCAACGATCAGGTCGTCTTCATGGGCGATTTCCCTTTGATGACCGAACACGGCACCTTCGTCATCAACGGGGCCGAGCGCGTTGTCGTGAGCCAGCTCATCCGCTCACCCGGCGTCTATTTTACTAAAGAAGAAGACCGCACCACGGGGCGCGAGCTCTGCTATGCCAAGCTGATTCCCAACCGGGGCGCGTGGCTGGAGTTTGACACCGCCAAGCGCGACATCATCTCGGTCAAGGTGGATCGCAAGCGCAAGTTGCCCGTGACGGTGCTCTTGCGCGCGGCAGGATATGGTGATAACGAGCAACTCCTCAAATTGTTTGAGGATGTTGATACCATGCCTGAGCACGCCTACATAGCGGCGACCATTGAGCGAGA
>DAOUAJ010000390.1:0-48570 GCA_034433615.1 Anaerolineae bacterium | reverse complement strand
CGGGAAATCGTCGTTCACGGCGGTGTGATCGGTTCGGTGGGAGCCGGGCCGCAGCGGGCCTGGACGGAGACTTGGGCTTCCTCTGGCGGTGCCCCTTACGTTCGGGTCAGCCTGGTCTACGATCCTTCCAACTGCCTCTACCACACAGTGCTGGACGCGAATCAGGCCCTCCTGAGGGGTCGGGCGGATAACTTCGTCCGGGCGGTGGCATTGTATCGCAAGGCGCTCCAAGATGCCTCGTTGGTCGCTTGCTGGATACGTCCTGACGAGTTGGAGGAGCTGCGCTCCTTCTCGGCCTTCCGCCTGGCGATGGCTTATGCCTACCAGGGTGACCTGGCCAACGCCGAGGCGACGGTGACCGATCTCATGAGCACCTATCCGGGCAGCGTCTATGCCCAGGTCGCGGATGTCTGGTGGACGGCCTATCAGCCGACGCAGGACATGACGGCTGCCTGCGCAGCGGTGAACACCTTTGTCACAGGGGCCACACCTCATTCGGAGGCGTACGAGATGCTGGCCGACTATGGATACGCCAACCCTACCTTCACCGCCACCGACGTGTGTCCTGTGATCCCGTAAGGATCTTTTTCTCCGGACAACAAGCCTGTGCCGGCTGGCTGCTCCCGCTACAAGTCAACCAGCCGGTTTTTGTTTGTCACTCACGTATCAGATCTGGGACGTGTTCTGATTCGGCTCTTCCATCTCGACCACGGTCGCTTTGGAAGGAGAAGCGGCGGCCCCCTCCGACGATGTCGAGGCCTGAGGTGTGGCTCCGGCCCCTGTCAGTGGCGAAGGGGGAGTAGCCATACGGGGATACGCCCCGAACAGCGTGCGCCCCAGCAAGAACAGGCCGCCTCCCATAGGAACCAGCGGCCACAGTCTGGCGAGCAGTTGCTCCCGTCCCGCGGTGAGCCCATAGATGAAGAGGCCAGAGGCGATCAGCGCGGTGCCAGGGATCAGCGCCCACCACACCTCACGCTTGACGGGGCCGAGCAGGTAGACCAGGCAGAAGACGAGGCCGATACCTGCGAACAACAGCGCGCCCAGCAGATCAACGGGGAGTCGTTGGTTAAGCAGAACGACGGCCCCGATGACCAGCAGAATGCCACCAGGGATGATGGCCCACCAGTTATGAGGATCGGCCAGGTAGACGATCGCGAACGCGACAGCCAAAGCCAGAAACAGGAGACTGGTTAACGTCTCGCCGCGAGCCACACCCTGCGTGCTCAGATAAATCATGGCACCTACACCAATAAGCGTCAGTCCAGGCAACACAGGCCACCACTGCGAGCGATTGTAGGCGTAATAGGTCAGGAACCCCACGCCAGCGATGGCAGCCAGACCCGCAATCACGTACTCCAGTCCAGGCCGCAGCGTGTTGAGGACACCCAGGTTGAATAGCAAAATCAGTATCCCGCCCAGGATGAGCAGAACGCCCCACATCAGCGAGTGGTATCGTTGTAACATGATCCTGTCTCCTTAATTTCTCCGTGCAGGAGATTATACCACGTGACCTGGGCCGTAACCAATCACCGCTCAGGGGCAACCCAAAGCACTTGCCAGAAGCTTTCAGCGGTGATACACTTACTTGCGTTGATCAAGGGGGAGCGGACAGACGGGAGGAGCATATGGCCACGCAGGCCCTCTATCGGAGATGGCGCTCGCAGACTTTTGAAGAGGTGATAGGGCAAGAGCACGTGACTCGCACCTTGCGGAACGCGCTGCGCGACGGCCGCCTGGCACATGCTTACCTCTTCGCCGGCCCGCGCGGCACGGGCAAAACCAGCACAGCCCGGATCCTGGCGAAAACGGTCAACTGTCTGGCGGAACCACAGCAGCGGCCATGCAACGAGTGTGCCATCTGCCGAGCCATCACGGAAGGCCGGCTCCTTGATCTGATCGAGATTGACGCAGCGTCCAATACATCCGTTGACGATGTGCGCGACTTGCGGGATAAGGTGGGCTTTCGTCCAAACGAAGCCCGCATGAAATTCTATATTATTGACGAAGTACACATGTTGTCTAACAGTGCCTTCAATGCGCTGTTGAAGACTCTGGAAGAGCCACCTCCCCACGTCGTCTTCGTCCTCTGCACGACGGAACCTCATCGCATTCCGGCGACCGTCCTTTCGCGTTGTCAGCGTTTTGATTTCCGTCGCATCGCCATGGCTGACATCGCTGCCCACCTGGCCCGTATCGTCGCCACAGAAAATCGCGAGGTCGAGCCGGGGGCGTTGGACTTGATTGCGCGCACAGCGACAGGAAGTATGCGGGATGCTATCAGCCTGCTGGATCAGCTTCTGGCATATGGCGATAGGTTGATCACCGTAGCTCAGGTGAGAGATGTCCTGGGGACGATCTCCGATCAAACGGTAGGGGAGTGGGTAACAGCTCTAGCGCGACAGGATGTACCGGCTGGCGTAACCCTACTCAATCGTCTTATCACAGAAGGGGTAGAGCTCCGTGAGCTGGCGCGACAGGTGTTGTTCTATCTGCGCGGTGTTTTGTTGGTCAAGGTAGGCGGTGGTGCTCCATTGCTGGATGTAGACGCCGATACACTGGCTCAGATGCGAGCAGTTGCCGCCACGTTCACGATGCCCCGTCTGGTTCAGGCCATCCGCCTCTTTAGCCAGGCAGCCGCTGAGTTGCGGACCAGCATCCAGCCCCAATTGCCGTTAGAGCTGGCGTTCGTCGAAGCCGCTATGTCGTCACCTGAGCCGATGCCACGAGCAGCCGTTGAATCGGTTGAGGCCAGAAGTAAGCCAATGGTGTCACCTGCGCCTGAATCAGTCTCCACACAGCCGTCTCCTGCTGCCCCGTTGCCATCGGTGCGGCCAGCTGAACGGGACACCGGTTCACCTGCCGCCCAGGATAAAATACGGGGTAGTGACAAACTGGCGCTCTTGCGCAATTCGTGGGGGATGGTACGTCAAGAGTTGCAGGCGAAGAGCCCGGCCGCCCTGGGGTTGCTATCGTCCCGGCGGGGGGTGCGCTTTCTGGCTGTAGAGGGCCAGCAGGTGATCATTGGCTATCAGGAGCAGGCTCGTTACTCGGTCGAGCAAGTCTTGCTGCAGCCCAAAGTCGTGGAGGCGCTTGAACAGGCGCTCAGCAAAGTGTTCGGATCACCACATTTTGTGAAATACGTGCCTGAGAAGAGTTATCAGACGGCGGCTGAATTGCAGCCGGCTGCGGGTAAGGCTAGCGTCTCACCACCGTCGGAAGCTCAGAAAATTGACCCGCTGGTAGAGACGGCCATCAACGAGTGGGGTGCCAAAGCAGAACACCTCTAGCTATAACAGCAAACCTTAACATCAAGTTTGCGGCAAGTCTCGCAGTGCGGTCAGGTGGTGTACAGCCGGTGGACATTCCATCTTGCTCGGTCCCTGGTGATGAGCATCTTAGTGATTGAAGGAGGCTGGCGAATGGCAAAAGGTAAGGGACGGGGAGGTACCCCTGGACGTATGCCGGGTGGGGGCGGCATGATGGCGCAGTTGCAGAAGTTGCAGGAGGAGATGCTGCGTGTTCAAGACTCTCTGGGTGAGGAAACCGTGGAGGCCTCGGTAGGTGGCGGTGCTGTGGTCGTAGTGATGACCGGTCATCAGCGTGTACAATCGGTCAAGATTGACCCCGCGGTGGTCAACCCGGAAGATGTCGAGATGCTACAAGATTTGATCATGGCTGCAGTCAACGAAGCTGTCGAGAAGTCGCAGAATCTGGCGGCTGATCGTCTGGGTTCCCTCACTGGCGGGTTAGGCATACCTGGGTTGATATAGGAGGGGCTGTGGAGCCGCTAGCGGGGCCTGTCACCCGATTGATCGAGGCGTTCTCACGCTTACCTGGCATCGGCCCAAAGACAGCCGCCCGGCTGACCTTTTATCTCCTGCGCGTCCCTGAGGACGTTTCTATTGAACTGGCCGATGCCTTGCGCGAGCTCAAGACGCGTATCACCTTCTGTGAGCGCTGTCATCACATCACCGAGACCAGCCCATGCCCGATCTGTCTGGATGACACGCGCGATCGGGGCCTGATCTGCGTGGTTGAGGAGCCGCTTGATGTGCTGGCCATTGAGCGAACCCGTGAATATCGGGGAGTGTACCACGTGTTGCACGGTGTTATCTCTCCGGTGGATGGGATCGGGCCGGATGATTTGAAAATCGCCGATCTGCTCACCCGACTGGAAACTGGATCTGTGCGCGAGGTCATTCTGGCCACCAATCCCAACCTTGAAGGAGAAGCTACAGCTATGTACATTGCCCGGTTGCTGGCCCCTTTGAATGTTCGTGTAACCCGTCTGGCTCGTGGTTTACCTGTAGGTGGCGATCTTGAATATGCTGATGAAGTCACTCTGACCAGAGCATTGGAAGGACGGCGTGAGGTTTAAGCGGGGGGCTGAAGACCCATTAGGGGGCTCCAGCCCGGGTAGTTTGACAAGGTGAGGAATGGCTGGTATAATGTTGTGCTGTGGGCAGGCTGGCCCGATGGCCGCCTGCTCATCGCGTCATCCTTTGGTTTAAACCCAAGAGGAACATATTCCATGTATGCAATTATTGAGGCGGGAAGCCGACAGTATCGCGTGAGCCCTGGGCAAATGATCGAAGTGGAGAAGCTGGACGTCCCTGTGGGAGAGAGCGTCGTCTTCGATCGCGTGTTGCTGGTGGCTGACGATGAGATGGTCAAAGTCGGCCGGCCATTGGTTGACGGTGCAATGGTGCGCGCTCGCGTGCTCGGCCAGCAGCGGTATCGCAAGGTGACGGTTTTTCGCTACAAGGCGGCTGAACGTCTACGCCGCAAGAAGGGACATCGCCAGCCGTTCACACGACTGCGGATTGATGCTATTGAGGTGTGAGCGCGGTAGAAGGACGGAGAGTGAGATATGGCACACAAGAAGGGCGGCGGCTCCAGCCGCAATGGCCGTGACAGCCGATCCCAGCGCCTGGGTGTCAAGCGCTTCGATGGGCAGCTTGTGACGGCAGGCAGTATTATCGTGCGGCAGCGTGGTACAAAGTTTCGGCCTGGGAAGAACGTAGGCCTGGGGCGAGATTACACCATCTTTGCTACGATTGATGGTTACGTGAAGTTTGAGCCATATAGCCGCGATCAGAAGTGCGTTAGCGTTTATCCCGAGCCTGTTGTCCAGGGCTAGAGCGGAGGATTTGGCTTTATGCGTGAGAAGATCCATCCCAGGTGGTATCCCAACGCGCGGGTGACTTGCGCGTGTGGCAATACCTGGACAGTGGGCGCGACCGTGGAGGAGATTCACACGGACGTCTGCTCGCAATGTCATCCATTTTTCACCGGCGAGCAGCGTATCGTGGATACGGCTGGCCAGGTGGATCGCTTTATGCGACGCCTGGAGGCTCGGGATACGGTGGTGGCGGCTCAGCGCGCTCAGGCAGAAGCACAGACGGCCGCGGCGGAGGCTGAGCGGCGAGCGCGACGTCGAGGTGAGAGTCCAGAGAAGGCTGCCGATATCGCGCGCCAGGCGACCGAAACAGCGCAACTGGAGTGAGAGCAAGCCGATCGGCGGCGTTGCCCGGTGTGCTTCAGGGAGGACGCCATGCCGTACACGCATCCGCAGACAGGGTGGATTGAGCTCATCTGCGGCAGCATGTTCAGCGGGAAGACAGAGGAGCTGCTGCGCCGGGTGCGGCGGGCAGAAATCGCCCAACAGAAGGTCCAGCTTTTCAAACCCAGCATTGATGACCGCTATGGGCTCACGCGCATCGCCTCGCATAATGGCATAGCACGTGAGAACGTCATCACCGTTCACACTTCCCGTGAGATCCTGGAACGGCTGGAACCCGATACTACAGTCGTCGCCATAGACGAGGTACAGTTCTTCGATTGGACCATCGCGGATGTGTGTAGCGAGCTGGCAGATCGGGGAGTGCGGGTGATCTGTGCTGGCCTCGATATGGACTTCCGTGGCGAGCCGTTCGGCCCTGTGCCCTTGTTAATGGCTCAAGCGGAGCACGTAGACAAGCTCCATGCCATCTGTGTCCGCTGTGGCGCCGAGGCCTCGCGCACACAGCGTCTCATCAACGGTCGGCCGGCCCATTACGAGGATCCGGTCATCCTGGTGGGAGCCAGCGAGGTGTACGAGGCACGCTGTCGCCATTGCCATGAGGTCCCCGGCAGCCCCCAACACCCGACTCCGACCCAGGCGGGTTGTAGTACTAAACCTCCTCCTCCAATCCCCTGATCCCGGCCCGTTGGGTTCTGATTGGCGTCATGCTCGAGAACCTTGCGCCAGTACATGAAGTCCGGGACCCGTTGATCTGATCTCCCAGCAGGTGACATAGCAACCGAAGATGTAGGGTGGGGTGACAGGCCATCGCCAGCAACTGTCGGTAGGGGTAAGCGCCGGTGAACATCCCCCACAAGAAGCGGCTGTGCAGACGCTCGGCCGGAGGTAGCACCTGCTCGGCAGCAACGGAACGCAGATGGGGCAGCATGAGCCAGCGGTGGTGCTGAAAGAAGCGGGTGAAGGCGAAGAGGAGTTGGCCAACCCTGTTGTCCTGGGCAATCTCTTGACAGAGTGGTGCATAGTGGGTGTGAAAGGCTGTCATGCTGATGCCGTGGCACACAGCCGTGTAAGCCGCCTGTCGCGCCGTGCGCAAGGCTGTGCCGATGCCGTTCTTATAGAGGCGGGTGATGCCGGCGTCTCCTATGGCCACGAATCGGTCAGCGTACAGGGGGCGCGCCGGCCCTACAGCAATGTGCGGCCGACATCCGCAGGCCCGGCCCGAAGCATCTGGCAGCAGCGCCACCACCTCCGGCCGCGCCAAGAAGCGTTGGAGAGTGCCCACGGGCAGATCTGAGCCGAGCAGCGACACGTTGATGCACGGCCCTTTGGGCACCAGGGTGGCAAAGATAAAGGTGCCATCTGCAGGTAAAAAAATGTGTACGCTCTCCCCCAGCGCCGTGCGGACCACATCCACCCCCAGGCAGAGCTCGGTCTGGGCCATCTGTCGTCGGGGTGGCGGACGATATGCCAGGTCGGTGAAGTGGACGGGATGCCGGTTCACCCCCGTCGCGAGCACGATCAGGTCAGCCGGGACCGTCCGACGGTGGGTGGTCACTCGAGGATGGGGGCGGAAGGCAACGGATGTCACCTGTTCTGGAATCACCTCCACCCCCTGCGAGCGAGCCGCCTCCAGCAGGAAGCCGTCAAAGCTGATCGGCTCGGGCCAGGGGGCGCAACGCGGGCCCTGGCCCCGGTAGACGCTGACCACATCGCCATCCGGGTCAGGCTGTGGGAGGGTGATCTGACCAGCGGCGGTGTGTAACGTGTAGTGGTGGATGTGAGCGCGAATGATTCGTTCGGGCAGTTCCAGCCCAATCTCGGCCAGCTCCCGGAGAACCTGGGTGGGGATAAGCCCGGCGCACATGTTGCAGCCCCAGGGGCCGGAGAGGCTGAAATCGCGCGGCTCGAAGATGGTGATGTGCAGGTCGAGGCCGGCCTGACGGGCATAGTGAAGCGCGAGGAGCGCGAAAAAGCTCCCTGCCGGCCCCCCGCCGATCACCGCCACGTGGGCGCCGGAGCGCAAAGTGATGCGAGGTGGCGGTGACCATAACATGGACTTCCTCTGCCCATTTTGGGCCACAAGCCGGCGCCCATCGGTGCCGCAGCGTTGTCTCCGCTACCTGAGAAAACGGCCGCCTAGGAGCGCCTTCCTTCCCGAGGCGCTCTGACGACCGACAACACCAGGGAAACCAGGAAAAGTAACCACAAGGTGATCAGGGAGATCACCAGACCGCCCCCTACGCCTGGTGTAGTTGCAATTTGTCTCCACAAATCCATCAGTCCCCTCCTGTTCTCATTTTGGACTCCCCGATCCTCTCTGGCAGATAGGTGCGCAGACGCCGCACCGTGGCCGGGATAGCCTCCGACGCCTCCTGCACTTCCCAGATGGAGATGATGGGGAAAAGCTTGATGAAGATGAGATAAATCAGGACAAAGGCAGCGAAGGCCGCCGCGGTGATCGCCCACTCCACCCAGGTCGGATGGTAGATACCAATGAGGTATCCCGCCTGCATCGGTCGCGTCTCCGTAGGCACGACGATGGTGAACCGCTCCAGCCACATGCCCACGTCTACCAGCAGCGACGCGACGACGGCTTGGGCGATCATCCTTCCCTTAAGATAAACCAGGCTTCCCAGAAACAGGACGATGAGCAGGGCGGGCACCAGAACCCTGCGTACGGCCCCCATATCTGAGCTCAACCCGAGAGCTACCGGAGGCGGCTGAACGGAGAGAAGCGCGACCACCAGCAGCGCTCCTGCCGCTGCGGCGGTTACGGGGCGCAGCCGGGGATAAGCCACACGCACCCATCCAGCGGGAAGCAGGCGAGGGAAGACGATAAAGGCGAAGGCCAAGGCCATGGAGATTACCATCCCCCAGAAGAGCAGGCGGAATTCACCGCCCAGCTTGGCCCCGAAGACTGCCATCTCCACGGGCACACTGCCATAGCCGGTGGTCAGGTATTCGGCGAAAGTGAAGTAGAACCAGAGGGCGTTGAACGCCACCAGCAGCAAGGCCAGGTAGTTGAAGTGTAGTGGCTTGAGATAGCTCTCCAGGTGCCAGACCTTGCGAATGAGCGCCATGGCGAGGATGATCGTAGCGATGCCGGAGTAGATCGCCCCGATGACGAAGTAGGGGCCAAAGATGGTGGAGTGCCACATGGGGCGCAAGGTCATGGCAAAGACCCAGGAGACTACCGTGTGCACCGAGACGGCGATGGGGATGATGAAGATCGCCATGACCCCGATGGCCTTTTCCAGCCGATGTCGTTGTTCAGCGCTTCCGTGCCAGCCTAAAGCCAGGATGCGGTAGAGCTGACGTCGCCAGGCTGGGGCCTGGAGGGGAAGCTGGTCTCGCAGAAGCGCCAAATCGGGGAGCAACGGCAGGTAGAGATAGGTGATGCACCCCAGGAGATACACCCCTACCGAGAGAACGTCCCACAACAGGGGCGACTGAAGGCGGCCGCGGAAGATCAGATTGAGCAGCCGCTCCGGCCGGCCCATGTCCGCGATGATCTGGGTGAGGGCCAGGATCAGGGCAAAGACGGTGACCGCCTCGGCGGCGCGGGTGATGGGGCGTCGCCATTCCGCTCCGGCGATGCGCAGAATGGCGCTGATCAGGGTCCCGGCGTGGCTGATGCCGATGAAGAACACGAAGTTCGTGATGTACAGGCCCCAATACACGGGGGTGTTCATGCCGGTCACGCCCAGCCCCGCCCTGATCTGCTGCACCCAGGCGTAAATGCCCCAGGCCACCACCGCCGAAAGAGCGGCGACCGTCAACCAGTAGCCTGGCCCGGTGCGCAGGATAGGCGCGAGGAGCACCGGATCAATCGGCTTGCTTTCAGGCTTCTTCATCCCACTCTCCCTCCTTCAGGTAAAAGACCTTGGGCTGGGTCCCGAGCTCTTCCTGGAGCCGGAAGGCCCGCCGGCTGCGAGCCAGCCTGGACACAAGGCTATCCGGGTTGTCCAGATCACCGAAGACGCGGGCGAAGGCAGGGCACGTCTGCACACAAGCGGGAAGATAGCCGACCTCCCCCGGGTCCAGGTCCCCGTCGGCCTCGTCAGCGAGATGACGCCGCATGAGGATGTCCACGGCCTCGCTCCAGACCTTGTCGGCTGGTGGTTTACCCTTCTCCAGCTTATTGGCGAGTTTCACCATCACCGCCTGGGGGGCCTTTCCCTCCTCAAGGTCCTTCTTGAGCCGGTTCAGGCGCTGAATGCAAAAGGTACACTTCTCCACCACCCCTTTCGGCCGGGGCCGGGGTTCGGGATCCGGGCTGAGATACCGGGTCATAGGCTCCGGCCATTGAGGCGCATACCAGTTGAAGTAACGCCGGTTGTAGGGGCAGGCCAGCATGCACAGCCGGCAGCCGATGCAACTGTCGTAGTCCTGGAGGACGACCCCCTCCGGGTTCCGATAGGTGGCGCCCACCGGACAGACTTTGATGCAAGGGGCATTGTCGCATTGCATACAGGGCATGGGGATGAAGGTCGCCCGCACCTCCGGGTACTCCCCTTCGATCACAGGGACGACCACATTCCAAAACATGGCCCGTCCTCGCGCCGCCTCTTCGGGCCCGGCGAAGGGGACATTGTTCTCGGCCCGGCAGGCCGCCGTGCACGCCTGGCAGGCAGTGCACCTGTCCAGATCAATGACCATTCCCCAGCGCGGCATGTTTACCTCCCGACCACAGACCGCTGCTCTTGAGCCGAGGAGCAAGGGAGCGGAGGGGCAGGGGAGAAAGGATTCCTGGCTCCTCTGCTCCTCAGCCCGCTGCACAGCAAGCGGCGGTCTTTTAGGCTTTGTACACTTTCACCCGGGTGCTGAACCAGGCCGCCAGCCCGCCCAGCCGATCGTTCTCGTTGACAATGATCTCGTTAGGGTTGGCCCCGCGTCCCCGAGCCCAACGGCCATAAACCCGGTGCCCCAACTCGAAGGGCATCGCTACCGTCTCTGGGTGGACCGGCCAGAGCCGGGCCCGCGTGCGGATGCGGCCCAGGACCGATTCCACCCACACCTCATCCCCATCGGCGATGCCCAGCCTCTTCGCCACTTCCGGGTTGATCTCTACCCAACTGTCCCACTGCTCTTGAAGGTGGACGCCCAGCATCTCCTGAAGGTTGGGGGTGTTCGCGCCTCGCCCCTCAGCGTGGGTCATCAGCTTGTAGGTGATCAGGACAAAGGGATACTCCCCAGGGTCCCCCACCTGGCGGATCGGCTCGTAGTGAGGCATAAACACCGGGTCTCCTCGCGCCTCTATCATCCATTCGTTGAGCATCTCCTCCATGGTCCGCTCGACATCAGCGCCACGCTTTGAAGCCTCCTTCTCAGCCAGGGTTTCCAGTTTGTGCTGCAAGGTCTGTGAGAAGAACTCGAACTTCCCCGAAGGGGTCTTGAAGACCTCTTCCCATTTTTCAAACTGGTAGGGTGGGGCGGCCCACACGCCCCGTCGCTGGAACTCGGCCCACCAGCCGTCGAAGGTGTCGCTGGTGAAGGTGCCGCGCCTGGCCTCCCAGACTCCCCGCGCCCGAAAGCGGAGGAATTCCACCAGGTCCCGCCACGGGAAGGCCGCAGCCACGCTCCCCCCGATGGCATGAGCCAGCTCGATGAGCACGTCTCCGGTGTTGCGGGTCTCATACAGGGGCTCAACCACCGGCTGGCGCAGGCTCCATACAGGGTAGCCCAGGCTGGGATAGATCACGTCGTCATGCCAGCGCTCCAGGTATGAGTGATCAGGCAGGATCAGGTCAGCGTGAGCTGTGGTCTCGTCCAGGAAGGGGGAGAAGCTGACCACCAAGGGGACTTTGCGGATGGCCTCTCGCCAGCGCCCGATATCGGGGGACGAGAACATGGGGTTGGTGTAGTAGAGCAAGAGCGCGTTCACGGGGTAGGGATCGCCGGCCAGGATGCGGTCGGGGACGTCCTGGTAGACCTTCCCTGCCAGCGGGTAGCGGGCCGTGCCGGCGTAATCAATGCGAGGCATGGCCAACCCCTTCTCGGCGATGGCGTCTCTCTCCACTTTCGGCAGCGGTGTGAAAGGTGGGTCGCGCTGCATGAGCACCCCGCCGGGGACATCAATGGAGCCGACCAGGGCATTAAGGGCATGGATGGCCATGCGGGTGAAGACACCGTTGGCCTGCATGCTGATCCCCCGCTCCCCGGCGGCGATGGCCGGCCGGGTGGTGGCGAACTCCCGGGCCAGCCGCTCAATGGTTTCCGCCGGGACGCCCGTGATCTCGGCGGCCCGCTCCGGCGGATAATCCCGCAGCACCAGGGTCTTGAAGCCCAGGTGGGGTTTTCCCGCCTCGTCCGTCCAATCCTTGAAGCCGAAGGTGTGTCCGGCCACGAAATCCCTGTCGTAGAGCCCCTCCCGAATGATGACGTGGGCCATCCCCAGGGCCAGCGCTGCATCCGTGCCCGGCCGGATGGGCACCCATTCGTCGGCTTTGGCCGCCGTCACGGAGAAGCGTGGCTCCACCTGGACGATCTTGGCCCGCACCCCCGGCCGGCCCCGATGCATGTGACCATAGGCCCGCAGGAGCCGCACGGTAGGACGCCACGCTTCGATGAAGCCTCCGCCGAAGCAGATCAGGTAGTTGGTGCTGTCCCAGTCATAGCCGGCATAGGCTTTCCAGCCCTGAGTGAGGTAATGAGCGATAGGGGTGCCATCGGAGCAAATGGAGGAGTGGCCGACGTCGTTGGGAGAGCCATAGGCCTCCAGGAAGCGACCGAAGAGGGTGGACATCTGGCCCCGGTAACGGCCTCCCATGAGGACCAGGGTGTAGGGTTCACCCCGCTCACGCAGTGCTCGTAGTTGCTCTACCACCGTAGCGATGGCCTCGTCCCAGGAGATGCGGGCCCATTGCCCCTGGCCTCGCTCTCCGACGCGCTTCATGGGGCCCTGGATGCGATCGGGATCGTAGAGGATCTGGAGGCCGCTCTGGCCCTTGGGGCAGAGCCGTCCCCGGTTGATGGGGTGAATGGGGTTCCCCTCGATCTTGACGGCTCGGCCGTCTACCACCCGCACCAGGATGCCGCAGCCGGCCGGACATTGCAGGCAGACGCTAGGGACCCAGCGCTCGTCCTCTCTCAGGAGATCTTGTCTGTCTCCTTCGGGGAGGGTCTGCAGAGGCCAGGACCGAAACCCGACGCCGATCACGGCGGTGCTGGCGATCCCTGCGCTGGTCAACTTAAGGAAGTCGCGACGGCTGAGGGGCTTCATGTTTCCTCCAGGCTATTTCCAGCACGCTTCTTGTGTTCTTTTGCAATGCCGCCTCTGAGCGGGTTTCCCAGATGCTCCTGAGCAGTTCCCAATGGACTTTGGGAAAGCCTTGAGAAGTCCCGCAAAGGGCTTCGGTCAAGAGACCTCGCCCAACTCGTTGGGGCAAATGACAGCAGTTGGATGAGAAGACCAGTGCGAAATCAGCGTGGAATACCTCACCTTGAGTGTAACGTCAAGGATCAGGAGGTGTCTATCCCATGCTGAGGGGATTCAGGCCAGGAGGAAGGGGGGATTTTAGAGTGCCTCGTGAGGGGATCACTTCGGCGGGGGCGCGCGAAGGGTTAGTATTCGATCAAGCCCCGGCGGATGGCGTACTTGACGAGCTCCACGCGATCGTGCAGGTTCAGTTTCTCCATGATAGCCCGACGATGGCTTTGGACCGTGTGGGGGCTCAGATTGAGCGCGCTGGCGATCTCAGCGTTGGTATAGCCTTCGGCGATCAGCCGCAACACTTCCCGTTCCCGATCTGTCAGGCCGTCGTAGCTGGCCCGCTCTTCACCCGCCTGCACCCGGCTGAGGTAGTCGCTTACCAGCTTTCTGGCCATAGAGGGGTAGAGAAAGACTTCACCGCGCGCGGCAATCCGCACAGCGGTGATGAGATCACCCGTCGCCGCACCTTTGAGCACATAACCTGAAGCGCCCGCTTCCAGCATGCGGAAGAAGTAATCATCGGAGCGGTGCATAGTCAGAGCCAGAACCTGCACCTGGGGCCAGCGGCGTTTGATCTCCCGAGTGGCCTCTAATCCGCTGGTGCCGGGCATGGCCAGGTCCATCAGTATTACGTCTGGCTGTAAGGCCTCCGCTTGGGCGATAGCCTCCTGGCCATCGCCAGCCTCGCCCACCACTTCGATGCCCGGCTCGGCCTGCAACAGAAGCCGAACGCCAGCACGGACGATAGTGTGATCATCTACGATCAACACACGGATGGCTTCAGCCATTTTCGCCAGCCTCCTTGGGCTCCCCGCCAGGCAATGGGGCGATAGGGAGTTCCATGAGCACTCGCGTTCCCTGGCCTGGAGCCGTCTCAATGTGGAAGGTGCCTCCCAGAAGCTCTACCCGTTCCTGCATCCCCAGCAGGCCCATACCACGGCCATCACCACCGGTGCGGCGCACTTCCGTCAGGTCAAATCCCTGGCCATCATCCTTGACTACCCCTCGCAGCCGGCCATCCTCAATCTCCAGGTGAACCCACACATGCTGCGCTCGCGCGTGTTTGGCGATGTTCAGGAGCGCCTCCTGGATCACCCGATAGAGAGCTGTCTCCACCTCAGCGGATAGCCGACCACGTAAGTCCCTGGTCTCCAGGTAGACTTGTACCCCCAGGGGCTCCAGGCGACTTTCAGCGTACCAACGGATAGCTGGCACCAGACCGAGATCGTCCAGCGTGGTGGGCCGCAGGTCGAAGATCAGATCGTACGTCTGGTCCAGGGTTTGTGCGGCCAGCCGTTTGACTTCCTCCAACTGGGCACGGACCGCGGTCATCTCAGAGGGGAGAACGCGCTCGGCCGCTTCCACGCTAATCGAGAGGGCCATCAGAGCCTGGGCGTATTGGTCATGGAGCTCGCGGGCGATGCGGCGGCGTTCCTCTTCCTGGGCTGAGATCAATTTTTGCAGGAGCTGCCCCCGGAGTGCTTCCTTGTGCTGCAGTTCGTGGTACAAACGCAACAATTCGTCGCGAGACTTGGCCAGAGCTTCCGTCATATGATTGAAAGCGCGAGCCAGCTTCTCAACTTCGTCACCCCCCTTTATCATGGCCTTCTGCTGCAGGTCGCCGCGGGCGATAGCTTGAGTTGCCTTCACCAGTTCTGAGAGTGGGCGGGTGAGCACAGTGCCCAAGGCGAAGCCGGCAGCAGCACCCAGCAGGGTGATGGCCCCCGTCAAGGCCAACAATTCCAGGGTCTGCCGGTTCACCTGGGCCCAGAGCGGGCCTTCCAACATCCCCACACGGACGACACCGCCGCGTCCCTGCACGACAGGCATGGCGATATCATAGACAATGCCTTCCGTAGTGCGCAAGCGGCGGACCCGATAAGCCTCCTGCGAGGTGGGGAGGTTAGCGTCACGCAAGCCAGGGGGTAGTCCCTGAGGAAAGCTACTCACGATCACCTGACCACGCGCATCCAGGATGAAGACATAGCGCAGGTCAGGATTGTTCAGCAGGAAGTCGTTCACCAGGGTGTAGAGGCTATAGATGTCATTAACCAGGATCTGGTCAGCATGCTGGACGGCCAGGTCACGGGCGATGGTGACACCGCGCTTCTCCAGTTCCGTCTGGCCGATGCGCGCCAGATCGGCCCGGGCTCTGGCTGTGCCGCCCAAGCCCAGGATCAGCGTCAGCACGACGATGACCGCTGCAATCCGAATGCGTAAGCTTCTCCAACCCATCGTGGGCTCCCTCTCACGGCAAACGCCGGACCCGCGCTCGCATCATGCGTACGCTCTCATAGCTAGTGGCATCAGGTGGCAGAAAACGATCCACGCCGAGCACGCTCAGGATGGCTTGCCCTTCGCTGTTCTGGTGCATGGTTAAGAAGATGGTGCGCAGCCGTTCTTTCAATGACGCATCAAGCGAAGGGTGAACGACGATTGGGTTGATGCCGTAAGGCCCCCAGCGGGTTATAATGCGCGTCTGGGCGCGCACGGCCGGGTCTTTCTCGGCCATGAAATCGTACACCAGGCTGTCCACCGCCGCGCCGTCTACCAGCCTGTTCATCACGGCCTTCACCGAGTTATCATGGCTGTAAGTGAAGATGGTGCGGCGGAAGAAAGCCTCAGGCGTCTCCCCCATCTGTTGCAGATAGTACAGGGGGACCATGCGCCCTGAATTCGAGAGGGGGTCTGAGAAGGCGAAGGTCTTGTCGCGCAGATCAGCCAACGAGCGCGCGGAGCTGTCAGCCGGTACGATGAGGTAGGAGTAATAAACAGTTTCGCCGCGGATTTGGGGAATGACCAGTGCTTCGAGACCGAAATCCTCCTGACCTTCCAAGTAAGCATTGGTACAGACGACAGCCAGAGTGACCCCACCAGCACGGATCAGGTCGTTGATCTCGCTGTAGGTCTTGCCCTGGATAAGCTCAACCGGGCGATTCAAACGGCGGCTCAGATAGTCCCCCAGGCTTTGATACAAGTTGAGTGCAGTTTGCGGGGAGTACACCGGAGCCACCGCCATACGCAATATGCCATCAGAGTTGTGGGCAGTGATGACCTTAGGAGGCGGCGCCTCAACAGCGGAAAGATCAATCACCTCTCCGGTAGCGGGTTGCGTGCAGGCGCTCAGGAGGAGACAAGCTGCCAGGGCGAGCACCAGGCCAACCGTACGTCCCCGCCTTTGCCTCAGCCGACCATCACTCAGACCGCCCACAGACGTCATCTCTCTGGTCACCATCGCGGTCATCCGCTACCCGCGCGCCCTTTTTCGCCGAGTTTTCTTACATAAATCAAGTGTATATCGCCGTCAGGGATATGTCAAATACACCCTGGAAGGTCCCGGGAACATCAATCGGGGGCCCCCGAGGTCTCACATCTCACCGTTGATACTCGGTGCTGTCGGATTGCAGCTAGAGGTCGCACTATGCTAAAATGGCCGCAATATCGCCTGCAAACTCATCGCGAGAGCGGCTCGACGAAGGGAATGATGTCGGGAAGCTGTTTGAGGTCTATCCAAAGTGGTGAGTACTTGTCGAATCAGTTCGCGGGGGTGAGGGCTCATGGGAATGTCTATAGTCGCCTTCTTCGACCTCGATTACACAATCCTCACCGTCTCTTCGGGGCGGTTGTTCATCCGCTATCTGCGCCGGGTCCGCGCCATCTCTTGTCGCCAGGAGGTAACTATCTGGGCCTGGAGTGGCCTCTATGTGCTGGGGCTGGTGGACTTCCCCCATCTGGTCACTCGCCTTATTACCGACATTGTGGCCGAGGATGAGGCGGCGGCGTGGGCGCTGTGCCGACGCTGGTTTGACGAGATGGTGGTGAACTTCATCAGCGAGGACGCCCGTCGAGCCATCGCCCGGCATCGCGCCGAAGGGCACCACGTGGCGATTGTGACCGCGTCCACGCCTTACGCTGCCGGCCCGGTGGCGGCTCATCTCGGGCTGGATAACCATTTCCTGGCTACCCGGCTGGAGGTATGTGACGGGCGCTTCAGCGGACGGCTGGTGGAGCCCGCCTGTTACGGAGCGGGCAAGGTTTATTGGGCCGAGCAATACGCGGCCACCCACGGCCTGGACCTTTCCCGGAGCTATTTTTACACCGACAGCATCAGCGATCTTCCCTTGCTGGAACGGGTCGGGCATCCGGTGGCTGTCAATCCGGACCGACATCTGCGTAGCCTGGCCCAGACGCGAGGCTGGCCCATCGTCTTTTTCCACTAAATTGCTTGAGCCCCTTTTTCTGTCGAGGGGGTGCATACAAAACTTAGGGAGTAGGCGCCTAGCGCCTTTGCCCGGCGCTGAAGCACCGGGCTGAAAGGAGTAGGGCAAGCCTCAGGCTTGCCCTACGGGGGCTGGTTTCCGGCCCAAAGGGCTTCATTCCTTTCAGCGTGACGGCTTTAGCCTCGCGCTCAGGGCGGCTGAAACCGGCTCCCCTCCAACTAATAGATGCGCCCCTGTCGAGGAGCTGGCCAGGGCGTGGCAGGCTTCGCTAAACGTTCTCCTCTTCAAAAAAGCGACGGTTGGGTGCCAGGGGGAACGACGGACTCTCCCGCCGCGGCCTGGTGAGCCAGACGGGTAGGTTCTGGGAGGCGGTAGCGAGGGCAGCAGGCGAGCGTCAACTCGATGGCGCCCGGCAAATCAATGCGATGGCCCACGCTCACAAACAACGGCTGGGCACCCTCCCGCGTGCGGACGACCGCCCCGATGACTTCATCCCCGTCGTAAAGCCAGGCGTAAGCTCCCCGCCTGCTCCCCGGTTCATCGTAGCGACCAATCAACTTCGATTTGGCACAGCCGACGGTGGGATGGTTCAGCAGCACGCCCAGATGGGAGGCCAACCCCAGCCGCCGGGGATGCGCCTGCCCCTGGGCATCGCACATCAGGAGGTCGGGCCAGACGGCGAGCTGTTCCAGGGCGTCCAGGACGGCTGGCGTCTCGCGGAAGGAGAGGAGCCCCGGAATGTAAGGGAAATCTGCCCTTCGCTCCATCGTCACCTGGGCGATGGGGGTGAGGTCAGGGAAGCGGACAACGACCACGGCGGCGCGAGCGACCTCAGGCTGGGGGAAGCTGACATCAATCCCGCCGATAGTCTGCGGGTAGTGCGGCAGCGGCTCTACGCGCACGCGTGCCGCCAGCTCGCGCTGAATCCGTTGCGCTTCTTCAGGTGAGACGTGCCAGGGATGGGTGATGTGCAACTGCAAGGTGTTTCTTCCTTTCCTGGGGAGAGGCTACCCCAGCCGACAGCGCCCTGCCAGGAAATCCTGGATCATGAGCCCAGAATCACGCGCCCAGTTGTCCGGTAACTGGTCTAGTGGCCTCCACAGGGGGCGCCCCTCGTAGCTGTCGCGGAGTGTGTCACTGAGTGGGCGGCACCGATACATCACGACTACACTGTGGAATCGCCCTGCCCGTCGCGGGTCAGAGTAGATGCCCAACAGCTCCTCGGCGATGACCTCCAGTCCCGTCTCTTCCATGACTTCGCGCTGCAGTGCACCCATGCACGTTTCGCCATAGCGCATGACACCGCCAGGAAGCGTGAAACGGCCGTCTGGGCGCTGTAGCAAAAGAACCTGACCGTCGCGCACGATGATCGCGCCCACAGAGAGCACGGGGGGGAATTGCCCCAGGGTGAGCACACGCAGTATCCCCATCAGCAAAGCGGCAAAGCGGGCTTGCAGGTCTGAACGGAGTCTATACCATTGATTTTGCATACCAGAGCTCACAGTGACGGTGTTCCCCGCAGAGGAAGCTGTGATTGCTCACCCCGGCTAAGGTTTGCTCAACCCGCGGGAAGCCAATCAGTTGCAGAAAGATTATACCATAAACGGCTGGCTACAAATGTAAGGGCGGTTTGGGATAAACCCACACCGCCCTTGTCCTTAGCCCCAGAGGCTTCAAATCAGGTTGAGCATCAAAAGTCGCCCCGACGTTTGAGCGTCCTGGAGATAATCTCTTCCATCTCTTGGTCGTAATCGTCGCGGTCGCGGTGACGGCGCTTAGGGCGCCGATTTCGGCGGTTTTCGAGTTGGAAATCTTCGCTGAAGGCCTTCTGGAATGCGAATGCCATAACGGAAGGCAAATCGTCGCTCTCCTTCTCTGTGACTGTGGCTTTCTCCTCGCGACGGGGCCTCGATTCGGGCCGGGGCGGCTCCGGATTGGGACGCAGCCCCTTCAGACTGAGGTCTATGCGCTGTCGGCGCCGATCCACCGCAATCACCCGCGCTTCCAGCTCTTCGCCGAGTTGGACCACGTCCTCTGGTCTGGCCACGTAGCCTTCCGCCATCTCGCGCACGTGGAGCATGGCTTCACGTCCGACGCCGATGTCCACAAAAGCACCGTAGGGGGCCAGCCGGGTAACCTTACCGTGCACAATCTCACCCTCTTCCAGGTTGCGAATGGTTTTGGTGCCAGGCGGGATCATGGTCAGGCTAATGCGGTTGTGTTCCTTGTCAAGATCCTTGATCCAAACCTGAACCTGCTGACCTTCCTGGAGCACATCGCTGACCTTGCCGACGCGGGTGGGGGATAGCTCTGAAATATGCACCAACCCATCGGTGCCTACCCCAATGTCTATGAAGGCGCCAAAATCGGCCAGACGACGGACCGTTCCTACCAATTCCAGACCACGCTTGAGCGGCTTGACAATCTTCTTGGGTGGGATAACCTTGATTTCCACAGATGAGGCTGCAGCCGTGCGGGCACGACGCCGTCGTCGTCGCCGCTTCCTGGGAGGTTCTGTCTTCTCAGTTCTGCCCGTTGGTTCTGTTGCTTCGGCCTGCCCCCCATCCCCCGCCGTGGGTCCTGGAGCCGGGGTCTCTGCCACCTCTTGCCCTTGTGATATCGCCTCGGCCGTTAGCGCT
Organism: Anaerolineae bacterium; assembly: GCA_034433615.1. GTDB lineage: Bacteria > Chloroflexota > Anaerolineae > DUEN01 > DUEN01 > DAOUAJ01. The sequence goes on along the minus strand of DAOUAJ010000390.1, from coordinate 28,752 downwards.
TCCTGGGATGCGCCATCAGACCGAGGCGATTCTACATGCTCAATAGACGGCGTTTCCTTTTCCCGAATGTCCGGGGTTTTCTCAAAAGCTATTTCCTCGCTCACGATTGAAGCCTCCTTGGGACTTGTGCTGGTTAAAATGCCAACGAATATTATACTTCACACCCTGACGGCTGTCAAAAAAACCTTCCCCGATCTCCCCAGACCCAGGTGGTCTCCCCTTTGAGTGTTGTTGCTGCATCGGTGCTGGTTAGAACCATTGATTATGCGGAAAGCCGCGGATTTCTCCAGCTCCGATCCGCGCTTTCCCGTAAATCTGCGGTTCTTCGCCTTCTTCCAGCTCAGCAACATCGAAGCGGGCGACTACCCAGACCCAAAGCCAGGACCGAAAGGTCTTGGGGAAACCCTGCGAGTTCAGGGGCTGGCAGAGCGCGATGTTTGCGTGAGTGCCCGGGACGGTTATAATGAGAATCATGCCAGAATCACGCAGCCCGCGCGTCTCTGTGATTACCACTGTATTCAACGAGGGGGCATCCATCCGCCATCTGCTGGACTCGCTGGCAGAGCAGACACGCCAGCCGGACGAGGTGGTGATCGTGGACGGTGGTTCGCGAGATGACACCGTAAAGATCGCCGAGAGTTACGCTGACCGCTTGCCGCTGCGCGTCCTGGTGGCACCCGGCGCCAATATCTCTCAGGGGCGCAACCGGGCTATCGCCGCTGCCACCGGAGAGGTCATCGCCGCCACCGACGCGGGCGTGCGTCTCCATCCGCGCTGGCTGGAATCGTTGGTCGCCCCCTTTCATCATCGGCCCGGCGTGCAGACGGTCGCTGGCTTCTTTCTCCCCGATCCTCAGTCTGCCTTCGAGGTGGCGATGGGGGCTACCGTCCTTCCTGCCATCGAGGACGTCAGGCCTGATCGCTTCTTGCCCTCCAGCCGCTCAGTTGCATTCACGCGAGCAGCGTGGCAGGCTGTGAGCGGCTATCCGGAGTGGCTGGATTACTGTGAGGACCTGGTCTTCGATCTGCGCCTGCGCGATCGCTACGGCCCCTTCGCCTGGGCGCCCACCGCCATCGTCTACTTCCGCCCACGTTCGTCCCTGCGCTCCTTTTTTATCCAGTACTACCGATACGCCCGTGGCGATGGCAAAGCTGACCTGTGGCGCAAACGACATTTGGTGCGCTACATGACCTATCTGGTTGCTGGCCCGATCCTGGCTGTGTTAGGCGTAGTCCATACGCCCTGGTGGTGGGGGTTACTCGTGCTGGGAGGGGTGGTCTACTGTCGGCGGCCGTGGCAGCGCCTGGCGCGTTATTGGGGCGACCTGTCACTCTGGAATAAGCTGCGGGCCCTAGCGCTGGTGCCGGCCATCCGGCTGGTGGGTGACGTGGCCAAGATGATCGGCTACCCCGTCGGTTGGGCCTGGCGGCTGCGCCACCGCGACCGTCCAGAGTTACGATGGCGTGAGGTGTAAACGCTTTGACCCGGCTGGGGGCCTGTGCTAAAATGTGGCTTACCGGTGAGGGGTTGGATGCTCGATCTGGCGATCGTGATCGTCAATTACAACACGCGCGCCCTGCTGCGGGACTGTCTCCGCTCGGTCTACGCCAGCCAGGGCGATCTGGCTTTTGACGTGTGCGTGGTGGACAACGCCTCCACGGACGGCAGCGCTGATATGATACGGACCGAGTTCCCGCAAGTTCGGTTGATCGAGAGTGGGCACAACGGAGGCTACGCTTACGCCAACAACCTGGGATTGCGCACCTTTGGTTTCACCGATCATCAGACTCGACCCGGGGACACACCCTTGCAACCTCCAGGTACCCCTTCCTCTCTGCCTCGCTACGTGCTCCTCCTCAACCCGGACACGGTGCTGCCACCGGATGCACTGGCCCAGATGCTCGTTTTCATGGACGCCCGACCGGACGCGGGCGTGGTCGGGCCTAAACTGGTACGCCTGGACGGCTCGTTGGACCTGGCTTGCCGCCGCTCCTTCCCCACACCAGAGATTTCCCTATGGCGCATGCTGGGACTGAGCAAACTCTTCCCGCGCACCTATCGCTTTGGCCGCTACAATATGACCTACCTGGACCCAGACCAACTTAGCGAGGTGGATTCTGTGGTGGGCGCGTTCATGTGGGTGCGCCGCGAGGCGATCCAGCAGGTGGGGTTGCTGGATGAAGCGTTCTGGATGTATGGGGAAGACCTGGACTGGGCCAAACGCATCAAGGACGCCGGCTGGCAGGTATGGTATAATCCGGCAGTGACGGTGTTGCACGTGAAAGAGGCCGCCAGCCGACACAGCCGTCGCGCTCGTGTGGAGTTCTACCGGGCAATGGTCACCTTTTACCGCAAACACTACGCCGCCACCACGCCTTTTTGGTTGCATTGGTTGATCCTGGCGGGTATCGCCTTCACAGGCGGAGTGGACATCGGTCAGCGTGTTATCAGCGGCCAATGGCATAAGTGACCCTGTGCCAGGCCACAGGACTGGCTACATTGCGCATGGAGGTTAAGATGAAACGCACGCAACTGATGTTCGTCATTGCGCTGTTGCTGTGCGACATCCTGGCCGCCACAACAGCCTTCTATTTAGCCTATCGCTTGCGCCGTATGGGGGTAGGCGAAGGCATTGGCCCTTTCCGTAATTATCTGGGCATGCTGGCTATTCACGTGGTCGGCCTGGTGACCATCTTCTTCTTTTCCAAACTGTACCACCGCAAACGAGCCACTTCTCACCTGGATGAGTTTTATCAGGTCTTCGGGGCTGTCTCCATTGGCACGCTCCTCACCATCGCCCTCACCTCTTTCATCTATAAAAGCCAGTTGGATTACCACCGGTGGATGATTGTTTACGCCTGGGGGCTGACTCTGGGGCTGGTAACCGCGGGCCGTGTCATCCACGCGCGCGTGCAGTGGGCGTTGCAAGCCCACGGTGTGGGCGAAGACAGGGTGCTGATCGTCGGCACAGGCGAGGTGGGGCGCATGGTCCTGCAGAAGATTTTGCACTCTCCGGGATTGGGCTATCGTGCGGTCGGCCTGATTGATGCCAATTCCGGCCCCAAGTCGGTGATCGGCGTCCCTGTCCTGGGCAAGATTCAAGACATTCCGACCATGATCGAGCAGCATCGGGTGGACGAGGTCATCATCGCTTTGCCCGAGGCCACCCACCAGGAGATTGTGAGGATCATCTCGCTGTGCGAGCGGGAGAAGGTGGGCATTCGTGTCTTTCCTGACGTGTTTCAGATCATGGCCTCGGAGGTGAGCATCGGCGACCTGGGGGGATTGCCCCTGCTTACCGTGCGCGATATCGCGCTGCGCGGCTGGCGTCTTACCCTGAAGCGGGCCATGGACCTTATCGTCAGCGGTGCTAGTCTCGTCCTGTTATCACCCTTGATGATGCTGACCGCGCTCATCATCAAGTTGGAGTCACCGGGGCCTGTGCTTTACGTCCAGGAACGGATGGGGTTGGATGCCCGTCCCTTCCCGATGATCAAGTTTCGCTCGATGCGGGCCGACGCGGAGGCCCAGGGGCCGGGCTGGACGACGCCAGGCGACCCGCGGCGTACTCGCTTCGGCGCCCTCATTCGCCGTTTCTCTCTGGATGAGCTACCCCAGCTCATCAACGTGCTGGTGGGTGATATGAGCCTGGTCGGCCCGCGCCCAGAACGCCCGATCTATGTCGAGCAGTTCCGTCAGAGCATCCCCCGCTACATGGATCGTCACCGGGAGAAGGCGGGCATTACCGGCTGGGCGCAAGTCAATGGGCTGCGCGGGGACACCTCTGTGGCCGAGCGCACCAAGTACGATCTGTGGTACATCGAGAATTGGTCGCTCTCGCTTGACATCAAGATCCTGCTCCGCACCATTTTCCTCATCTTTCGGGACCGTAACGCCTATTGACTGAGAGCAAAAGGTGAGCATGACACTACGCAAGAAAACGCTGATCCTTATCAGTGCCACGTTCGTCAGCCTGATCCTGCTCCTGTACGCCCTCTCGCAACTCGTCCTGCTGCGTAGCTTCGCCGGATTAGAAGAACAGAGTGCTCGTCAGAACGTTGCGCGCGCCCTGGACGCTTTGTCGAGGGAACTCTCCACGCTGGGTGCCATAGCCAGCGATTGGGCTGAATGGGACGATACCTATACCTTCATTGAGGATTCCAACCTCAACTACATCGAGTCGAATCTCGTTGACGCCACGTTCACGACGCTCAGGCTCAACCTGATGTTGTTTATTCATCCCTCCGGCCAGATCGTCTTCAGCAAGGCCTTCGATCTGCAAAGCCAAAAGGAGATCCCTGTCCCGGAGAGCCTGCAGACGCACCTCTCGGCTGACAGCCTTCTTCTCCGGCCTCCTGACGCAGAGGAAGGCATCACGGGAATTGTCCTCCTGCCCGAAGGTCCTCTGCTCGTCGCCTCATGGCCCATCTTGCCCAGTGAACACAACGGCCCTGTTCGTGGGACATTGATCATGGGGCGCTATCTGGACGCCACCGAGATCGAACAATTGGCCGAGATCACCCATCTATCTCTGATGATATCTCGGTTCGATGATCCGCAGATACCCTCCGACCTCCAAGCGGCCCATACTTCACGGATAACCGTCCCCTCTTCGGAGAGCCAGCAGGAGGGATTATCCCAACGCTCAGGCGAGATCCCTGTGCTCATCCGGCCGTTCAGCGCGCAGGCCATGGCGGGATATGCCCTGCTGAAGGACATCTATGGGAAGCCCGCGCTTGTGTTAAAGGTGGAGATGCCCAGGGACATCTACAGGCAAGGTCAGGCCAGCGTGTACTTCTTTGCCCTGCTGCTCCTGGTCGCAGGGCTGGCATCTGGTTCGGTGACCCTGTCTTTGCTAGAGAAGTTAATCTTATCGTGCCTGGCTCGCCTCAGCGCGGAGGTCAACCGAATTGGTGCGGGCGGTGATTTCTCGGCGCGGGTGGCGGTGACGGGGAGGGATGAACTGGCGAACCTGGCGAATGCCATCAACGGGACACTCGCTGCACTGGAACGATCCCTACGAGAGGTAACCCTCCTCAGCCGGGTGATCGCCCTGACCGCGTCGGCGGCGAACCTGCCAGCGGCTTTACAAGGGGTGTGCACCGAGCTGGCCCGCTTCTTCCAGGTCTCCCAGGCTGGCTTTGCCCTCCTCAATCCCCAACGCACCACCGCGGAGGTGATCGCCGAGTACCGGGCCCCAGGCCGCCCCAGCGCTTTGGGGCTCCTCATCCCGGTTGCCGACAACCCTTCCATGGCTTACATTTTGAAACACAAAACCCCTCTGGCCATCGCCGACGCGCAGAGCGATCCCCTTCTGGCACCCGTGCACGAGATCATGCGTCAACAGGACATCGCCTCCATCCTGTTGGTTCCGATTCTGATCGGGGGGGAGGTAGCTGGAACCTTGGGAATTGATGCCCTCCAGCGGCGGGAGTTCAGCGAGGCCGACATTGCCCTGGCGCAAAACGTAGCCAGCCAAGTGGGACAGGTGCTGGAGCGCCTGAACCTGTTCGCCATCGCGCAAGAGCACGCCGAACGGATGAGCCGACTGGCATCCCTTGGCGAATCCTTGAGCCGCCTTCTGACCTTTGATGAAGTGGTAGCAGTCATCGGCCAGGGCGCACTCTCCCTCAGCGACGCTGACCGGGTGGCGGTCTACCTCCGCAATTCAGATAACACCATCTCCTGCCCCTGGGCCCGAGGACTTTCGCCGGCGTATCTGGCCCAGATGATCGCCGGCGTCAAGGAACTGCTCGGTAGCCAAACCCAGGAGAGGCCTGAGCCCATGCTCGCCTCTGACGTGCGGGCACTGGAGGATGGAGCCCTGCGCCGCTGGCTGTCCAGAGCGGAGGATCACCAGGCCGTGGCACTCTGGCCTTTGGTGTACGAAGGACGGACAGTGGCGGCGGTGGGATGCTACTACGATGCACCGCACACCTGGTCCGAGGCCGAGCAGGAGGCCATGCAAACCTTTGCCCGTCAAGCGGCAGTGGCCCTAGAGAACGCTCGCCTGTACGCCTCGTTGCAGGAGGCGAACGAACGATTGCGAGCGGCCGTGCAGGCCAGGGACCAGATGATTCAGAATGTTTCCCATGAACTACGTACTCCGCTGGCGCTTATCATGGGGTACGTCGAACTGTTGAGCGAGAAAACCCTCGGATCACTTAACCTTGAGCAAGAGTATACGCTCAGTGTGCTACATAGCCAGAGCGAACGGCTCCACTACATGGTGAACCGGCTCTTGACTTTACAAACGTTGGACACAAGGGTGCTTGAGAAAATCCCGTTGGATGTAGGGCATCTGCTCCGGGAGATGGTGCGGGCCTGGGAGGCCCAGGCAGCGAAGACAGGGGTTGAGCTCCGCCTGGACGTATCTCCCAATTTGCCTTCCATCATGGCGGACTATGATCTGCTGAACCAGGTGTTTGTTAACCTGCTGGACAACGCGATGAAGTTCAGTCCGAATGGTGGCGTGGTAGCAGTGCGGGTGGAGGCTGTCACAGCCGACCATGGACTCCCGATTGCTGGCTGCAATGAAACGGCAGGCGGCGGACAGCCATCGGCGGTCGTCATCGCGGTGGCAGATCAGGGAATCGGCATTCCGCCGGACAAGCTAGAGCTACTGTTCACACGATTCTACCAGGTGGAGGAGGGCCCGACCCGGCGGTTTGGAGGTATGGGGATCGGGCTGGCACTATGCAAGGCCATCGTGGAAGCGCATGGCGGACGGATTTGGGCGGAAAGTGAAGGAGAAGGACGGGGGAGCACGTTCTATGTAGCGCTGCCCGCAGTGGGAGATGGGGAGATGGGATGACACGGAAAGAGGGAGACGCGGAGAGGGGATGACGCGGGAAATCGTCGCGTTCTTGCGTCCCCGCGTCCCCGCGTCTCCCTATCACCGTGTCACCGTTAGGCAGTCAGCTCTCCAGCGTGTTCCTTAATTTTCGCCACAGCCTCGACAACCGACTCAAGATCCGACCGATCGGCCAGCAACAGTTCGTGCGGGAGAGTGATCTGCTCTTCAGCGCAGAATCGCTCCGCCACCGGCAGATACATGTTGGGGTAGTCAGGGATCTCTGTAACCGGACGTCCCAGCAACTCCGCGACGTGCTCGCGGCGGAAAGCCGGTTGTTTGTAAAGGGGCATACCATAGCCGGAGCCGCACGGCACCCCCTCTGCCCGCAGAGCTGCGATGAAGTTTCCCAGAGGCACATTCTGAAACTGCGACCGGTCGTACCGCAGCACCATGAAGTAGTAACCGCGCTGGGTGATCCGGGGGTCAGGTTTGAGAGGTCTCACCCCTCCTACACTCTCCAGCCCTTGAGCGAGCAGGCTTGCCCCGGCCATGCGGCGCTCCACCTGCTCCTGCAAGCGCCCCAACTGAGACAGCAAGAGGGCTGCGCTGAGCTCCGGCAGCCGGTAATTGGACGCTAACACGAAATGCTCGTACCCCGGGCGCCCCAACACGCGGCCAATGTTGTGGTACAGCCGGGCCTGCTCTGCCAGCGCGTCGTCGTTGGTCAGGACGATGCCACCTTCCCCGGCCGTCAGCGCTTTCGATTGCTGAAAAGAGAATCCCCCCAGGTGTCCTAACGCTCCAACCTTCCTCCCTCGCCACTCTGTTCCCTGGGCATGGGCACAATCTTCCACCAACACCAGCCGGTGCCTCTCCACGATCGGCAAGAGCGCGTCAAAATCGGCCGGGTAGCCGCCGTAGTGCACCGCGATGACGGCTCGCGTCCGCGGTGTGATCGCCTGCTCGACAGCCGCCGGGGAGATGCTCAACGTCTCCGGATCGGAGTCCACGAAGATCGGGACGGCGCCCACCCGTACCACGGCGCTGGCGCTGGCGATAAAGGTGATGGCCGGGACGATCACCTCATCACCCGGACGGACGCCGCCCGTCAAAAGTGCCAACTCCAGCGCCACGGTCCCGTTACTGACCGCGATGCCGTGCTTGGCATCGTGATATGCGGCGAAGGCTTTCTCAAAAGCCTCGGCGCGCGAGTTCGGCGTCAGCCGGCACCACTCCTTCGACTCCAATGCCTCCATCACCGCCTTGCGATCATCGTCGGTGAGGGTAGGCCATTCGGGCATTTTCAATGTGGCGACCGCCGGTGGGCCGCCATGAAGCGCCAGTTTGCTCATCATCGGACCTCCCTTTCTCTTCTTTGTCTATCAAGCGGTGCAGCAGCTCACAGATACCCCAGGTCCCGCAACCGCTCGGTGACGATGCGGGCTTCATCCTCGTTGTAATCGAGGTCGCCGGCGCTGGCCCTACCCTCCTGCGGCCCACCGAGTGTCACCGGCTGTGCCGTCAACACATCCGGCTCCACGATCTCGGTGAGCACCCGGCCGTCCATCCAGCCGGGGATCGGCTCGCCCAGCAGGTAGAGGGTGGTCGGGGCCATGTCGGTGATGCGGATCGAGGGCAACGCCACGCCCGCGCGGATCCCTGGCCCCCAGGCCAGGAAGATGCCGGTGGACCGGTGGCAACCCGTGACGCGGCGTTGGCGCATCTCCTCCACGGTCAGATGGCGCACTGGCTCCATGCCCTGATAGCTCCCACGTGGCCGGAAGAGATCGGGGTACCCGGCCTCCACCAGCAGATCGGGGAAGCACTCCACGTAAGGGCCATTGAAGAGCTCCTCTCGCCGCCAGACGCGCTTCACCAGCCGCTGGCCTGTGCGCGGGTCGGTCAGCAATGGTAACTCAGCGATGATCTGATCGCGCAGCGCCTCATAGGCTGACCCTGGCTCGACGATCCCGTGGGGGTCACGCCCGCGCAGGTTGATCCAGATGTTGCCGCGCACTTCTTCCGAATAGGCCTGTGTCTGGCTCCAGTCCACGCCGGGGAAGAAGGCCTCCTCGCTCAGGATGGCGCGCAGCCGGTCGGGCCAGAGGCGGCGCAGGCGTGCCAGTGTGCTGAATGACACTCGCCCGTACAGCAGGTGCTTGCCCCAGTCCACCAGCCGCGCGGCCAACCATCTGCTCACGCTTTTCAGCGTGCGATAGCTGCCCGGCCGGCGCATCCTGAGCAGGCCACGCCCGGCCAACCACAGGTTCAGGTGAATCTCCACATCCCCCAGCGGCCCCTCGCCGTGGTCTGACACCACTAACACGCGGGTATCGGCCGGCAATCTGTCTAACAGCTCCCCCAGGCGCTGGTCAGCGCGCCGGTACACCTGGAGCATAGGGTCTTCATCAAAATAACGGGCGGCCTCATCGGCGTTGTAAAGCGGGTGGTTGGGATCGTGATGTTTCCACAGGAAGTGAGACGCACCGTCCAGCGCGCTGACGACGAAGAAGCAGAGATCCCATGGCTCGCGAGCCATCAGGCTGGTGACGACGGTGAAGCGCACGTCAATCTCCCGTTGCAGTTCCGAGAGCACCCTGTCGTCACGCCGCGCTGCGCTGTACTTCCAGTCGTCGGGCACGATCACGTAAGGCTGGCCGCCGGCCAATGCGGATAGCTCGGCCTTCAGCGCCGGTGGATGGGTGAAGGCAACGCCCAGGCCGGGAGTGTCCCAGCCGGAGACCAACACGCCGTTCACGGGTTCCGGTGGATAGGTCATCGGCACGTTGAGCACGATCACGCGGCGCCCCGCCTGGCTGAGTAACGTCCACAGTGCTGGCAACGCTCGAAAGCTGGCGTTAGTCAGCCGGAAGCCGTAGACGCTGAAATCCCGTTCCCAGAAATCGAAGATGCGGTGCTTCCCCGGGTTGGCGCCGGTCACCATCGAGGTCCAGGCCTGCGCGGTGAAGGGGTGGAGCACCGACTGCAGTGGCGCGTGGCTCCCCTCCTGCAGCAAGCGCGCCAGCGTTGGCAGCCTGCCGGCCGCTGCCCACGGGCGAATCAAATCGAAAGTAGCACCATCTAAACCGACGACAACCAGTCGCGACATCCAGTACGACTCACTTCTCCGCCCACACAAACACAATCTTCCGATACGTGGGCTCTGCGTGCAGACGTGCGGCGAACAATGGGTACAATGGTTGCACGAGCAGTCGTTGCACGTGCGTTAACCCCGGCAAGGGCCGGCCCAGATCGAAGAGCCGATGCATGCGCAGCCAGACGTCCACGTTGACGTTGGCCACGACACGAGTGCGATAGCGGCCAAATCGCCGAGCGGCCGTGCTTTCGACCAGGGCGCACAAATCCGCACAGGCCAGCGGCTCATGCTCCAGATGCTCGCTCAACTTGGGGTGAACCCGCCCGGTCCGTCGCCGAAACTCCTCAGCCAGGCGTTGCTCGGCTTGACGGCTGGCTTCATCGCAGGGAGCACCCACGATCAGCAGGCCGTCATCCCCTACCACGCGAGCCATCTCCGCCACCAACGCTTCCCGCTCCATTGGCTCCAGATGTTCGACAGTGTCCAGGCAAAGCACCACGTCCATGCAGGCTGTCGTCAGTGGCAACGCCGTGCCCGACGCGCAGATCGGCGTCAGCAGCGGGTGATCATGCACGCGCTCCAGATCGAAGGTCACGTCCACCCCAAAAGCAGGCCGACCCAGGTACGAGGTCACGCCCCCCTTGCTGCCGCAACCCACGTCGAGAATCCGCTGCACGGCAGGACGAACGGCCAATACTTCTACCACCGGCTGGTAACGCAAGGCGATGTCCAGTCGCCAACCCCAATTCCATCGCTGGTAGCGACGAGCCGCCGCTTCCAGAGGGCCAAGCCGGCTCAGCCGGTGCGATCGGGTGCGACCGACGTCCAGGCGAAAGGGGTCCGTGTAGTTACTCAACCCAGATAACCCAGCTCCTTCAGCTTTTCCAGGATCAGCGCCTCTTCCTCGGCCGAGTATACCTGCTGAGTTGCGTCCGAGGCGACTGCGAAGAGATCGCCCTTGCTGGTGTCCATCACGATCGGATGGGCGCTCGTGTACTCTGGTGAGAAGATCTCAGTCAGCACACGGCCGTCCAGCCCGGCCGCTACCGGCAGGCCCAGCGCATAAAGGATAGTCGGTGCCAGGTCTGCCAGAATGGGCTGAGCATTGAGACGCCCCGCCACGATGCCCGGCCCCCAGGCCAGGAAAATGCCGTCGGGCTGATGCATCCCTTCACCCTCGTCATGGACATCCCTGAACACGCCGGCCGGTGACACCTCCGACGAGGGTTCGTAGCCCGGCTCCAGTTCGTACAGAATGTCCGGTGCCTGTTCCACAAACGGCCCCTGGTATATCTCTTCCCGGTTGTAGACGGCGCGCACCACGGGCTGACCCGTGCGTGGATCTCGAAGCCGCCACAGCCCCTCCTTGATTCGCTGCCGCAGCGATTCGTAAGCCGGGCCATCGGGCACGATCCCGTACGGCTCCCGCCCCTGCCGGTTGATGTAGATGGCATACTCCGATGAGACCCCCGAATAAGCCTGGGTGCGCTCCCAGTCAATGATCCGGCTGACCGCGAAGGCTTGCCGCCCGCGCAGGAGCAGCGCGCGGGGGATCAGCCGCTTCAATCGGGCCATGTAGGGCTTGAGGTGCTTGCGCACATCCGCTTTGCCGCCCGCGTAGCGCAACAGGCCCTGCTCGGCCAGCCACTGGTTCATATGAACGAAGGTGTGTCGCGGGCCAAAGCCGTGGTCCGAGAGCATGAAGACGCGGGTCTCCGGCCCAGCCGCCCGCGCCAGGGTGCGACCGATGCACTCATCAAGGGTACGATAGGTCGCCTCCACGGCATCATGGATAGCTGTGCGCTGAAAGGGGACATCACCCAACAGCTCTTCCAGATACCGCCAGGTCCAATGTTGCAGCCGATCGGGTGTCTCGTAGACCACCATGACGAAATCGCCGCCGCGCGGCAGCAAGACCTCCTCGAAGGCAGCCTGCCGTTCACGCAGCACCCGCTGCAGATCGTTGACCAGGGCCAGACGTTGCTCCGGAGCCTGGTAGTCTCGTTCACGCTTCAAGACGCGCAGGTCAATGGTGTAGTGACGAGCACGCAATGTAGCCGCCAGTTCCGGTGGCCAGGTGAAATCGCTCTCCTCGGACGGGGTTAACATGCCGCTCACCGCCCAGCCGTTCACCGGCCGCAGCGGATAGGTCAGGGGCACGTTGAGGAAGCCCACCGTCAGGCCGTGTTGATTCAGGCGTTCCCACAGCAACGGCCCATGAATGGCCAGCGCATTGACATACGTACGCTCCAGCTCGCGGTTCAGAGTGCGTTGGAAGCCGAAGACACCGTGACGACCAGGATTGAGCCCGGTCATGAAGCTGCTCCAGGCCGGCGCGGTCAGCGGCGGCAATGTGGAGCGGAGAGGCGCGATCGCCCCTTCCGCCGACAGGCGCGCCAGGTTCGGCAACCAGCCGCGCGCCATCATCGGGTTGAGCACGTCCCAGCTCGCACCATCTAACCCAATCACCAGCACGCGAGGTGGCGTGGAAAGAGCATGATCAAACATCCCCACACCCCAAACCACTGAAGTCATCACTACAGGACAAACGTCCATGCCAGACGCGCCGCCACGGCTGATGAAAAGCGGTCAGCCGTCAGCCATCAGCTAATGGCTGAAAGCTGATCGCTGACTGCTATTTCGTCGGAGGTGACGCTTCCGGCACCGAGGATGAGTGGCTTTGCGCTGCCGCCAGCCTCTTATCCGTCTTGAATAGCCAGCGGCGGATCCAGCGCAGGCGGCGGTGGAACGTTACCATCGCGACGATGGCCTCCAGCTCCTCTTCGTCGAATGTGCGAAGGAGCAGGATGGCGATGAGAAACGCCAGGACCCCTAGCGGCCCCACCAGCCAGATCGAGAGATAGCGCAGCCCGTAGAACACCGCTCCGGCCACCAGGCACGAGAGGGCGATCTTCCCCATCGAAATGGCCAGTTCTCTTCGGTTGAAGTAGGGCAGCAAGGCGATAAAACTGATGATGGAAACCGTCCCCTCGGCCAGCATGATCCCATAAGCTACGCCCAGCGCCTGGTAAGTCGGCGCCAGGTAGAGCCAGATTGCCAACATGCCAATCGTCACACCCAAAGCCAGCCCCACGGCCACCACCCACTGACGGCCCACGGCCAGCAACGCCGCCTCGTAGAACTGGTTGGGAAAGGTGAACAGGATGATCCAGCCGAAGACGGCAAGCACGCCGGCCGCGGCCGCCAGATTGCTGCCCAGCACCAGATTCGTGATCGGTCTTGCTAACGCTGTGATCGTGACCGCCAACAGCAGGCTCAGCGCCACGAAGAGCTTGTAGCTCTTCGCCAGCGTCTCTTTGAAACGTTCCGGCTCCAGGCGAGCCTGCTGTGAGAATACCGGCAAAATCGCGCCGATCAGGGAGGCCGGTACGATGCGCATCTGTTCCACCAGCCGCAGCGGGCCGTAGAGCAAGCCAGCCGCCAGGTCGCCCTGGCCCGGTGACATGCGATTAAGCAAGGTCGTCAACAACACGATGCCGCCCCGCCAAATCAACCGGCGCAGTGCCAGGTTAATCCCCAGGGGGAAAGATTCCCGCAACAGGTACCCCATGCTGCGCCAGTCCGCGCTAAGGTGCTCAGTCAGGAAGCGCGTGCGGTTGAGGTACCAGCCGAGCAACAAGCGGATCAGATTGGCAGCGGCCCGCATACCAAACAACCCGACCAGGCCCCAATCCATCACAATAGCGATGAGATAACAGATGACGATCAGCGTCTGGCCAGATATGATGGTGAGAGCCTGGTACTGCATCTGTTGATAAGCACGGAAAACGGCCGTGAATACCTCGGTCAGGCTGTACAGCATCTGGCCGATGGCGAAGAGCAAGATCGCCCACCACAGCTCCGGGTCGCTGCTGTGGCCGCTGGCGGCGACGATGACGACGACGATCATCAACGCGGACAAGATCAGGCGCAATGTCCAGATGCCGGCCAGGTGCTGTGTTGCATGAGCCTGATCGCTGGCTACCTCACGCACCAACACGCGAGAGTTGCTCAGCTCCGTCAGCATGATGAACAGCTCAATGAAGGAGATGGCGTAGCCGTAGCGCCCAAAACCGGCCTGGCTCAGGTAACGAGCGGCCAGCGATAACAGAACGATGCTTAGCGCCGACTCCACGACGTAAGCGATGAGCAAGTAGCCGGAGTTGACGGCTATGCGCCGTGGTTGCCGGCCGATGGCGGACCTCTGCACCAGGATGCCTCTCCTCAATAATAGTAATAGTGCGGGATCAACACGCCGAACAGGGCGATCCCATCAAGCAGCAGAAAGCCGCCCACGAACGCGGGCAAGGCGTACCTGAACCTCCAACGGCGGCTCCAGACCTGCAAGCCGGCCACCAGAAAAGTCATCGTGGGCAACAAAGCAGGAAACAGGTAGCGGGCCTGCGGTTGCCAGTCGCGTCCCCACATAGGGGCGAGCACCTGCGCCAGCGCCAGAACCAGCCCAATAGCGAACCAGCGGGCGACGCCGGAGGGCAAATGATCGTGACCTGCCAGCAACAATCCGACGAAGGCCCACCCGCAGACGATGGCCAGCAGCCCGTACACCGGCAACGGCAAAGGTACCTGCAGCCAGCCGAAGTTACCCCAGAAGCCGGGGAATAGCAATATCAGGTAGAGCAGGCGGCGTTGCCAGGATACGGCCGGCCCGTGTGCCTCGCCCTGCCACGTTGCCACCAGGGGCTGTACCAGTGGCCCCAGCAATAGGCTGCCCCAGGCAGTCCCGCGCTCGAAGTCACCGTTGCGCAACAGGTTCCCGCCGCCACCCTGCTGGTTTCCGCCCCGGGAACCTCCCGCAACGATTATCAATGCGGCGTCGTCCACGTCAATGGTCCCCATCTCACTGACAGAATCCCCGCGGCCTGGGGCCACGCCGACGCGCACCTCCTCACTTGTCAGGCTGACCGTGTGGGTCACCTCGACCCACTGCCAGGCATCGGTCGCCTCCGCAAAGCTCTGGCTGACGCCCTCATCGTCTTTAACCGTTACCCGCAGTGGCTGCGGAGGCTGATCGGTGCGCACCCAGACACCAAAACGGACGGTTTGCCCCCGCAGTTGCGGCAGTACCTCAGCGGGCACTACCTGCACCAGCCGGCCAAAGCGGTGCGGGCTGGTGTCTACCACGCGCACACCGAATCGCCCGCTATGCGCGGCAGCCGGCAAGCGGCCACCGCCCCAGGGCTGTCCTCGCCCGATCCAGGCCCAGGGTTGTCCGCTGGGCCAGAAGAAAAGAGCTACCAGAAAGAGCAACGGCAGGCCAATCATCGCGCGCCTGCGCCACGACCAACAATGCCAGCCCTGGTACAACGACCAAGCCACAGCCAGCGAGGCCAGAGGAACCAGGAAAGCGGCCGTCTTCTTGGCTACAACAGCCAGCAACGCGCAAAGCAACACTCCTGCTGCGATGTGTAACTGCTTCCTGTCTGCTCTAGGCAGTCCAGGGGATACCCATCGGGCGAGCAGGCCGAAGGTGACAGTGCCTAAGAGCGTAACCAGGCTGTCGTTGCTGACCCCCCCACTGAGAAACGCCAGCATGGGCAATCCGGCCATAGCTG
Organism: Anaerolineae bacterium; assembly: GCA_034433615.1. GTDB lineage: Bacteria > Chloroflexota > Anaerolineae > DUEN01 > DUEN01 > DAOUAJ01. Next base: position 13,286 of record DAOUAJ010000390.1, on the reverse strand, counting down.
CCGTCACCCCTATTATCGGTGACTGCTGCTCCGGCCAGATTGCTCCCCCGGCCCACCAGGTTGCCAGGACGGCAAGCACAAAAAACAAGCCCGACACCAGGCGCATCAAATGAACCTGGACGAGCAAAGTCAGCGGGAGGCGGCAAATCAGGGCAGGCACCAGGTAGTACAACGGGAACTCATCGCCCACCTGCCGGCCAGCATTGCGCAAGAACGGATCATCGCTGAACTGGGCAGGCAAGGGCTCGGGAACAGGCTGGCGCACGTGACGCCAGAAATCAGATGCAGCCAGCGATTGGATCAGGTATCGCTGTAAGGCTGGATCATAGTCGCCCGGGCGCAAGTCCCACCCTCGTTGCGACAACAGGCATGCGTACTCGACGTGGGCGGGCTCGTCTGGTGCCTGCCACAATGGCACGATCAGGTTGTACAGGGTGGTATGCAAGGCGGCCCACAGGAGCAATAGGAACAGGATGCGGTGCCTGTCGAACACTTGTTGGATTAGCATGGAAGGCGTTGACCCTGGCCTGTCGGCCAGGACAGGCTTAACGCGCGGCGCTGGCTGTGCCAGTAACTACCGAACGCTGGGCGAATAGGTATTCCGAGAGCAGCGCCAGCCACACACCAGCAATTAACCCTCCCACCGCAGCTACCAACAGGCGGACGACCAGAGGCCACGACCGGGGTGATTCTGGCAATGCCGCCTCCTCCAGAATCTTCACACCGGTTGGGTCTACGGTCTGCTGGATTTCAAGCTCTTTGAGCTTACGTACGATGGTGTCATACGCATCGCTGGCCAGGTCCCGTTCCCGCCTCAGCCGGTATAACTGGGACTCTTCGTCAGCCAATTGTGTCTGCAAATTGAGCACATCCTTATTCAGCCAAGCGACGATGTCCTCCAGCGCGGCTGCCTCCCTCTGCAAGAGCGCGCTGAAGGCGGCCAGGTCCGTCTGCGGTGGCAGTTTATCGGGGCGCAAGGCGGCGCGCTGCAGCAAAATGGGGTTCTGTAGCAACTCCCATGCTACGGAATCGGGTGCCCGTTGGCCCGCGCGCGCCTGGGCGATTTCGTCCGCGAGCCGATTGAGGCTATCCAGGGCAACGCGATAGTCGGCCAGCAGGCGAGCCTTACTTTCCAGCTCTTTCTGGTCAGGTTCCAGGCCGGCTGCTTCCAGGAACCCTGAACCAGCTACGTCCTGGCCGGTTTCCGCCTTGAACGCATCAATTTTACGTTGGGCTTCGTCAAGCTGAGCCTTAAAGGTGGCCTGCAACTCGATCAGTGACCTGGCTTCCAGAACAGTGCCGTAGCGTTCGTCTACTTCGATCTGCAATGCCTTACTCCAGGCGTTGGCCAGGGCGGCCGCGTCCTGCGGTGTCGAGCCGGAAGCCTCTACGATGATACGATCTACGCCAGAAGGCCGCACTGACACTCGACTGAGCAAGGCGTCTTCGCTACTGTTGCCGGGGTTGCCAGCCGACGTAGATGGTTCCAATTGACTGGCCGCGCGGTGTGCCACCTGCTTAGTCTGCCCCAACAGCATAAACTCGCGTCGCCAGTCGCGGCGGGCGTCTACGATAGAGAGTGTGCTGGGGCTGAAACGCCACTGGTACTTGGGCGTCAGGGTCAGGAGTTCAGCCTGGGCGTAATAGACAGGCGGGCGCATCAGGCTGTAAAGCAAAGTGGGAATTACGACCAGCGCCACCACGAAGAGGATAAGCAGCCAACGCCGCTGCAACGTGTGCACGAGAGCCGTCAGATTCAGTTCTTGAGTCATGGCCTTAGCAACCTTGTTGAAGCCCTCCCATGGTTTAACAGGCATATTATATCACACGAGGGTATTTCATGCCATCTTTGCCACTGGAGGTCATGACTGTTTCGAGTTCCATCTCCTTGATCCCCACGCCAGCTACCTGGCGCCCGTTGTCATGCCTGAAGCACCTCGTTTGCAAGGTAGATCAAGTTGTGGTAAACTAGCTATGTAAGCCCCCATAGCTCAGGTGGATAGAGCGCTGGCCTCCGGAGCCAGGTGCGCAGGTTCGAGTCCTGCTGGGGGTACTTGGCCCTCGAGGGTATTTCCCATGTTACTCCGACTCGGCGTCGGGCAGCGGCCTCCTCTTTTACCCCCAGAACAACCCTCCACCCGATTGTTTCCGTCACGCCTTTAACTCCCACAGCCGTTCTCTCACCCGGGCGAGCACTTGGGCGAAAAAGTCGCCCTTCTTGCGGTGAGGAAATCAGGTAGGGCCACGGCCTGTTATTGGGTTATCTCTCGGCCCGCCTACCGTTGCTGAGAAAACGTGGAGATGCTATAATCACGTCATGTGGGCTCAGACCCTAAGGGTTTAGAAACTCTTGGGGTCTGAGCCAGTTCAAATCCACGGAGATGGGCGGTGCATGCTAACCCAACAGGAGGACCTATGAATGAGGGCTCGTTAACGCATCGAGAACGGCTGTTGCGCACTTTGCGCTTCCAACCGGTTGACCGGGTCCCTGATCTGGAGTTCGGGGCCTGGATCCAGACCGTAGACCGGTGGCGACGCGAGGGGATGGAGACCTACGCCATTACCGAGTGGGGGCCTATCGAGCGCTATTTTGGCACCGACGATGATGACTACGGGCCGAGGCTCAGTATCAACGTCGGTTTGGAGCCCCGCTTCGAGAAGACCGTGCTGGAGGATCGCGGCACACACTACATCCTCCAGGACACCGATGGCGCCGTCTCGGAACAGCTTAAGCCGGAGTACGGTGCTTCCATCCCTCGCTATCTTCGCTTCGCCATCGAGACCCGGGCCGATTGGGAACGCATCCGTGACGAACGACTGGACCCCGATCACCCGGATCGGCTGCCGGTCTACCTGGACGCCCTGGCCCGCCGGCTGCAGAATGCCGACTACCCCGTGTGCGTGTTCGTGGGCTCGCTCTACGGCTGGATCCGTAACTGGATGGGGGTCGAACGCCTTTCGGTGACCCTCTACGACGATCGGCCCTGGGTCGAGGAGATGATGGAGCATCTCACACGTTTGACCTTGAGGGTGTTGGAGAAGCTGGCCGGCAAGGTGCGGGTTGATCGGGCCGACTGGTGGGAGGACATGTGCTACAATCACGGCCCTCTGATCTCGCCCCGCCTCTTCGCCGAACTGATGGTGCCGCGTTACAAGCGGATCACCGACTTTTTGCGCCGGGAATTCGGCACCGAATTCAACCAGTTGGACTGTGATGGCGAGATTCACGAGTTGGTTCCCCTGTGGCTGGAGGGGGGGATCAACGTGATGTTCCCCGTCGAGGTGGCCCATACCGATCCGTACCGCATCTCAGAGCAATTCGGCAGCCGGGTGGCGCTGCGCGGCGCCTTCGACAAACGGGCCCTGATCGCGGGGCCGGCCGCGATGGATGCCGAGTTCGAGCGCCTGCGCCCGCTGTTCCAGCGGGGCGGGTTCATCCCCCACACCGATCATCTGGTGCCGCCCGATGTATCGCTGGAAAACTACATCTACTATCGGCGCAAGAAGTGCGAGTTCATCGGCAAGCCGTGGCGTGAGCCGGGCATCCGCCACCGGCCCGGGCATGTGACCGATTGGCGCCTCCTGGGGCCTTTCGACAACGAACGCAACCGGGGATTCCACACCGCCTATGCGCCGGAGACAGACCCCCAGGCGCAGGGGCCGTTCATCGGCAAGGGCGGGCAGCCGATCCGCTGGCAACCCTATCACGGCACCGCTGAGTCGGGCTACGTGGACCTGGCGGCGGCCATCAGCCGCGAGCCGTGGTGCATGGCCTACGCAGCCTGCTCCCTCTACTCGCCCCAGGAGCGGGACGGCTGGCTGGAGTTGGGCAGTGATGATGGCCTGCAGGTGTGGCTGAACGGGGAACGGGTATGGTACAAGGATGTCTATCGCGTGGCGGCGCCGCGGCAAGACCTCGTGCCGGTTCATCTGCGGCGGGGTTGGAATCAAGTCCTGCTGAAGATCAGCCAGGCTGAGGGGGAGTGGGGCTTCTATTTCCGCCCGACCGATGATCAAGGCAACCCGTGGGCGGATGTGGAAGTAAGACGTAATGCGTGATGCGTAATCCGTGAAGGCGCTCATCACGCTTACGCATTACGCAATACGCAACACGTTTTTATGTTCTGACAGGAGGATGCATGAACAGGAGGGTCGTCCTGAACGGCATCTGGCAACCTTTCGCCTCGGTCGGGAGACCTTCGGCGATCAAGGTGGGAATAGCCGCACCGGGCATTTTCGTCCATCGGAACGCCGGGCGGCGGCCCGGCTGGGTAGCTGTCCTGAAATCAGAGCAAACGCGATGAACGAGTGGCATGAAGCAAATCGCCGGGGTTGGGACGCCGTCTCCCCGCAGTGGCAGGCGAAGATTGATGCCCGCGGCGAGTGGCGGCGGGCGCACCTCGACCCGACGGTGGCCCTCCGCCCGCAGGAACTGGCGTACCTGGGGGACGTGGCAGGCAAAGAGGTCTGCGTGCTGGGCAGCGGCGACAACCTGGTCGTCTTCGCCCTGGCAGGGCTGGGGGCGCGTGTGACCTCGGTGGACATCTCGCAGACGCAGTTGGACATCGCCGCCCGCCGTGCGGGCGAGCTGGGCCTCGCCATCACCTTTGTGCGGGCGGACGTGACCGATCTCCACGCCCTGGCCGATGCGACCTTTGACGTGGTCTACACGGGCGGCCATGTGGCGGTGTGGGTCTCCGACCTCAAGCGCTACTATGCGGAGGCTGGTCGCATCCTCAAGCCGGGGGGGATATTCCTGGTCAATGAGTATCATCCCTTCCGTCGCGTCTGGAAGTCCGTGCCCGACCGATTGGAGCTGGAATTTGGGTACTTTGACCGTGGGCCGCATCAGTACGATCGCTCGGAGGAGGTACCGGGCGCGGCGGCCGGCTCGCTGCCCAGTTACGAGTTTCACTGGACTGTGAGCGACTTCGTGTCGGCGCTGACGGACGCCGACTGCGAGTTGATCGCCCTCGCGGAGCTCGGCGACGGACGCCAGGAGTGGGAGACGCCGCCCATCCAGGGATTGCCTGAAGCTTTGCTGTTGGTGGGACGGAAGCGTGCCCGGTGACTCCCTGTTCTCGCCGCAGTCCAACTGGACGAGAACGAGGCCAGGAGAGGTTCGTAGTGACGATTTCACGATTTCTGCCCTTCTCCTCACCGAGGGCAAGGCATCAGCAAAGCATAGTCAGTACCTGAGAAAAGTGCGTTGTGAGGCAGGCTTTCTAGCCTGCCGGCAGCCTGGAAAGGCTGCCCCACATGCGAATTCTCAACTACTGATAGTAGGGAGAGATAACTCCCGACTGGGCCTAGCTGCGGTCAGCCTGCCTTGGACGTCGTGCAGGCTAGGGAATTGCTGGTCAGGCCGGAGGCCAACGAAGCCCTTTGGGCTGGAAACCAGCCCCTGTAGGGCAAGCCTCAGGCTTGCCCTACCACTTTCAGCCCGGTGCTTCAGGGCCGGGTAAAGACGGTAGGCGCCTACTCCCCTAAGTTTTGTATGCGCCCGTCGGCCGTGTAATAGGCGGTGGCCAAGTCATGGGTGATTCCGAATTGCCCCCTCCGGCTACCCATGCTATACTTTTGAGCCGAGAGCTGTGCCACCGGAGCAGCCGCCTGTGCCTACTGCCGATGACATCATCTTGCCTCCCTTGTCCTGGCAGAGCTGGCACAGCAGGCGGAAATTGGCGGTCGCCGAGGTCGGCTGAGCGCGAAGGGGACAATTTGCCGTGAATGTAACCGGTTTTTTCGCATCCAGACGGTCATTTCTGATCTTCGCGGGGACAGCCGTGGTCGTGTGGCTGATCGCTATGCTGGCCGTGCTGTCGCCTCTGGCAGCGGCGGTGCTGATCGTGGGCTTCGGTATCGCTGTGCTGGCCTGGCTGCGTCCGTTCTTCTTAATGGCCGTCTTGGTGCTGGGGCTGCCATTTCACGTGTTCGCCACGCGCGCGATGGTCGGGCAACTGAACCTGCCATCCAGCACAGTCAGCCTGTTCTCCCTCTGGAAGGAAGGGGCCATGGCCTTGCTGGCGACGGTGCTCCTGCTGCGCCGCCTCCTGGGCCGGGACCGCTTCCCCGTGCCCCTCTACCCTTTCGACTTGGGACTGGCTTGTGTGGCCCTGCTGATGAGCGCTTACGTCCTTGTCACCCCGCGGCCGGACGTGGGCATCTATGGTCTGCGCAACTATCTGGAGCCACTGATCGTCTTCTATCTTTTCCGGGCTCTGCCGGTCACGCGCCAGGACCTGCGCCGACTGGTGGGAGGCATGCTGCTGGTCACCGTGGTCATGGCCGCCTTCGGCATTTACCAGGCACTGTTCTGGACCTTTACCGACCTGTACAACTGGGGCTTCCGCAACGAAGACGGCACTATCCCGACCGCTTTCTACATGGCCGTGGTCGAACGGGAGCCACGCCTGCGGGCCGTCTCCACTGTCACCAGCCCGAACGAGCTGGGCCTGCTCCTGGTGCTGGCAATCTTGTTGGCCGTCGCGCTTCTGGTGCAACGTCAGTGCCCGGCCTGGCAGCGTCTCCTCCTCACGGGTGTCGCCAGCTTGGCGGCCATTTGCCTGCTCTACACCTTTTCCCGCAGTTCGTTGGTCGGGCTGGTCGTCGCCGTGATCGCGCTGGCGGCTCTGGAGCCCCGGCTGCGCAACCTGGGACGAACCGTGCTGGACGCGGTGCGCAGCCCGGGCACTGTCCTGGCACTGGTCCTGCTGGGCGCGTTGCTGATCATCGGTGCCGGGCGCGTAGGCGTCATCAGCCGTTTTACGCGAGCGCTGGACTGGCGAGACCCCTCGGCCGTGGGACATATAGCCTCTTATGAGCAGTCCATCCCGTTCATCCTGGCGCATCCGCTGGGCATTGGCATGGGGCTGGCCGGGCCACGAGCCCTCCGCTTTGCTGACCAGCTCGATATCGAGCATGTTGAGAGTTCCTATTTCCAGATGATGATTGAGATCGGCATCCCCGGCACCTTGTTTGTCCTGGGCATGCTGTTGTTGATGATCTGGACCCTTCATCGGCAGCGAGGCCGATTGGGCGAGCCTTTCTTCGAGGCAGTCAACCTGGCGGCCCAGGCAGCCTGGCTAGGCTCGATGGCTGCCTTCACCTTCTTGCCCTTAATGCAAGAACTGCAACTGATGAGCTATCTCTGGGTAGCCGCCGCCATCCCATTGCGCGTCCAGACCATTGATGGGCAATGAAGATCGCCATTGACGCCCACATGGTGGGCGAACGAGAAACCGGCAACGAAACTTACACGCTGAACCTGGTTCGGGCGTTGCTGGCATTACCGTCTGTCAAACGCGGCGACGTTCAATTTATCCTGTACACCACGCACCCTGAGCGGCTACGCCCCCGACTGGACCCGGCCCACCTGGCCCCGATCCGCCAGGTTAAGCCCAAGCCAGCGTCGCTGCGCATCCCGTTAGGGCTGCCGTTAGCGACGACGCGAGACCGGGCTGATCTGCTCCACGTGAATTACGTGGCCCCACCACTGGGGGCCTGCCCGCACGTTGTCACCGTGCACGACATCTCGTATGAGCTTTATCCTGACTTTTTCTCGCCCCGTGATCGCTGGATGCTCAAGATCATGGTGCCGTTGACGATTCGCCGCGCCGCGCACATCATCACGGTCTCCCAGCACGCCAAACACGAGATCGTCAGCCGCTACAACCTCTCGCCCGCCCGCGTCACCGTGACCTATGAAGCGGCTGGCGAACAGTTCCACCCGGTGATAGAAGCGTCAGTGCTCAACGTTGTGCGAGAACGCTACGGTCTGGGCAGCCAGTACCTGCTGGCTCTGGGCAATTTGCAGCCCCGCAAGAACATTGGCCGGCTGGTGGAGGCCTACGCTCGCTTGCGCCGTGACGGCCAACTGGTGGGCGTGCAACTGGTGTTGGCAGGGAAGGCCCTATGGCGTGAGTCGGAGATTTATGCGAAGGTGAAAGGGGCCGGCTTGGAGCAAGAAGTCATCTTCCCCGGCTACGTGGATGATGCCGACCTGCCGGCCCTGTACAGCGGTGCGCTGGCCTTCGTCTTCCCCTCACTCTACGAGGGGTTCGGCCTCCCGCCGTTGGAGGCGATGGCCTGCGGCACGCCCGTGATCGCTTCTAACGCGGCCTCGCTGCCCGAGGTCGTGGGGGATGCCGCATTGACGGTCAACCCGACCGACGTGCAGGCCCTGGCTGACGCGATTCACCTGGTGGTGAGCCGTCCCGGCCTGCGCGCCTGCCTGATCGAAAGGGGGCTACGCCGCGCCGCCCAATTCACCTGGCGGCGATGCGCCGAAGAGACGCTGGCCGTGTATCAGACCGTGCGCGCGGGGCGGCCCATATGACGAGTCCCGAACCAGTCTCCTCTTCAATTTTGGTATCTATCCTGATCCCCAATTACAACGGCGGCGAGTTGGTACTGCGCTGCCTGGGAAGCGTTTATCAGGAGGCCCCCCGCATCGCCCTGGAGGTCATCGTGGTGGACAACGCCTCCAATGACGGCAGCCCCTCGGCAATCGCCGACCGTTTTCCCCAGGTGCGGTTGATTCGCAACGCAGAGAATCTGGGGTTCGCTCAAGCGGTTAACCAGGGGTTGCGGCTGGCTCGGGGCGAATATGTCCTCCTACTCAACAGCGACGCCTGCTTTCTGGAGGGAGGCCTGCCCGGCCTGGTTCGTTTCATGGAAGAGCATCTAGAGGCGGCCGCGGCTGGCCCTAAGGTCCTGAACCCCGACGGCTCGGTTCAGCCCTCCTGCTTCCGGTTCCCCACCTTTCGTGACATCCTGTTCGAGAGCCTGTTCTTGCAGCGGCTGTTTCCCCGAAGCGATTTCTTTAACCGGCGCAACATGGGCGGGTTCCTGCATAACGAACTGCGAGAGGTGGATTGGGTCCTGGGTGCCTGTCTGATCGTCCGCCGGGCTGTAGTCGAAGCGGTCGGGCCGCTGGATGAGCATTATTTTATGTACGGCGAGGAATTAGATTGGTGTCGGACCATCCGCCAGTTGGGGTATCGCATTTACTACTGGCCAGAGCCAACCGTCGTCCACTACGGCCAGCAGGGGAGTCGGCGCATCCGCCCCGAGATCCTCCGCCGTGGTTTCCAGAGTCGCTACTACTACTTTGCAAAACACCACGGGCCTGCCTACGCGCGCTGGGTCCGGGTGGTCACAGTGCTCGGCATGTCCTTGCGCCTGATCTTCACCCTGGCCGCCTCGCTCGTCAGGAACCGATCAGAGTATCTCAAGCAAGCTCGCGGGTATCTGGCCGTCCTTCAGATGACAGTGGGAAGGGAGTAGAAGTTATGACGAGGAATGAGCAACAAGAGTTCATTGAAGTTCGCGGTGTATGTCCCCACGATTGCCCTGACACCTGCGCCTGGATCGCCACAGTGGATCAGGCTGCGGGGCGGGTTGTGCGCCTGCGCGGCGCCGAGGATCATCCCGTCACCCGTGGGTTCCTGTGCACTAAAGTAGATCGTTATCTGGAGCGCACCTACCACCCAGGGCGGTTGCAGTACCCCATGCGCCGGGTAAGTGCTAAAGGCGAAGGCCAATTTGAGCGCATCACCTGGGACCAGGCGCTGGATGAGATCGCCGGGCGGTTACGGGAAATCGCCGACCGTCACGGGCCGCAGGTGATCCTGCCTTACTCCTACGCGGGGACGATGGGCCTGGTCCAGAGCCAATCCATGGATCGTCGGTTCTTCCATCGGCTGGGAGCAACCCGGCTGCTGCGTACCATCTGCTCATCTGCGGGCTTCCAGGGGTTGCTCTACACGTTGGGCACTGCCCGTGGCACCCCGCCGGAGGATTTCGTCCACGCTCGCTATATCATTTTGTGGGGGGCCAACCTCCTCACCTCCAATCTCCATCTGTGGCCCTTCGTTCAGGAGGCACAGAGACGGGGGGCCAGGGTAGTGTGCATTGACCCGGTGCAGACGCGCACGGCTCGCCTGGCCGACTGGTGGCTGCCTATCTTACCGGGCACGGATGGCGCGCTGGCGTTGGCGATGATGCATGTGATTTTCGGCGAGGGATTGGAGGATAGGGATTTCATTGAGCAGCATTGCGTGGGGGGCGAGCCATTACGCCAGCGGGTGGCGGAGTGGATGCCGGAGCGGGCAGCGGCCATTACGGGCCTGCCCGCATCTGACATCGTGCAACTGGCCCGCGAATACGCGACTACCCGTCCAGCGGTCATCCGCCTGAGCTACGGGATGCAGCGGCACGCCGGCGGCGGCATGGCCATCCGCACCATCGCCTGCCTGCCCGCGCTGGTGGGCTCCTGGCGCGACGTGGGCGGTGGCCTGCTCCTCTCCACCAGCGGCGCTTTCCCGTTCGACTATCCAGCCCTGGAGCGGCCTGACCTCTGTCCCCCCGGCACCCGCTCGCTCAACATGGTAGAGCTGGGCCGCATTCTGACTGAGGTGGATGATCCGCCCGTCAAGGCGCTGGTGGTGTACAATAGCAATCCGGCTGCCGTCGCCCCTGACCAGACAAAGGTGCGCCAGGGGTTGCGCCGGGAGGATCTCTTCACCGTGGTGTTGGAACAGTTCCAAACCGACACCGCTGATTACGCGGACATCCTGCTGCCGACCACCACCCAACTGGAACATTGGGACCTGGTCAAACCGTATGGTCACTACTACCTGGCCCTCAACCGTCCTGCCATCGCGCCCCTGGGCGAAAGCCTGCCCAACAGCGAGATCTTCCGCCGCCTGGCGCGACGCATGGGGTTCAGCGAGCCTTGCTTTCAGGACGATGATCTGGCCATTATCCGTCAGGCGTTGGAAAGCGAAGCGCCGGAGCTGGCCGACGTGAGCTTCGAGCGGCTGCTGGCCGAAGGGTTCGTGCGCGTGAACCTGCCCGAGCCATACCGCCCCTTCGCTGACGGGCGCTTCTCCACCCCCTCGGGCAAGTGCGAGTTGTACAGCGAACGCATGGCCCGCGATGGCTACGACTCTTTGCCCACTTACATGCCGCCCAACTGGGAGGCCGAGTTGCAGGCCCGAAGAACCGGAACCCGGTCGGCGGAGGCCGATGGGGCTCTTCTGCTGGTCTCACCTCCGGCGCACTACTTCCTCAACTCAACCTTCGTGAATGTGGACCGGTTGCGGCAACGCGAGGGTGAGCAGATGCTGTTGATCCACCCAGACGATGCCGCGCCTCGAAAGATCGCCGATGGGCAAATGGTGCGCGTCTGGAATGAGCGGGGAGATTTCCTGGCGCGGGCTCGCATAACGGAGGGGGTGCGGCCTGGTGTGTGCGTAACACCCAGCGTGTGGTGGCCCAAGCTTGCCCCAGGCGGGCGCAACGTCAATTTCGTCACTTCGTCGGCGCTGGCCGACATGGGTGGCGGGGCCACTTTCCACGATTGTGTGGTCAACGTGGCGGCTGTGATATAATGACTGTGGAACCTGGCTTCTCAGATGCAAATCATTGTGAACGCCGATGATTTTGGTCGCTCGACCGCGATCAACAAGGCAGTAATCCAGGCCCATCGGGAGGGGGTGCTGACCAGTGCCAGCCTCATGGTGACCGGAGACGCTGTAGAAGAGGCTGTCGCACTGGCCAAAGAAACCCCCTCTCTGGCCGTGGGGTTGCATCTGGTGTTGGCTGAGGGGCGGGCCATCCTGCCACCTGAACAAATACCACATCTGGTGGATGGCGATGGCCGTTTTCCTGATAATGGAGCCCGAGCCGGTTTGCGCTATGCTCTGGATCGCACTGTCCGGCAGGAGCTGGCCCAGGAGCTGGTCGCCCAGTTCGAGCGCTTTGCAGCCACGGGGCTCCCTCTTTCTCATGTGGATGGCCATCTCCATATGCATCTGGTTCCAGGGGTAGTCAATCTGGTGTTACCTCTGGCGGAGAAGTACGGAGCGCGGGGCTTCCGGCTTCCGCGAGACGACTTGTGGATGGCTTTACGTCATGATCGGCGGGGGGCTGGAACGAAAGTGGCCTGGGCTCTCGCTTTTGCCCTGCTTTGCCGCTGGTGCTTACCGGCCCTGACGGCCAGGTCAGGGGATTCCCTGCGCCATCGCCGCCTGGTGGTGACTCACCGGGTGTACGGCGTGATGCAAACCGGTCAGATGGAGGAGACGTATGTGGTAAGGGTGCTACGCGAGCTACGTGTGCCCACAGCAGAGCTCTATTTCCATCCCACCATTGGACCTGACTCCGAGGCGCTGGGCCCCAACACGGGTGATCTGGCCACCTTACTCAGCCCGGCTGTGCGACAGGTCATCGAGGAGCGGGGCCTACGCTTGACGACCTATCTTGCCCTCAAAGAGGAGTAGGATGAGATGCTGGAATCACTGCTCTTATTGCTCACGGTCGCCAGTTGGCTCTACTGGGTGATAGCCTGGTGGCATGTGCGGACTTTCTTCCGGGCGCAGCCGGAGCTCAATCGTAGCTTCATGCCGCCAGTATCGGTCCTCAAACCGGTCAAAGGACTGGATGCTCAGGCTTACCAAAACTTTGCCAGCTTCTGCCAGCAGGATTACCCAGACTTTGAGCTTCTCTTCGGTGTGTCCAACCTGGCAGACCCGGCCGTCTCCGTCGTGACGCGTCTTCAGCAGGACTTCCCCCAACGTAATATTCGGTTGGTTGTATGCCCGACCATTGGGATGAATCGTAAGGCCAGCATCCTGCACAGCCTGGCTGCCCAGGCCCGTTGCGAAACGCTGGTGATCAGCGACAGTGACATGCGGGTGACGCCTGACTACTTGCAGCGGGTGGTGGCTCCCCTGGCTGATGAGCGCACCGGGCTGGTTACCTGCCTCTATCGGGGAGAGTCTGCTCTGAACCTGACCGCCCGTCTCGAGGCCTTGCATATGGGTGTCACCTTTCTGCCATCGGTGCTGGTTGCCCGCAGATATCTGGCCATGCGCTTTGCCCTGGGTGCCACCATAGCCTTGCGGCAGAGCGATCTGGCTCGCATAGGTGGGTTCGTGGCCGTGGCAGACCATCTGGCGGATGATTATCAGATCGGAGCGCGAATAGCCGGCCTGGGCTTGCGAGTGCATCTGTCTGACTACATTGTGGCAAGCGTCTTGGGGGCCACCACCTTTCGAGACCAGTGGGATCGGGAGGTGCGTTGGGCCCGCTGTAGCCGGGTATCTCGCCCGTGGGACTATCCCGGTCTGTTGCTCACCTTCAGCACTCCACTGGCTGCCACTCTCACTTTGGTGACGGGCTTTCAGGCCTCGGGATGGCAGGCGCTGGGTGTGTCTTTACTCCTGCGCTGGCTGGTGGCCTGGCAGATCACAGGGTACACCGGGGATCGAGAATCCCGT
>DAOUAJ010000389.1:0-21711 GCA_034433615.1 Anaerolineae bacterium | reverse complement strand
TGGCCGGCCGGCTGGATGTGTACAGCCTCTCCCTGGGTGTCCTGTTGGGCTCCCTGGGGCAGCTCGCCATCCAGCTTCCAGCCCTGCGAGACGCCCGGCTACGCTTCGTGCTGGATTGGCGTCACCCGGCCTTGCGTCGCATCGTTCGGCTCTACCTGCCCATCGCGCTGGGGATGGTGATCAGCCAGGTCCAGGTGACCATTGACGGCAACCTGGCCTCACGCACCGGGCCCCAGAGTGTGGCCTGGATGCAGAACGCCACCACGCTGATCCAGTTCCCCCACGGGCTGATCGCGGTGGCGATCTCTCTGGCCTCATTGCCTTCGCTGTCACAACTGGCGGCTGCAGCCGATTGGGACGGCTACCGGCGGACGTTAGGGCGGGCGTTGCGCCTGCTGTTCTACCTGATCCTGCCGGCCACAGTGGGGCTGTGGGTGATGGCGACGCCGGTGGTACGCCTGATCTTCGAGCACGGCGCGTTTCAACCGGCCGATACGGCCGCGGTCGCCATCGCGCTGCGGCTTTACCTGCTGGGGCTGATCTTTGCCGCGGTGGATTGGCCCCTCAACTACGCGTTCTACGCTCAGCAGGATACGCTGACGCCAGCGACGGTGGGTGTGATGTCGGTGGGCGTGTACCTGGCCGTGGCGCTGGCCCTGTTACAGCCGCTAGGCTACCTGGGGCTGGTGCTGGCCGATTCGACCAAGCACATGGCCCACGCGTTAACGATGGCGGTCCTTCTGCGTCGGCGAATGGGCAGGCTGGACGGCCAGGGCGTAGCATGGGCCGCGACGCGAGCTACCGTCGCGGCAGTGTTGATGGGGTTGGTGACGTGGAAAGCGCTGTCCGGACTGGAAGCGATGTTACCTGTGGGGACGCTATCGGGCAACCTGGCGGTAGTGGTGATGGGGGGAGCACTGGCGTTGGCCGTCTATGGCGCGAGCACGGTCGCCTTGCGGCTGGAGGAGGCACAGGTGCTGTGGACAGCGCTGGCCCGCCGGCTGCGCCGCAATTGACCAGGCGAGGCGCGCGAGTTATAATGTACCCAGCGTTCATCATCCGCGTTGGAGGGGTCCATGGCAAAACGATCACAACGGCCGGGTCGAGTGGGCAGGCCGCGACAGTTCAGCAGAGGAACACCAGCAGCCCGGCGGTCGCCTCAAGGGGCGCCGACAGCTCCCGCCACTAAGCCGTCCGTGCGTGAAGCGCCTGCCGTCGCGCCCGCCGCGAAGACACCCGCAGCAAAAGTGGACTTCGCTAAGGAATATCGGTACGTTGTTCAGGACCTGCGTCGCCTGTTTATCCTGGCAGTGGTGTTGATGGCGTTGCTAGTGACGCTGGCGTATTTCTTAACGTAGAGGTTACGATGGCTGAACAAGTTCCTATCGCCTCACCGCCTGCCTCACCCAGGGCCGAGTGGCCAGAGCAGGGTCAATGGACATACGAGGACTGGCTGCGGTTGCCGGACGATGGCTATCGTTACGAAGTCTTGGATGGAGTTTTGTACATGGCCCCACCGCCTGCCTTCTCCACGCATCAACGACCTATCGTTCGCCTGCTTACACGCATGAGCAACTTTGTGGAGGCGCATCAATCAGGCGAAGTTGGCGTTGCCCCAACTGGCGTCCGGCTCCCCACCCAGCCAGTTCCTGTCCAGCCTGACATCTTCTACATCGCTGCTGGCCGCACTGACGTTAGCATGGGCAGGTATGTTGAGGGCGCGCCTGATCTTATCGTTGAGGTTCTCTCGCCGGGCAACTGGCTCTATGACCGCAAGGAGAAGTATCAGGCTTATCAGGCCGCAGGGGTGCGCGAATACTGGATCGTGGACGCATGCACTAAAACTATCGAGGTATATGTGCTCAAAGAAGGTGTCTATCTGCTCACAGGCAAGTGGGGCGCAGGCGAACGAGCACGATCACAGGTGCTGAGCGGGTTTGAAGTAGCAATAGACGATTTGTTCCATGAGTGAGCTTAGCGCGAAAGCAGTCACGCTCCAGATTCCTTTCGCTGAACGTCTCCTAGGTCTTACTGAGGCCTGTTCTTCCTCTCCTGAGGTTGCGGCACAGAGCTGACCGGCACGGCCTTGCGCCGGGCAGGGGGTTGCGCTTTGCCTTTCTTTGCAGCAGGGGCGATGTCTGCCGTCGGCCTTTTGTCGCCCGTCTCACTGGAAGAGCGAGATTTTGGGGGTGGCTCCTCGATAGAGGGCTCAGCCTTATCCGTAGGGCGGCGGCGTGCTGGCTTTTCCGCCTCTGCCACTGCCGTGGTGCTGGCCTTGCGCGCTCGCGGCGTGGCCTTCGTCTGAGCTAGGGTGCGGAGGAGCTCGGGTGCGGAGGAGATTTCACCTCTGCTCCCCTGCTCCTCTACCCCCTTGCTTCCTGTCACGTCCACCTGTGCCTTCGCCACCGACGCGCGTCGCCGAGGGGCAGCCCTGGCGGGAGGTGCGGTGGGCGGCTCCTCCTCCGCAACCTCGCCTGCACTCGCCAATGCCAGCAACACCCTGACCTGATCGCCCCGGGCTAGCGCGAGGACATCTCTGCCCTGGGTGCTGCGCCCTGCCTCGGGCGCGTCGCGAGCAGCCAGCGCCTTCACCGTGCCTCGCTCTGTGATGGCGGCCAGCAGCGCATCGCCGCGCCTCACCACCGCCGCGCCCACCACCGGCCCCGTCCGGCCTGAAATCTTGTGGGCGATGACGCCACCGCCGAAGCGCCCCTGGGTAGGGAACTCAGCCAGGGCCGTGCGCTTGGCGTACCCGGCCGCGGTAATCGTCAACAGCGCGCCTTTGTCACCCGCCATGTCGAAAGCGACCACCCGGTCGCTCGCCTCCAGCTTGATGGCCCCCACACCACCAGCCGGCAGCCCCGTCGGCCGCACATCGCCGATCTGGAAGCGGATCGCTTGCCCGCGCTGCGTGACCAACAGCACCTCCGCCTCGTCGCCGACCAGGCGCGCCCAGCCCAATTCATCGCCTGCGTCCACGTTCATCACGAACGGCGTGCCGCTGGCAGCCAGTGCATCGGCCAGTGCCACGCGCTTGATCCTGCCCAGCCGGGTGACCAACGCCAGGTAGACGTTCGTCGGCGGTTCATCGTAGCGCGGCAGCGCCAACGCGGCCGTGACCCGGTCCCGCCGCCCCAGGTCGCACAAGTCGGCCCAGTGCACCCCTTCCCCTTCCGGGATGCGGTGGATGCCGACGCGGGCCATGCGTCCGTCGGCCGTGAGCAAGAGCAGTTCGTCGCGCGTGTTGGCTGCCAGGAGCGCCACGTCGCCGCCCTGGGCCGCGCTGCGGAGGCTGGTTTTGGTCGGTTCTTCCGCCGGCCGGCGAGCCACGGTGCCGTCCGCGCTCACCGTCAGCCATACCGGCCGGTCCTCGATCAGATCCCGTGCCGTCAGCGTCCCCTGGGCACGGGCGACGATCTGGGTGCGCCGGGCGTCGCCGTACAGCTTCTTCAGTTGGATCACTTCCTGGCGGATCAGGGCCAGCACCTTGGCCGGGTGAGCCAGCAGATCTTCCAGATAGGCGATGAGCTTGAGCTTCTCCGCATGCTCTTCCTTGATGCGCTCCCGCTCCAGACGGGCCAGGCGGCGGAGTTGCATGTCCAGGATGGCCTGGGCCTGGATCTCGGTGAGCTTAAACTTGCGGATCAGGCGCTCGCGGGCCGTGTCGGCATCGGGCGAGCGGCGGATGGTGGCGATGACTTCGTCCAGATGGTCCAGCGCGATCAGCAGCCCCTCGAGGATGTGAGCCCGCTCCTTCGCCCGTTGCAGGTCGTGCTCGGAGCGACGTCGGATGATCTCCCGCCGGTGCTCGACGTAAAGCTGCAACGTGCGCTTGAGCGACAGCAGGCGCGGCTCGCCGTCCACCAATGCCAGCATGGAGACGCCGAAGGTTTGCTGCATGGGGGTGAGCCGGAACAGTTGAGCGAGCACGTCCCGCGGCTCCACCGTGCGCGTCGTCTCGATCACCAGGCGCATGCCCTGGCGGTCGGACTCGTCGCGCAGGTCAGTGATCCCTTCGATCCGCCCCTCGCGCACGAGTTCTGCGATGCGCTCGATCAGGTTGGTCTTGTTGGTCTGGTACGGCAGCTCGGTGACAACGATGCGATGGCGGCTGCGGCTCATCTCCTCGATGTGAGCCTTGGCCTGGACGACGAAGCGACCCCGCCCCTGCGCATAGGCGGCCGCGATCACGTCGGCCTCCTCGCCGTCCTTCCCGTCACCCGCCGCGAGGGAGGGGTCCCGGCCATAGCGGTAGACGATGCCGCCGGTGGGGAAGTCCGGCCCCTGGATGAACTGCATGAGATCGGCCACGGTGATTTCGTCGGTCTGGTCGTAGTGATCAATCAGGTAGGCCACAGCGTCACACACCTCGCTCAGGTTGTGGGGTGGCACGTTGGTGGCCATGCCGACGGCGATCCCGGCCGAGCCGTTGATCAGGAGATTGGGGAGCAGGGCCGGCAGGACGGAGGGCTCTTGCAGGCTGCCGTCGAAGTTGGGGACGAAATCCACGGTGTCTTTTTCGATGTCGGCCAGCACCTCGCGGGCCAGTTGAGCCAGCCGGGCTTCAGTGTAGCGCATGGCCGCGGCGCTGTCGCCGTCAATCGAGCCGAAGTTGCCCTGCCCGTCTATCAACGGATAGCGCATGGAGAAATCCTGCGCCATGCGCACCATCGCCTCGTACACGGGCATATCGCCGTGAGGGTGGTACTTGCCCAGCACCTCGCCCACGATGCGCGCCGATTTCTTGTACGGCTTGTCGTGGGTCAGCCCCATGTCGTGCATGGCGTAGAGGATGCGACGCTGCACGGGTTTGAGGCCGTCGCGCACGTCGGGCAGCGCCCGCGCCACGATGACGCTCATGGCGTAGTCCAGGTACGCCTGCTGCATCTCCTGGTCAATGTTAACCTGTTTGACGGTCCCGATCACGTTAGTCTCGGTAGTCATCCACGTCCCTCAAAGATCGGGCAACGGGGCAACGAGGCGACGAGGGGTCACCTCGTCGCCCTTGACCCCTCTGACGAGGACTCGCAGACTCGCCGCACCCTGGCCTCTGGCCTGCCCAGCGGCTCAGGGCAGGCGACGTCCAGGGCAGGCTCCTCCCTCGTTGCCTTGTTGCCTCGTTACTTAGCTCACACCTTCCCCATCTTCTTTAAATTCTCGAAGCTCAGCCGGGCGCTCTCGATGGACGGGCGGCGGCAGCGGTCCTGCTCGACGATGTACCAACGGGCGGTAGAGGCCTCGGCCGCCTGGAAGATGGCCGGCCAGTCCAGGATGCCCTCGCCCACCTCGGCGAACATGCGCTCGTCGCCGGGCTCCATGTCTTTGAGGTGCACCAGGCCCACCCGGCTGGCGTACTTGCGGATGTAGGTTGCCGGGTCCTGGCCAGCGTACTGGATCCAGTAGGTATCCAACTCGGCCTTGACCAGCTCGGGGTCTGTCAGTTCGTACAGCCAGTCGAGGGCGAATTTGCCGTCGAAGAGTTCGAACTCGAAGGCGTGGTTGTGGTAGCAGAAGTAGAGGCCGGCCCGCCTCAGTTCTCGTCCGATCTGGTTGAGCGATCGGGCCACCTCTTTCCAGCCCTCCAGCGTCGCCCGGCGCTCCTGGGCCACCCAGGGGAGGATGACGTGCTGGCTGCCGATGGCCTGGTTGAACTCGATGACGCCGGTCAGAGCCTGCCCTGAGCCTGTCGAAGGGTCGCCTTCCAGGAGGTTGAGGGGGACGTGGGTGCCCGCCACGATCAGCCCCAGGTCATCGAGGGCGGCTTTCAGTTCATGCACCGGGAGGGTAGCCGTGCCGGCCATCTCCACGCCGGCGTAGCCGATCTGGGCCACCTGGCGCAGCGTGCCCAAGAAATCCTTCTCGGCCACGTCGCGGACGGTGTACATCTGCAGTGCAACAGGGAGTTTGGACATGATAGAGTTCCTTTCTTCGTTGAGATGGTAGAATCAACATCAATGCTGGTAGAGTGAAAGACGATATGTATCGTCCATATCACGTGCTTCGTCGTACACCGAGAAGACCTCATGTTTCTGTTCCCGCAACCATTTTGCGACGGCAGGGCCTGTGCATTCGTCTACCAGAAAGCGCATTTATACCATCTCCACCGCCAAAGGCATGAACGCAGTGTTTTCTAAAGATTTGGTAGCGAACAACAAACAAGCCCAAATGTCTTCTCGGGTGAGTCCTTTATATTCCTGGATAATTTCTTCCGTAGTTGCACCATGCGCCAACAGATTTAGAATGTATTCAACAGTAAGACGCGTTCCACGAATAACAGGCTTGCCCACCATAACTTTCGGATTAATAGTAATTCGCTCAAGGAGTTGTTCATCCTTCATGGCTTCATTCTCCTGTCTCTTTATCGAGCCAGCCGTTTCGCTCAGCATGACATTTTCACGTACCGTAACAGTGCACGCGGCAAGAGGACAACTGACCCGATTATTACGCGCTTCAAGAAACGCGCTCAAGATGGCACTTCCCGTTGGCACCGCGAATTGCTGTCATACGTTGCGTGCAACCATCCCCTTTCGTAGACGTTGAAAGCGCCAGGTATTTGAAGTTGGAACGAGTCCCAAACATTACCAGCATCTTCGTAATCCGCGACCAACATCACGTGGGTCGCGTTGGGGTGCTGAAAGTGGTAATAGCCAACATTGCTGGGCACTACACCCACCTGGTTGAGGACAAGCGTCAGCACGTTATCAAGCTGGGTATCCAGGGCGGCTGCACCCTGATAGTGACGCCAGTCCATGATCTTGACCGCCGGCTCATGGCTGAGATAGTAGGCCACCACCCAACCATCGCGGTGGGCATAGACGTGCACGTCCCACCCTTCATCGTAGTCCGGCGCCGGGACCGATCCGATGATGTACTCGCTGGTCTCGCGCTCGATAGTCCTGAACAGCGGCCGGATGGCTTCCAAGAGGATGGTCCGTCCCGCGTTAGCGTAGGCGGCGAGGCCAGCTTCCTCTTCCAGAAAGTTGGTGCCGGCTCGCGGCCCTTCCTGGGCGTTGGCCACGCTCAGGAAGGCAGGCGGCCGCAACGCAAATGAGGTCGTGCCCTGGCCGGTTTGGCTGCCCGGAATACCAGCGAACAGCCCCAGGGCTGTGATGCCAGCCACGGCCAGCAGGGCCACGGCCAGTCGGACCCAAAGACGTCCGTGTGCCATAGGTTCCCCCTTCTGTGGCTTGAAAAAAGCCCTCAACGACGGTTTTGAAGCAGTGTTCACCGCTCACTCGTGTGGCTTCAGGAATCCCTCCTGTGCCAGATATCCAACGATAGGCTGCATAGTAAGCGCGAGATGAAGCAAAGTCATAATCGCCCCTTTCGAAATGGTCCTGAGCAGCTCGCATTGACCGAACAGCCTTTCGAACCATCAGTTGTAACTCTTTTTCCAGCCAGTCCCGCTCGTTCACAAGACTACTCCCTCTTTGCGAACATTCATTAGAAGCGGGCTGTATCTTCGCTGGTTATATCTGGCTTCCGACATTGGAAAAAGTGAAAGTACAACATCGCGCTGGTAGAGAAACTCTCCAGCGATTTCATCAATAATGTCTTCGACCTCGGAAGAGACTTCGTCCAAGATTACCAAGCAATCATAGTCGGAATCAGGAGCGTGATCTCCCCTGGCCCTGGAGCCGAACAAGATGACGTGTTTGAGACGTGCACCAAACTGTTCCCGCAGCTTCTGTAGCAAAAGGGCCAAGATCTCGTCGTTATGCTCGATCACCTCTCGCACCGAGGCGCGACAGGCCCCCAGGTTGACCTCGATCTCCGAATCCACATCCAGCACAGCACCGATGGCCCGAAAGGTGTCCTCGGGGCGAATGCCCCAGGCAGCGATGTCCACGTCCGACCAGGGGGTGAACATCCCCTTGTGCACGAGCGATCCGAACACGACGACTGGTCTGGCTGATGGTGTATACTGCTACGGTGTGACTCTTGATGGTCACACGGTCTGCCAACAGAAAGAAAATCAGCCGGGCATAGCCATTTGCTATCGCATAACTACACGATACTAGCATGGATATCAGCGGGTGTCAAGCGTTTCCGCGCGGCCGCATTCATGAGTATAATGCGGCCATGCTAACGAACTCTATCTCTATCGCTGTGGATTTGCAGTGCCATTCCACTTGCTCAGACGGGACCGATCGGCCGGCTGAGTTAGTCAGATTAGCGGCCAAGCGGGGTCTACGGGCCCTCGCCCTCACCGATCATGACTCCGTGCTGGGCGTGGACGAGGCACTGGCAGCCGGCCGTGAGTACGGCATCGAAGTAGTGCCAGCGTTGGAGCTAAGCACCAGATCGGAGCCTGAACGCGACCTGGTGGACGTGGACATCCTGGGCTATTGGATTGATCCGCATGACAGCGAGCTCCTGCACACCCTGGATCGGGTCATGACCGCCCGCCGCGACCAGAAAATCGCCCAGATCGAGCGGCTACAGGCGGAAGGGCTGGATGTGCCGGTGGATGAAGTGCTGGCTCTGGCCGCAGGGGTGCCCGGCCGCCCTCACATCGTGGAGGTGGTCTGGCGGCGCAATCCCGGCCGGTTCCAGTCTAAGCAGCAGATCTTCCAGGAATTTCTATCCGAGAATGGCAAGGCGTACGTGCGACGGGCCTTTTCTCTCACGGCCGAGCAAGCGATCGAGGCCGTCCTGTCCGCGGGCGGCCTTCCCGTTCTGGCTCACCCAGGCCTCTACCGCCATGTTCGTGACATTGACAGCGTCATTCGTCGCCTGCGCGATGCCGGCCTGAAGGGGCTGGAGGTGGCCTATCCCTACGATAAAGCCCCCGGCAGCGAGATCCCTTCCGCCCAGGTCGAGGTCGTGATCGAACACTTCCGACGGCTGGCGGAGACGCTCGACCTTTTGGTGACAAGCGGTACCGATTACCATGGGGCACGCTCGCCGCGCATCCGACTGGGCGAATGTGGCCTGACATGGGAAGCTTATCAGGCACTGAAGGAGACGGTTCAACAACGCCTATGACCCCATCCGCTGAAGAGTTGACCGAATCGGCGCGGGTCGCTGAGATCCTGCGTCGGCTGCGCGCAGCCTACCCAGACGCTCAATGCGCCCTTCGACACAGTAACCCCCTGGAACTCCTGGTGGCTACCATTCTATCGGCACAATGCACGGACGAGCGGGTCAACCAGGTTACCCAGGAACTCTTCAAGCAGTACCGAACGGCCGAGGACTACGCAATGGCCAACCCGGAAGAACTGGAGCAGGCCATCCGGTCCACCGGTTTTTATCGTAACAAGGCCCGACACATTCAGGGTGCTGCCCGCCGGATGATCGAGCGCTTTGGAGGCGAAGTGCCACGCACGATGGAGGAGTTGCTGGAATTACCCGGCGTGGCGCGCAAGACGGCTAATGTGGTGTTGGGTGTCGCTTTCCATCGAGCAGAAGGCATCGTGGTGGACACCCACGTCCAGCGTGTAGCACGTCGGTTGGGCCTGACCCGGCAGCAAGATCCGGGGAAGATCGAACGGGAGCTCATGGTGACGATCCCACGCCACGACTGGATTGATTTTGGCCATCAACTGATCTGGCACGGGCGCAAGGTTTGCCACGCCCGCAAACCGGACTGCCTCAATTGCCCCCTGCGTGATCTCTGCCCCTCGGCCGAGATGGGATGACCTCACCGCTATTCGATATGGTCAACTGCGTCATAGGGGTTCCTCGCTGGGCGTACCTTTTCTCTCTGCCCAGTGTTATAATGCCGTGAGTGTTGCTGGCCCGGTTGGCCTCTTTTTAAACCGGTGCCTGGGGTCATCCCATCGCCTATGCGCGCTAGCAAGGTTTTTATGGAGGTTGCTGGGTGTCAACAGAACAGCGACGCATCGTAGTAACTGGTCTGGGTGCCATAACCCCCTTGGGGCTGGATGTTCCCACAACGTGGGCTAACATCCTGGCAGGACGTTCAGGGGCAGATCGGATCACGTTTTTTGATCCGACACCCTACAAGACGCAAATTGCTGCTGAGGTCAAGGAGTTCGATCCCGCGCGCTATCTAAATCCCCGTGAAGCCCGTCGGCTGGACCGATTCACCCACATGGCAGTGGCCGCCAGTCTGGAAGCGGTGGCCGATGCCGGTCTGGAAGTATCCGCCGAGGATCCCCAACGCGTGGGCATCATCATCGGTTCTGCTCTGGGCGGGATACACACCTTGCTCCGGGAATACGAGGTCTTGCAAACCCAGGGCCCGCGGCGGGTAAATCCCTTCTTCATTCCCGCCATGCTCATAGATACGGCAGCCGGGCAGGTGGCTATCCAGCTTGGCGTGCGTGGTCCCAACATGGCCATTGTCTCCGCCTGCGCGACCGGAAATGGGGCAATCGGAGAGGCGGCAGAGGTGATCCGCCGCGGCGATGCAGAGGTGATCCTGGCCGGCGGCAGTGAAGCGACCATCCACCCCATAGCGTTGGCCGGCCTTAACGTTATGGGTGTCCTTTCCACCCGCAACGATGAACCGCAAAAGGCCTCCCGCCCCTTCGATGCTCAGCGAGATGGTTTTGTCATGGGGGAGGGAGCTGCGGTCCTGGTCCTGGAAACCCTGGAGCACGCCATGCGGCGCGGCGCGCGCATCTACGCCGAGATCCTCTCCTACGCGGCGACAGCCGATGCCTTCCATCTGGCTCAACCGGCTGAGGATAATGCAGGCGCAGTGGAAGCCATGCAGAAGGCGCTGCACAAAGCTGGCTTATCTCCAGAGGATGTACAGTACATCAATGCCCACGGCACCGCCACCCTATTGAACGATCGAGGCGAAACGGCTGCTATCAAGCACGTCTTCGGCGAACACGCCTACCGCCTGGCGGTTTCCTCTACCAAATCCATGACTGGCCATTTGTTAGGCGCGGCGGGCGCGTTAGAGGCAATCCTGTGTATCAAAGCATTACAGGAACGCGTTCTCCCGCCGACGATCAACTACGAGCACCCGGATCCCGAATGCGATCTGGATTATGTGCCGAATCAAGCTCGCCCAGCGCCCGATTTACAGGTCGCGGCCTCCAACGCGTTTGGCCTGGGCGGGCACAACGCCTGCCTGATCATACGCCGATGGGACGGGCAGTGAGCGAGGGGTGAAAAACCGTGGGACGATATGCACAGATCATTGGCTGGGGAAAAAGCGTTCCTAGTCACGTCCTGACGAACGACGACCTCGCTCGCATTGTGGATACCAGTGACGAGTGGATTCGCACTCGCACCGGCATCCGCCAGCGCTACATTGCCACGGACCCGCGGGAGACCACAGCGACGCTGGCTATCAAGGCTGCGCAGGAGGCGCTGCAAGTGGCCGATGTGCCAGCCAGCCGCGTGGACATGGTCATCGTGGCTACATCTTCACCAGAGTACATCTTTCCTTCCACAGCCTCCCTGGTGCAGGATGGATTAGGGGCCATCCACGCCGGCGCGTTCGACTTGAGCGCTGCCTGTTCCGGCTTCGTGTACGCCTTAAGCATCGCTCGCGGTCTGATCGCCAGCGGCAGTGCTGAGTACGTGCTGGTGATCGGCTCAGAAACCCTCTCCCGGCTGATAGATTGGTCGGATCGCAGCACTTGTGTTCTCTTCGGCGACGGCGCGGGTGCTGTCCTGGTCGCTGCCAGTGAAGTTCCGGGCGGCATCCTGTCCAGCGTGCTGGGCTCGGACGGCTCGGGCAGCGACCTGTTGATCGTGCCCGCGGGCGGCAGCCGCACACCGACCAGCCTGGAGACGGTGGCCGCGGGTCAGCATTATCTGAAGATGGACGGTCGGGAGGTTTTTCGCTTTGCCACCCGCGTGATGGCCCGTGCCGCTCAAGAGGTCGCTGAGCAGGCCGGGCTCAACATGGATGATGTCGAGCTTTTGATCCCCCATCAGGCCAATCGGCGCATCATCGAGTCGGCCATGAGACAGCTCAAGTTGGACGAAGATCGCGTCTTTATCAACCTGGATCGCTATGGCAACACCTCCACCGCCTCTATCCCTATTGCTTTGTACGAGGCGATTGAGCAAGGGCGCGTCAAGCAAAACGATCACCTCATCCTGGTTGGCTTCGGCGCGGGCCTGACCTGGGCGGCGGTGGCTGTGCAGTGGGGTGTGCCTCTGCCGTTGCCGGAGGCACCGTGGTGGCGGGCTGCTCAGCGTTCCGGCTCATTTCATGTGGCTCAAGTCCGCTCACTGGGACGGCGGATCCTGCGTCGTTTATACGGCGTGGCTATGAGGTCGGAAGACGAGAACAGACATCAGTCTCAGGCAGCGCAATCCAGCACAAGGCGTGATGGGTGATGAGGTAGTATGCTGCTTCAGGAAAGTTCCGCTTGATCGCCGAAGGTCTCCCGACCGAAGCGAAAGGGCTCGGTCAGGAGACCTCGCCCATCGTAGGAGCTTCGCCATGAGCCTAGGCAGTTATCTCTGCCCCTCCCTCACTGCTGACGTAGTAGTGTGGGCAGTGCGCGAGGATCAGCCACATGTGCTGCTGGTCCAGCGACGCCACTGGCCGTATGAGGGCTATTGGGCACTCCCAGGAGGATTCATGGACATCACGGAAACGCTGGAAGAAGCCGCCCTCCGTGAGCTAAAGGAGGAAACCGGGCTGACCGCCATCGCCCTGGAACCGTTGCGACCGTTTGATGCGCCAGGCCGAGACCCGCGCAAGCGGGTGATCACCATGGCTTATCTGGCGTTGCTGAACAGCGGGGCGACGGGGGATGCTCTGCGCGCCGGCGATGACGCTGCTGCCGCCCGCTGGTGGCCTGTAGAAGGCTTGACATCATTGGCATTTGACCACGATCAGATTATCGCGGCTGCGCGAGCCCACCTGCGGCGCCGCCTGTTAGGGGACAATCTAGGCCGCCATTTGTTGCCCGATCCGTTCACTGCGCGAGAGATGCGGCGTATCTTTACAGCCGTCTTGGGCGAGCCAGTGCAAGCACGACCGGCGCTCTGCCTCCTGCGCGCCGCGGGCGTGATCGAAGCAGTGAGCGCCGGCCGTTACCGCTACCGCGTCCTGTCTGACAGGTCGTGGCCCTATCTGTGACTTGAATGGGTGGCCACGGAGGAATCGCCCGTATGGATCGGCGGCGTAGGGCGGTGCCTCCGTGCCCGCCCTATATGGGTTATTCCCTCCTCAGCGGTAACTTCACCGGCCGCCCGGTGCGGGCTGATTTGTAAATGGCCAGGATGATCTCCACCGACTTGCGGCCTTCTTCGCCGGTGATGGGCATGGGCCTTCCCTCTCGCAGCGCATCAATGCACGCCTGTAACATAGCGATGTGCCCATGCCACCACGGTGCGCCCGGCTCCGGCACATAGGTTCCAACCAGTCCCGGGTCATCATCGGCCAGCATACCGTTCCCCTCTGGCACTTTCCAGTCCACGAGCTCCTGGGCCTCAATGGAGGCACCTCCTCGGTCACCATGGATGTCCAGTCGGGCGGCAAAGCCCGGATTGGCCGTCGTCGTCCCCTCGATGATGCCCAGCGCGCCGTTACGGAAGCGGAGCGCGGCAGTGGCCACATCTTCTGTCTCGATGTTGTGAGCCAGCGTGCCGGCGTAGGCGGAGATCTGATCCACCGGCCCCATGCACCACTGGAGCAGGTCAATGTAGTGGATGGATTGGTTCATCAAGGCACCACCCCCGTCCAGTGCCCACGTGCCGCGCCAGCGAGCGGCTGCAAAATATTCGTTAGATCGCCACCAGCGCACCAGGGCGTTGCCTACTGTCAGCCGGCCGAAAAGGCCCCGCTGCGCGGCCAGGCGTACCCGCACCACATCCCGATAGAAGCGATTTTGAAAGATGACACCCAACTGGACGCCAGCCTCTTTGGCCGCGGCGATCATGCGGTCGGCATCGGCCAGGTGGATGGCCATTGGCTTCTCCGTGATGATGTGCTTGCCTGCGCGAGCGGCGTCCACCGCGTGGTCGGCGTGCATCCCGCTGGGTGTGCAGATGGTCACGGCGTCAATGTCGTCCCGGGCCAGCATCTCGTGATAGTCCTGGTACCAGGCCACACCGTGTCGTTCGGCCAGACTCTGGGCAACCTCAGGCACAATATCGGCCACTGCCACCAGCCGCGCGCCCTTCACCATCTGTAACACATCGGCATGCACAGTGCCGATCACCCCACAGCCGATGATCCCAAAACGAATCTCGTCGCTCACGAATTCCTCCTGTGTATCATGGATGTTACATGTTGAGACGTTGACTCGATTGCCTCCCGACCGCTGAATGCTGACTAGCTCTCGCCAGCTCACGTGTCCACTCACACAGTCGGGCAAACACGACCTCCCGTCGTTGCGCCAGCAGGGCCTGCATTTCCGGCAATGCCAACGAAGGTGTGGTCATGATCAAAGCGTCCTCGTGGTTGTTGCTGTAGTAATGGCGGCGAACCCCTACCTGCTGAAACCCGGTACGTTGATACAATCGTTGCGCGACCCGATTACTCGCGCGCACCTCCAGGGTCGCTGTGTTCATCCCCATAGCCTGAGCTAAGTCCAGCAGATGCAACAACAGCCACTCGCCCAGGCCCCGTTTGCGGTAGTGAGGATGGGTAGCGAGGGTGCAGATGTGGGCTTCGTCATCCAACCGCCAGAACCCGCCGTATGCCAGCAAGGGGGGTAGGCTTGCCACACGCTCGACTTCGTGCTGAATCTCTAACGCGGGGCGAACGGCCAGGTAGTGCCCATGAGTGTTCTTGGTGAACTCGTGATAGTACGCGCTGCGCGACCAGGGCAATGCGAAGCTGGCCTGCTCAATGGGCATGAGGTCATCCAGATCATCGAGACGCAGCGGTGTTACAGACACCGGTAGTACGCAGAGCTCTGTAAGCTCGATCATGCAACTTCTCCTGAGGGTTCGTGTAGGTAAATGGGGCTGAGAGTTGCCGGATCGTCCACCTGCCCTGCCTGCCAGCGTGACCAGGCGATCTCCGCCAGCACTCCCGCCCGGCGCAGCCGCATGGCCGGCGGCGCCAGTTGGAAATGCTCGCCCAGCAGGCCACGCAGGCGGTCGGCGTTCTGGGGCAGCAGTTCGCCGCTAAACAAGGTCCTTTCGCCGATTTCGGCGGCCACGGCATCCACCGCGCTCAGACGGTAGCCGGTGACCGTCGCCCAGCCGTCTGCGGTGTGACAGTACAAGGCCCAACACAAGCGGCCACGTCCGGCCTGTACCACCGCGCACACCGGATGGGGCTGCCATTGATGGGGATACGCTACCACATCCAGAGTGGGTACACCGATGAGCCCCGCGCCTGTGGCCAGCGTCAATCCTTTGGCCAGGCTCAATGCTACCCGCAGGCCGGTGAAAGAACCAGGCCCCAGGGCCACCGCCACTCCTGCCAGTTGCGCAGGTTGCACACCCGCCTGGGCGAGCAAGGCCTCCACGTTCGGCGCCAGTTCCACCGTGTGCCGGCGAGCTGAATACCAGCTATGTTCGGCCACCACACGCCAGCCATCGTACAGAGCGATGCTGGCCAGATTGGTAGCAGTGTCCAGGGCAAGCAGCATAGATCAACTTCAGCCAGTGACCTGCGAGTTCCCAGGAATTCCTTGTGGTGCTGAGGATCCACAGGAACTCAGGGCATGAACCAACACAGCATAGCGGGCGCCCCGTCCCACGATCTCCACTAGGCGCTCATGAGGACCAATCCAGATCAGGATCACGTCCAGCCGTTCGGCCGGCAACAGCGACCTCAGACGATCAGCCCACTCGATCACGCAAATCCCATCGTCGTACAGTAATTCATCCAGCCCGATGGCCCAGGCCTCGGCAGGAGCATCCACCAGGCGGTAACAGTCTACGTGGTAGAGCGGCGGCGTGGACCGGTATTCGTTGATGAGAATGAAGGTGGGGCTTGTCACCGGCTGGGTGATCCCCAACCCACGCGCCAGGCCCTGTACCAGTGTGGTCTTGCCTGCGCCCAGGTCGCCGGAAAGCGCGACGACGTCCCCCGGCTGCAGGAGCGCAGCCAGCGCGGTGCCCAGGGCTGCTGTCTCCTCCGGCGCGTGGCTGATCAGCACCCACCGCGCCACCGATTTTCGATTTTCGATTTTCGATTTTGGATGGTTGGCTGACTGCTGATGGTTAATGGTTGATGGCTGATCACCAGACATGGCCGTACCCCTGCGTTGCACCAGGGCTTTAGTGAGAAGAGCAATCCTCTGACTCTGCTCGCCATCGCTGGGCCACCAACTTGAAGATGTCGGACTCGGTGATCATGCCCACGACCTCTGCGCCTTCCACCACCGGCAACCCGCCAATCTTATGCTCTAACATCAGGTCGGCTACCCGCCACAGGGGGGTATCAGGTGTCACCGTCACCACGTTCACCGTCATCACGTCGGCGACGGTCAGCCACTGCTCCTGAGCCTCCGGTGCGTAGGGATGGCTGGTTGAGCTGACGCTCATGCCTTCCCGGATGTCTCCACGGCTGATGATGCCCACCAGCCGCCCTTCCGCATTGACCACCGGCAGCCGGCGCACATGCGCTTCTTCCATCAGCGCCTCCGCCTCCGCCAGGGTGGCATCCGGGTCAATCACCACAGGCGGGCAACTCATCAAATCTCGCACCAGCGCGTATCGCATGGCAGGCAGCCTCCTGGATTTGCTCGTCACTGCAGGCATTGTAGCATAATCCGCGCAAAAGCCCAATGGCCGTTCGGCTCAGAGTGACATGAGTGGGGATTCCCAGAGCAATGTGCCCACTGCGGCGGACGGTATGAACGACGTCAGGGAATGAAATCAGATCTCGGGGACGTGGACCAGCCAGCCGTGGGTGCGGACGCCTCGCCCCTGGGGTGAATCAGGCTACGGCTCTTTCACCTTCCTCTAGTAACTCCAGGAGGTAATTCAGCAAATCGGTTTCGGTGACAATTCCGACCAGACGGCCACCTTCCATCACCGGCAGCCCGCTGATTTTGTGATCCCGCATCAACCGGGCGGCCTCCGCGATCGAGCTATCAGGTGTGACGGTGATGGGATCAGGGGTCATGCACGTGCCTACGGCGATATGTTGCAGCATGTAATTGTCGTACCATTGCTCGCGAACGACAGTGGGCGCGTTAGAGGCAAGGCGGAGGTCACGGGCGGTGACGATCCCGACCAGACGACCGTTCTCCACAACAGGCAGCCGACGGAAACCACCTGCCCGCATCAGGGCAATGGCGGTGCTGATGGCATTGCTCGGCGTAACCGTTACCGGGTTGGGCGTCATGATATGTGCAACACGCATTTCATGCCTCCCCCTTCGAGGGTGCGATGAGGAAGAAGCTCAACGGCTCTAATGTCTCATGCTGCCGGTCTTTTAGTCCGAGGCTTCTTGCTTTTACATTCTAGGCACTTTGAACCCTCTTTCATATGACACTGGTCATAGCAATTCTATCCTTCCGCAGGGCGCTCAAATCTGCGACGGCTATGCCAGAAGTCACGGCGACCGGGTGAGATGACAGACGTTAGCCGCAGCCACTGCTGGGGTTGGTTGGGGCGAGCGATAGAGGTTGTGACGATAGATATAGGCCTCCACAGCAGGCAACACCTGGTAGCGGATGGGGTACCCCTGCCGAACACGTTGCTGCAACACGTGTGAGGCAATCTCTAGCTCAGGCATATCCAATAGCACAATGCGCTGCCGGATGCCGGGTAACGCGGCCTCCAGATATTCCCAGTCCAAATGGACATCGGGCCGGCTCAGCGCGACCAGGCGACAGGCTGCGACCAGCTCGGCAGCCTGGTGCCAGCGAGGCAGATCAGCCAGAGAATCTAATCCCATCAGAAAGTACAACTCCACGTCATCGGCGAACTGCTCCCGTAACAGGTGGACCATATCAATCGTGTAGTGTGGCCCCGGCCGATCTACATCAACCCGTGACAGCTCCAGGTGGGGATTGTCGGCAATGGCCAGTTCCACCATGGCGACCCGGTGAAATGCTGGCGACAAAGGCTGACCGCGCTTGTGGGGGGGATCACCCGCCGGCACCAGAAGTACGCGATCCAGTTTCAATTGGAACCACGCCTCCTCTGCCAGGATGAGATGCCCGATATGAGGGGGATCAAAGGTGCCGCCAAGAATACCGATGCGCATCATGCCTCTTGATGCCCCCACACCAGCTCTGTGTCACCGATCATCACTGTGTCTCCCTCCTGTACGCCGGCCTCTTCTAACGCCTGAGTGATGCCCATCGCTTCCAGGATGCGCTGGAACCGCAACGCCGCCTCGTAATAATTCCAATTAGTCATCGCCACCGCGCGCTCAATCTGCTGTCCCCGCACCCGCCAGATGCTCCCCTCGCGAGTGACCGTAAAGCCCATCTCGTCCGGGGCGGGGCGAAAAACGCGCACTCCTTCCCCCGGTGCAGGTGCTGACTCTCGAGGTTGGCGGTCTAACACCTCGACCGTGCGCTGGAGCAGCAGCGAGACCCCCTCGCCGGTGACAGCAGAGATCGCCAGCGGGTCAACTCCTTGCGCCTGCAGCTCCTGGCGAATTTGGGGCCACCGCTCCCGTACCTCCGGCAAGTCCATTTTGTTAAAGGCTACCACTTGCGGTTTGTCGGCCAACTGTGGATTGAACAACTCCAGCTCCTGATTGACGGCCTCCCAATCGCCAACGGGATCCGGGCTGAGGCCATTCAGCAGGTGAACCAGAACGCGACAACGTTCGATGTGACGGAGGAATTTATCCCCCAGCCCGGCGCCCCTGTGGGCTCCCTCGATCAATCCAGGAATATCGGCCAGCACCAAGTCGCGGTGATCCATCTGGACAACGCCCAGGTTGGGCTCCAGTGTCGTGAACGGATAATCGGCGATTTTGGGCCTGGCAGCCGTCACGCGAGCCAGAAGGGTTGACTTGCCAGCATTGGGCACCCCGATGATGCCTGCGTCGGCGATGAGCTTCAGCTCCAGGCGGATCCAACGTTCCTCGCCCGGCTCACCCCGCTCGGCGATGCGCGGGGCCTGGTTGGTGGGGCTCTTGAAGGCCGCATTGCCCCGACCCCCCCGGCCTCCTCTGGCCACCAGCACCTTTTGCCCTGGCGTCACCAGATCGGCCAGGAGTTCGCCGGTGCGGTCGTGATAGACAACCGTGCCAGGTGGGACCGGGATGGTTAGATCAGCACCGCTGCGGCCGTGCTGCTCCTTGCCGCGACCATGTTCCCCGTGCGCTGCTTTAAAATGCACGCGTCGCTGAAAATGGATCAATGTATTCAGGGAAGGATCGGCCACCAGGTAAACGTCGCCTCCCTTGCCGCCGTTGCCACCGTTGGGGCCGCCCAGCGGCACAAATTTCTCCCGGCGGAAGGAGACACAGCCGTTGCCGCCATCACCGCCCTTCACGTAGATGCGCGCCTCGTCGAAGAACAAACTCCCAACCTCCGTGCGCCAGTATACACGCATAGATAAGCATTGACAAAAATCCTCCACCTGGTTGAATCGGGAATCTTATCGACAATTTTCAGAAGACTGTTAGTGACATTAGGCTAACCAGCCCGTTGAAGACTATTTGTGCTATAATGTGAATGCTGGCATCCATTCACTTGCTCCCTGGCTTGGCAACTGGAAGTCGCGGCAACGACTGCAAAGCCCGCCTGCGCGGGCTACATCTGGTCGGCGAAGAGCCTGCCCTGAGCCCTCGGCCTGAGGGGCCTCGGCCCGAAGGCTGGTCGAAGGGCCGACTTTGCAGACGTAGGCGCGGTTTCCAATCGCCAGTGACCTCGAATCCAACGGAGGGTATTCTGAAACATGTGCGGGAGATTCACACTCGCAATGGACACGGCCGACCTGAAGGAAGCTTTCCCCTGGCTTACGCTGCCTGACCAGATACCGCCGCGCTACAACATCGCGCCGTCTCAGCCTATCGCCGTGGTTCCTAATAACGGCCAGAACCAGGTAGAGTTCTTCCTGTGGGGGTTGGTCCCGCCCTGGGCGAAGGACCCTAAGATCGGCAACCAATTGATCAACGCACGGGCCGAAACGCTGGCCGAGAAGCCGGCTTTCCGTATGGCCTACAGGCGCCGTCGTTGCTTGGTCCTGGCCGATGGTTTCTATGAATGGCGCAGGGAGCCGCCAGGGGCAGGCCGGGCCAAGACGCCGATTTATGTCCGGCTGAAATCAGGCGAGCCGTTCGCCTTTGCCGGCCTTTGGGAAACATGGCGTTCACCGAACGGCGAGACGCTCTTATCCTGCGCGATCATCACGACCACGCCCAATGCACTGCTGGAGAAGATCCACAACCGCATGCCGGTCATTCTCAGGCCCGAGGCCTATACGCAATGGTTGAACCCGCTAGAACAGAGCCCGGACAGGCTGAATGGTTTGCTCCTGCCTTATCCTGACTCACAGATGGAAGCATACCCTGTCTCGACCCTGGTGAATGATCCAAAGACCGACTCACCAGCCTGCATCGCTCCGTGGCAGGTGGCAAGTAGAGCGGATTCACCCTGATCGGCGGAGACATCCCTGGCATCCAGGATCTTAGAGCTAGACCTTGATTTCATCAGTTCTTCGACTTTCAACTTGCGGCCGCTTGCATGGGCAGTTTGGCTGTAGCGCTCCTGAGTGGTGTCAATGATACCACGCTTCTTGTCAAGGTGCCGATCTGCCTCTACATCAGATATCTGTACTCCGAAGGAGTGTTCAGAGGGCTAGGCAGGCTGGCGGTCAGGCCAGGGAGCCCCTCAGGGCGAAGCCTCGGGCCGATTTCCGCACCTGAGGACGGGTGCGGGAGCAATTTTCAGACATCCTCTCACTGGATCTCTGAAATGACGTATGAGCTTACTCAGAAAACAGGAGGTTCTCTGTGGGCATTTGTATCTACTATCAGGGTCAACTGCGCGATCCGGCTCAACTCTCTCAACTCGTGATCGAACTCCGGAAAGTTTGTGCTTCGTTACAGTGGCCTTGTCACGAGGTGGATGAGCGTATCCTGGGTGTTGGAGAGCGGCTCAAGCTTGTGCCCCTCGAAACCGATGATGGCATTCCCACTGACACTGCCGAGGTGGTCGAGGAGCCTGTGGATGATCACTGGCGCGGCCTGGTCATCCACCCCCCCGGCTGTGAGCTTCTCTACCTGACCTTCAATCGTCAGGGACGCCTGGTCGTATATCGGAACGCATGGTCAGATCGTCTGGCGGTGGGCCGCTATGGGATTTGGGAGCATCTCTCCATCAAGACTCAGTTCAGCTCACCGGAAACCCACATTCGCGTCTGTGAGTTGCTGCGGCTGGTTGAGCGCTACGCCAGCGAGTGGGAAGTGTTCGACGATGGGGGCTACTGGGAAACAGGGGACTACGAGGCACTGAGAGCGCAATGGGCGCGTTATCAAGCGATTTTCGATGCCCTTTCCGACCCCCAGGTCATCCAGGCGATGCTGAAGAAAGCCGGCCTCGATGTGGAGGTGTCGGAGCCACCGGAAGTGGGCAAGGTCATTCAAGACCCGCTCCCCTTCTGGCGGGAAGAGTGGGGAGTCAGCGCAGGCGAAAACTGACTCAGCCTGGGCGTTTACCTTTTTGGTGATGCGCACATAACTGTTGGGTTAAGTGGGCATCTTACCCTACGACTGTCAGAGGTTAACCCAGCGCTTATGCGTGCTAACTCTCTTTGTGCTCTCTGCCGGCTATGGTACAATGGAGTTACCCTATCAACCAGCAGGCTGCGCAATGCCTATCCAGGTTCTTCCTCCCGAAGTTTCCAATAAGATCGCGGCCGGTGAGGTGATCGAGCGTCCGGCTTCGGTTG
>DAOUAJ010000388.1:0-9173 GCA_034433615.1 Anaerolineae bacterium | reverse complement strand
CAAGCAGGAAGGGGACATGGTGGCTGCCGGAGAGCCATTGCTGGAAGTCGGTACCGACAAAATCAACATGCAGGTGGAAGCTCCGGCATCGGGCATCCTGCGGGGAGTGAGGTATCACGAAAACGACGTGGTGCCGGTCACCCGGGTGATTGCCTACATCGCTCAACCGGAGGAATCGTGGCCCGCCTCCTCCCTCGAAGATGCATCTGCAATGGCCCCCTCGGTTGGCGAGGCGGCCCCTGACGCCTTCCCGGCCCGAAAGGGGGTGGGCGTCACACCCGTAGCCCGGCGCGTAGCCCAGGAGAAGGGGGCTGACCTGTCTCAAATACCCGGAACCGGGCCGCGAGGCCGCATCACCCGGCAGGACGTGGAACGTCATCTGACCGCCCAGGCGGCCGAGGCGGCAGACAAGGTGCGGGCGACGCCGGCCGCCCGACGGGCGGCTCGCGAGACGGGGGTGGACCTGCGCATGGTGGTGGGGAGAGGACCGCGCGGGCGCATCCAGGAAGCTGATGTCCGGCAGGCGGCCATTGCGCCCGTGCCGTCACCGACGAGGCGCGCCGGCTCTGTTATCCCTCTACAGGGGATGCGGGCCATTATCGCCCGGCGGATGCAACAGAGTTACCAGACAGCTCCCCATATCCACCTGAGCTTATCAGCAGACGTGAGCGTGGCGGAAGCAACCCGGCAACGTTGGTCTGACTACAGTGGCGAGAAGATCTCCCTCACCGTCCTCATCGTCAAAGCGTGCGCCTGGGCCTTGCGCCGCCACCCGATGGTGAACTCGACGCTGGACGATAAAGGCATCCACGTGTGGGATGAGATCAACATCGGGGTGGCGGTGGCGGTGCCTGATGGCCTCATCGTGCCCGTCTTGCACCAGGCCGATATTCGGCCTGTCGAGGAACTGGCCCGCAAGCTGCAAGACCTCTCCGAGCGAGCTCGCCAGGGGGAATTGCGCCTCGACGAGGTGGAAGGAGGCACCTTCACGATCACCAATCTGGGGATGTTCGGCATCGAATCCTTCGATCCCATCCTCAACCCGCCGCAGAGCGCTATCCTGGGGGTAGGGGCAGCCGTGCCGACGCCGGTAGCCTGGGAGGGGGCGGTGGCCATCCGGCCCAGGATGCAACTTACCCTGGCGGCTGATCATCGGGTATTGGACGGAGCTGTGGCAGCCCAGTTTCTTCAGGATGTAAAGGCAGGCATCGAGGAGCCAACACTGCTCCTGCTGTAACCAGAACAGCTCTTTAACCTGAGTCATATGCCAATGAAAAGCACTATCGCTGATGCCATCGCCAGCGCGCTCCGTGATCACGGCGCTGAGGTCGTGTTCGGGCTGCCCGGCGGGGAGAGCGTGCACCTGGTGGCCGCGCTGGAACGAGCTGGCATTCGGTTCGTTCTGACCCGCCACGAGGCTCACGCGGCCTGGATGGCCGACGGCTACAGCCGCATTCGGGGCGGGATCGGGGTCTGCCTTTCGACGTTGGGGCCGGGTGCCGTCAACCTGGCGGCCGGGCTGGCCCATTGCTATCTCGACCGGGCGCCTGTGCTGGCGATGGCCTCACAGCTCAAACCGGAACTGATGGCGCACCACTCTCACCAACGGCTTGACCTCTCGCGGCTTTTTGAGCCGGTCACCAAGTCCCGTCGGACGGTGCATCCGGGGGACGACGTGGCCGACCTCGTGCACCAGGCTGTTCGTCTGGCCCAATCCGGCCGTCGGGGGCCGGTGTACCTGGAGATCCCTGCATCGGTGACCGAAGAGCCGGTGGTGTCCGGTCCTGCAGCGATGCAGGAAGACGGGCCGACGTCGCCGCACGTGCCTCAGGACGTGCTCCGACAGGTTGCCGCACGGCTGCGGCGCGCCCGCCGTCCCGCCATCGTGGTCGGCCTGGGGATGGAGCCCTCGGCCCCGTACGAGCCGTTGCGCCGGCTGGTGGAGTCTCTCAGGGCGCCTGTGGTCGTCACGCCCAAGGCCAAGGGAGCGATTCCCGAGGATCACCCGCTGTATGCAGGTGTGCTCGGGCTGGAGCGCCGCGAGCCGTCGGCGGAGCTTTTGCGGCGCGCCGACCTGATCCTGGCCGTCGGCTTTGATCCAGTGGAGCTGGTGCTACCCTGGGATTTTCAAGCCCCCCTGGTCTTTGCCGCTGAGTTCGCTAACGAGGACCCCCGGTTGGCGGCGGAGATGGAACTCATCGGCGACCTGGGTGCGACGCTGGAATTTCTGGCGGACGAGGCC
This sequence comes from Anaerolineae bacterium, assembly GCA_034433615.1. Taxonomy (GTDB): domain Bacteria; phylum Chloroflexota; class Anaerolineae; order DUEN01; family DUEN01; genus DAOUAJ01. The sequence goes on along the minus strand of DAOUAJ010000388.1, from coordinate 6,931 downwards.
TACGGAGACGCTGCCTGGCCACCGGAAGAGCTGGCCGCGGCGCGGCCGGCGTGGCCTGTACTGCTCCATCAGGAAGAAGCCAAAAACCAGAAGCTCTGGCCCTCTCAGCTTGTACAGGCGGTGCGGGAAGTCCTTCCCGATGACGGAGTCGCCACCTGCGATGTGGGCTCGCACAAGCTGCTCATCGGGAAGTTGTGGCCCGCTCGCACGCCGAACCGGTTCCTGGTCTCCAACGGCCTTTCCACCATGGGCTATGCTCTGCCAGCGGCCATCGGGGCCAAGATCGCGCGACCGGAACTGCCGGCCGTCTGCTTCATCGGCGATGGCGGGATGGGGATGGTGATCTCGGAGTTAGAGACCGCGGCGCGCCTCTGTCTCCCCATCGTCGCGGTCGTGCTGGCCGATCAGGCCATGAGTCTGATTCGGCTCAAGCAAGAGATGGCTGGCTATCCACCGACCGGGACGCTGTTCGCGCCGGTGGACTGGTGCAAGGTGGCCGAGGGGTTTGAGGCACGCGGCGTGGCAGCAAGCACCGTAGCCGAGGTCAAAGTGGCTGTCGCTGAGGGGTTGCAGGCGGATGGCCCGACGCTGGTCGAGGTCCGGATAGATGCCTCGGAGTATCAGTCCTGGTGATGGTCAGGCCGCTGACGCGTGGCTGCGCAGAGCTCCCTGTCTGTCCTGAAAATAGCAGTCAGCGATCAGCGATCAGCCCTTTCGCCTCGGTCGGGAGACCTTCGGAAATAGCAGTCAGCGATCAGCGATCAGCGATCAGCGATTAGCCACTCTGGCTGAAGGCTGACGGCTGACCGCCTTTCATCGGCCGTGGCGCCGCCCCCGGCATGGGGAACTGTCATGAGAAAGTGGTGAAGCATGGCGGAAAAGAGTGTAATTCGAAAGACCCTGATCCGGATGGCCCTGCGGCATTACAAGCCAGGAGCCGGCAGCTCGCGGACATTCTTGACACAAAGGAGTTACGAGATGGAAGTACCGGACCTGCGGCCGGTACTCGACCTGATCCCGTGGGCAGTGGTGGGAGCGGTGGCTGCCCGTCACTACATGCCGGAACGGACCACCCGGGACCTGGACATTGCGGTATGGTTTGGGGATGCATCCAACGTGCGGCGGCGGCTGACTGCTGCGGGCTTTTCCTATTCTGGCGAACTTGCCATCGGTGGCTCCTCATGGATTTCACCAGAGGGATTTCCGGTTGACGTGATCGAGATGCAAACGCCCTGGGCACGCCAGGCGCTCCAGGAAGCGCAGGCCAATCGAGACCCTCACGGCCTGCCCATCCTTCCCTTGCCCTACCTTGTGCTTACGAAGTTCGAGGCCGGGCGAGTCATTGACATGGCGGATCTGACGCGAATGCTTGGGCAGGCGACCGAGGATCAAATTGAACAGGTGCGTGAACTCTTTCTGAGATTCCATCCAGAGGATCTGGAAGACCTGGAAGGCCTCATCCGCCTGGGAAGGTTGGAACTTGAAGACGGGGAGACCAGATGATCGAGAGGAAGGTCGAATGGCATCGGATGCGGCGGGAGGAGCTGGTTCAGGCAGCCCGAGAGCGGGCGATGGTCATCCTGCCGGTGGGTTCAATGGAGCAGCACGGGCTGCATCTGCCGGTCAACACCGACACCGCTACAGCCTGGCACATCGCCGTGTCAGCGGCGCAGATGCTGGAGGATATGCCCATTGTCGTGGCCCCGCCGGTCTGGAGCGGACTGTCGCCGCACCACATGAAGTACGGGGGGACCATCTCTCTGCGACTGGAAACTTTCACCAACCTGATCAGCGACATCTGCTCCAGCATCGTCGCTCACGGCTTCGGCTCGATCGTGCTTCTCAACGGCCACGGGGGGAACCGGGGCCTGCTGGAGGCATTGGCCGTTGATCTGCGCTACCGGTTGGAGGTGCCGGTGCTGGCCATCACTTACTGGGATCTGATCTCTGAGGAGTTAGAGGCCGTTCGGGAGGGCCGAGGGAAGGGCATCGGCCATTCCGGTGAGATGGAGACCTCGATCCAGTTGTTCCTGCAAAAGGACCTGGTGGCTGTAGACCAACTCGAGCTGGTGCCTGGGGTGACGGACGATCCCGCCTTAGGGCGGCCGGAGAAGGGGGAGCGTCTGATGAAGGTGGCATCGGAGCGGCTGGCGAAGCGGCTGCGAGCTCTGGTCGGCGAGTTTAAGAACTGGCCGGATAATCCCTTTGCTCTTCCCATAGGATGAAGCTGAGGCGACGCCAGACATGTCACCCGTCGAGCGCCCTCAGGCTCTCACCTCTTTCGTGAGAAGGCTTTTTCAAAGCGCCCACTGGCTCCACGGAACGCTGGCACTCTTCGTGCTGCTGGCCATCCTGAACCTCTTCGTCACTCGCGTCGCGCCTTACCTCTCAGATAATGATTGGCCTGACAAGGATGAGGTCGCCTTCCTGCGCACGGCCGTCGAGGTGAGTGAGCGATGGAGGGGACCATTGGGGCTGCCCGGCGCGTTGCTGCGTGGTGAGTACCTGGAGGCAAACCGTCATCCGTTCTACATCGCCTTGTTAGCCACTTTCGCCCGCCGCAGCCTGGTCACCTTCGACCAGGCCCGCGTGATGAACTTGTGGATCACGGTGCTAGGCCTGGCGTGTATTTTCCTCCTGGTGTGGTATCTGCATGGCTGGCTGGCTGCCGGCATCGTCACGGCGGGCACAGCGTTAAGCCGTCCCTTCCTCCAGCACGTCGCCATCGTGGGGGCCGAGCCGGCCCTGGTCATCTGGACCACACTCGCCTTCCTCTGCCTGTATGCCGGACTGCGGCGGCCCGCCTGTCTGGCCTGGGGGCTCGTCTTCACCGGCCTGGCCTACCTGACCAAGGCCTCGGCCCTGCTGCTCGTACCCCCGTTGGTCGTCGCCCTGCTCTGCGAGCGCCCACGCCAGATGTTGCGATCACGCGCCCTCTGGGTGGGCATCGCCATGGCGCTGGTGATCAATGGGCCGCTGCTGGTGCGTAATGCGCGCGTGTATGGCTCGCCCCTGTACAACACCAACGCGGCCGTCTTCTGGCTGGACTACTGGGATCAGGTTTACCTGCCCGACTTCCCAAGCGGCGATTACTCGGCTCTGCGCTATGTGCGCGAGCACACCCCGCTCCAGATGTGGCAGCGGCTCAGGGACGGCACCGTCAAGCAGGCCGAGTTCCTGGCCGAAGCGTTGGGGGCACCGTTTCACCCGAAGCGGGCCGACTCGATCCGCTGGGGCACGCCCATCCTGCTCCTGGCACTGGTCGGCGTCGTCTTGGTGGGCAGCCGCAGCCAACGAATATTCGCAGGGCTGACCTATGCGCTGTCGCTGACCCTCTATGGGTGGTACATGTGGATCGCGCCCAGCCCTCGCTTCATCATGCCCCTCCTGCCGGCGACGATCCTCTTCGCCTGGCAGGCGTTGGTTCTGGGCTCCCGCCTGGCGATGAATCGTCGGGCTGCGCTATTCAAACCTGCTGCCTGCCCTGCCTGTCCTGGCGGCCAGGCCAGGGAAAACGCCTCTAAAAGGGTACGTCATGCTGAGCCGAGTCTGCGAGGCGAAGCCTCTCCCCCTTTGCGGGGCTGGAAATTCCTCGCTCGCAGACTCGCTCGGAATGACGTGGTAGGCACTATTTTCAGGACAGCTACCCGGCCGGGCTGCCGCCCGGCGTTCCGATGGGCGAAAATGCCCGGTGCGGTTATTTTCAAAGCAGGCTGGCCCCTGGCGGTGGTCATGGCCGTCAATGTGGTGCTGGCCGTCTTCCTGATCGCCCAGGTGGGAGCCGCCCACCCCCCGCCCGCGCGGGAGCCGGACGCGGTGGTCGCGCTGCGCCGATGGGTGGAGATCCATCTGCCGCCCGGCTCACGCTTCTTGCTACAGCCAGTGGACCTGTTCGACTTCGACTGGTATACGCGTCTGCCCGGTAGCCCCGTACGCACGCCGCCGTATGTGAGCTGGCCCGATCTGGAGGCGTTCCTGCTGCGCGAGGGGGTGGACTGGATCGTGCTCACCCCGCACCTGTATGAACGACGACCGGGACTGTTCGATGACTTCATCGCCTACGACCGCCGCGAGGGGTTCCTCTTCGCCCGCGGCATCTCGGGCTGGCGGTTGGTCACCTACGGCGGCCGGGGGCCGGCGAGCTATCTGGTGTACCAACGGGATGGGCTGCCCGACCACGATGATATGTTGCTGGCTCCGCAAGTAGTCAGCCGCTTCACCGTGCCTGATCGCATCCCCTACCCTCTGCAACGGGACTTCGGCGGCCTGGTCAAGCTCCACGGCTATGACCTGTCTGGCCTCACCGTTCGACCTGGTACCTCCCTCACCGTCACTCTCTTCTGGCAGCGGGAGCAGCATACTGGCACGAGCTATACCGTCTTCGTCCATCTCTTGGATGCCGCTGAAACGCGCGTGTGGGGCCAGCGGGACGCCATCCCGCGAGACGGGGCTTATCCTTTGCCTGACTGGCTGGCCGGCGAGGTGGTGGTGGACACCTACACGATGGATGTGCCAGCGGAGACGCCGCCCGGCGCGTACAAGATCGAGGTAGGGTTGTACGATGCCGCCACCGGCCAGCGCGTGTCCGTCCTGGCGGCCGATGGCTCCCCTGCGGGGGATCGGGTAGTGCTACCCACAGAGATGCAAGTGGAGCCCTGATTGACCGCCGGCTGATTGGGGGGTACAATAGTTCAGCACAACATCGTTCGGCTAGGTTCACGATGAAGCCTTGACCGTGACGGCCATTGCAAGGAAAATCCGTGCGATCAGTTCTAGTGAGGTGTTCTATGAGCCAGGTGATGCCGTTGATCGAACAGGTTGAAACATTAGAATTCCCCACCGATCTGCCCGAGGAGGATGGTGTACCCTTGGAGTCGAACTGGCATCGCATCCAGATCAATCTGCTGGTGGATTTGACTCACCAGTTGTGGCCGGCTGTGACCAACTACTTTGCCGGTGGCAACATGTTCTTGTATTTCAGCACTCGACAACTGCTCACCCACGACTATCGTGGACCGGATTTCTTCGTCGTCAAAGACATCGCTCCTAAGCCTGACCGCCGCTCATGGAAGATCTGGGAAGAAGATGGTCGCTTCCCAGACGTGATTGTGGAGCTCCTCTCACCGGCCACCGTCCATCGCGATCTGACGGCCAAGAAGGAGTTGTACGAGCGCACGTTCAAGACGGCGGAGTACTTTGCCTATGACCCTGACGCCCGTCGGTTGTATGGTTGGCGGCTGGGAGAGCGCGGCTACCGTGCCCTGAAGCCGAACGAGCACGGCTGGCTGTGGAGTGAAGAGTTAGGGGTGTGGCTGGGTGAGTGGCAGGGCGAGTATGAGCGGGTGGATGCCGTCTGGCTGCGTTTCTACACTGGGGACGGGCGCCTGGTGCCGACAGGAGAGGAGGCCCAGGCCGAGGCTCGCCGCGAAGCTGAAGCCCGCGCTGCCCAGGAAGCCGAAGCTCGCCGCGAAGCCGAAGCGGAACTGGCGCGGCTGCGCGCCGAGCTGGCCCGCCTACGGAGTGAGGCCAGCTAACCACGCCGCGATGTTAAACGAGGTATGGCCATGAGCGATCCACCCGTTTCAACCCTCAGTCCCATCCGGCCCCGACCGCCGCGCCCGCGGGCTGTTCCGCTGCCGGAACCATTGCCGCTCGAGTCGGGGGACCACCTGTCGCGCGCCGAATTTGAGCGGCGACATGAAGCGCATCCGGAAATCAAGAAAGCTGAACTCATCGAAGGGGTCGTATACGTGGCTACACCTGTCCGTGCCCGGTCTCACGCGCGCCCGCACACTCGGGTTATGCTTTGGTTGGCAACCTACGAAGCCGCCACCCCTGGGGTAATGGTGCTCGACAACGCGACGGTGCGTCTGGATTATGAGAACGAGGTGCAGCCGGATGCATTGATGCGGCTGGAGCCTGTCCAGGGCGGACGTTCGCAGATCTCGCCCGACGACTATGTAGAAGGTCCTCCGGAATTGATCGTGGAAATTGCCCACAGCAGCGCCTCCTACGATCTGCACTCGAAACTCCGCGTGTATCAGCGTAGCGGCGTGCTAGAGTACCTGGTGGTGCTGATGTATGAGCCGCACGTGGATTGGTTTGTCCTGCGCGAAGGTGTCTATGAACCCCTGAGGCCGGATGAAGCCAGCGTCCTGCGCAGCGAGGCGTTTCCGGGCCTCTGGCTGCAGCCGGCGGCCCTTCTTTCGGGTGACCTGTCTGCGCTGCTCGACGTTCTGCGCCAGGGGCTGGCTTCTCCCGAACATAGCACGTTTGTCGAGCGACTGCGCACTTAGTTCTTGTTCTGTTCCTTCAGTTCCCCGATCTCCCTCTGCCGCAGGGTGCGCTGGAGCTCTCTCGAAGCTTGCAGTTTTAACAAGGAGGTTACGACCATGTCTAACCACTCTTTACGCGCCAGCCTGCGCTGCTTGGCGCACCCAGCGACATTGCTCAGCATCGCCCTGCTGTTGCTCAACGACCACCTGCTCAAAGCGGTGGCGCCATCCTGGCTGACGGGAAAACTGAGCGACTTCGCCGGGCTATTCTTTTTTCCCTTTGTGCTGGCCACAGTCTCGAGCCTGCTCCCCGGGCCGCTGCGCCGGCTCCCGACCATGACCCTGGGCCGTATCGCCTTCGCTGTCACGGCTGCCTGGTTCACGGCGATGAAAGCTACTCCCCTGGGCCATACCTGGACTGCGCAGGCCCTCTCCGCACTGCTCGGCCGTCCCATCGCCGTCGCCTTCGATCCCACGGACCTGCTTGCGCTGGCAATGCTGTGGCCGGCCTGGCGGCTGTGGCGCACAGCAGCAGCCGAAACGCCTCGCGCGTGCTCCCTGCGCGCCGGCTGGCTGGCACTCGCCCTGGCTGCCGTGGCCAGCGCGGCGTCGCTGGTCCCTGTCCCTCTACCTCTGCCCCCTCTCCCACCCATCGT
>DAOUAJ010000387.1:0-4990 GCA_034433615.1 Anaerolineae bacterium | reverse complement strand
ACAGAACTTTGTAGGACGAGTTAGAAGATTCCGGGGTAATCGGCACGAGCGGGCAAAGATCAGCCATCTCATCCGTCACCTCAGGGGGAATTGGTGTAAGTCGGCCGAAAAGTATTTTTTTAGGACCTCCCGCCCTTTCATCGTCCTCGGGATAAAGTGAAGCGCAATCGCCACCCGCTTAAGCAAAGAAACAACGTGGTCTCTGACCGAATTCGTGGATACGGGAAAGGCACCGTAGAGCTCAACGGCAAACTCCTGTCGCTCCAGCAACTCGTGCAATTCTCGGGTCGACAAATACTTCGTGCTGAACGGGCTGGGATTGAAATCCGCCCACTCTCGATTAACCGAACAGATCAGTACCACACCCCCATCCCGGAGCACCCGACGACACTCAGCCAGGAACTGACCCGGCTCACCCAAATAGTAGATCGCCTCGTAGAGGATGACGACGTCGAAGCTCCGATCCCGGAAGGGCAATCTGTGGGCATCCAGGCGGACCAACGGGATCTGGCCCCCGTAGTGGGAACGCGCTAGGCTGAGCAGCCTTTCCGTATAGTCGCCTCCCACCACTCGATGCGCCTTCGTAGCGAGATAGCCGAGCCCCTGCCCGGCGCCACAGGCCACCTCCAACACGTCCTTCCCCTCACAGAACGCTGCCGCCGTCCTGTAGCGGGTATAGAGCATGGACATCTGCTCCCGGGTGGCGCCGAGGCCCGGGGTTTCGGTGACGTCTGTGTAATCTTTGGTCATCCGCTTGGGAGTGCCCGATCCCTTAGTGGTCATAGAAACTCCGGATGCACTCCGCCACATACACGACCTGGTCATCGGTCAATTCACAATGCATGGGCAGCATCAGCACCCGTTGGAACATCCGCTCGGTTCGCGGCAAACGGAAGCCGTTCAGTCCCAAGAATTTGAACTGATGCACGCCCTTCCCGCCCCACGGAACCAATGTTTCTACGCCTCTCTCATGCAAATATGCCCTAAGGTGATCACGGTTCTCCACCTCAATTTCGTAGTTTTGGAAGACATCAAAGTAGGCGTCATCGACCTGTGGCGGCGGCGGCAAGGCTACCTGTGGCAAGTCGCAAAGACGTTCATGATAGATGCGGGCGATCTCACGGCGTCGCTCAATCCAGCCCGGCACGTATTTGAGCTTCAAATCCAGGATCGCTGCGTGAACGTTATCCAGGCGGCTGTTGAAAGCCCAGAAGGCCACGTCCCCGTCGGCGGTGCGACCGTGGTCCCGGAGCAGCCGGATCTTCTCCGCCATTTCCTCGCTGTTGGTCACCACCGCGCCCCCATCCCCGTAGGCACCAAGCAGCTTGGCTGGATAAAAGCTGAAACACCCGGCGATGCCAAAGGCGCCTGCGCGAACCCCCTCAAAAGACGCGCCCAGCGCTTGAGCTGCATCTTCGATAAGCAAAAGATTGTGCCGCTTGGCGATGGCCATCAAGCGCTCCATATTACACAGCCGGCCGTTCAGATGAACCGGGATGATCGCCTTGGTGCGAGGCGTGACTGCCTTTTCTACGGCCTCAGGGTCCATATTGTGGTCATCACCGATGTCCACCAGCACCGGCGTGGCCCCATTGTGGTGGATGGCCGCCACCGTCGCGACCATGGTGTGGGAGACGGTAATAACCTCATCCCCCACGCCCACACCTGCCGCGTGGAGGGCGAGGCGCAGGGCGTCAGTACAGTTGCCGACACCAACAGCATAGCGGGTCCCCACAAAATCGGCGAGGTGGGATTCAAAGTCTCGAAGCTGGCCCCTCAACATGACATCGCCCGCGGCGAGTGTCTCGTCAATGACGCGGAGGATCTCGTCCTTCATCCTCTGGTATTGGGTAGGATAGTCAATGTACTTGACTTTCCAGGACACCGTCACGCTCCTTTCCCGCAGCGTGCTACAGTGACCCACCGTGCTGATGAACTAGCAACGATGGATCAAAGAAACGAAGGATCTCCTGAGTAATATCCTCCGTACTCAGTCCGAATTGCTTGCGGAGGTAGCCAGGGCTCCCCGCCGTAGAAACGAAAGTAGAGTCGAGCCCAATGCGCATGAAACGCACACCGCGATCGGAGAACTCGGCCAGCACTTCTGCTACAGCGCCACCCAGCCCACCCAGGCGGCTATGCTCTTCTAGCGTTACAAGGGCCCGCGTCTCCCGAGCCGCCGCTTGCACCGCTTCCACATCCAGCGGTTTGAGCGTGTGCATGCTGAGTACCCGCACCGCCAGGCCCTGCTTCTGCAAATATTCGGCCACGCATATCGCCTCATAAAGCATGCTGCCTGTTGCTATCAGGGTCAGGGCCTCCCCCTCGCGCACGGTAATGGCCTTTCCAATGGCGAAATCAACAGGCTCCTGGTGGACCGTTGGTTCCCCGGCCCGGCCCAGGCGGAGATAACACGGACCGGCCCAGTCAATGACAGCATACGTAGCCGCCTCAGCCTCTACCGGGTCCCCCGGCGCAATGACAGTCATGTTGGGCAGGGCACGCATGATGGCTAGGTCCTCGGTGGCGTGATGGCTCATTCCGAGGGACCCATAGGCAAAGCCACCGCCTACGGCCACAATCTTGACATCGGCCTTGTGGTAGCAGACATCGTTGCGGACTTGCTCCAGGCAACGCAGGGTGGGGAAGTTGGCAATGGAGTAAGTGAAGACTACTTTGCCGCTCAAGGCTATTCCCGCCGCAACTCCCATCATGTTCTGCTCCGCCACCCCGACATTCACAAACCGCTCAGGAAAACGCTGGGTAAAGGGCTCCACCACACCGAACCCGAGGTCCCCCACAACCAACCAGACCCGCTCGTCCATTTCAGCGGCCTTAAGAAGGGCCTTGATAAAAACCGTCCTCATGGACTCCCTTCCAGCTCGAGCCAGGCTCGCCGGTACTCGTCCGTATCCGGCGGCCGGTAGTGCCAAAGAAGTTGGTCCTCCATAAAACTGACGCCCTTCCCCTTGACTGTGTGGGCGATCAGACAACTGGGTTTCCCAAGCTCAAAGGGCACCTTTGCCAAGGCCTTCTCTACCTGGACCAAGTCATGACCATCAACCTCCGTCACAGCCCAGCGACAGGCCCGCCATTTATCAGCAAGCGGTTCCAGGTCAAGCACTTCTTCTACCCGGCCCAGGCTCTGGATTTTGTTATAATCCACGATAGCCACGAGGTTATCGAGCTGGTGAAACCCGGCGAAGAGCACAGCCTCCCACGTGGAACCCTCGTCGCACTCTCCGTCGCTCAGCAAAGCGAAGACCCGGTAAGGGCGATTCTCCCGCCTGCCCACCAGCGCCATCCCACAAGCAACGGAGAGGCCGTGTCCCAGGGAACCGGTAGACACCTCCACGCCCGGCACATGTGTATGAGTCGCATGGCCGACCAAAGGAGAGCCGTCCTGGTAAAAGGTCTCCAGCCACTCAAGGGGGAAGAAGCCTCGCTCAGCTAAGGCCGCATACAGGGCTGCGCAGCCGTGCCCTTTGCTCAGGATGAACCGGTCCCGATCGGGCCAGTCCGGCTGTCGGGGATCCAGCCGGAAAACCTTGCCGTAGAGCACGGCCAGAAGTTCGGCCATGGAGAAACACGTACCTATGTGGGAGCTTTTGGCGTGATAGACCATGCGCAGAGTATGGCAGCGGATCCGCCGGGCTAAATTCGCTAACTGCTCCCCGCTCTTAAGCGGGTACGCCAGCGGTTGGTCTGAACGGGCGCTCATGGCATCAAGGCGTAACCGATGTACGGGTCCCACTCCAGACGCCTTAGCTCCAGCCCGCGAATGCCGAGAGTGTCCAGCAAAGCCCGAGTCTCTCCAGGCCAAATCGGATTGTCGAGCTCGTCAAAGGCGATCACGGCACCCCTGGTCATACGTGGCACGAAATGCTCAATAGCCACCTTCGTCGGCTCATACAGGTCAAAATCCAAAAATAGCAAACTCACCAGTAAGTGCGGGTTCTCCTGCACAAACTTCGGGATGGTCTGTAAGGCATCTCCCTTGACCAAATGAACCTTCGGAATGTGGCCGAGGAACCGATTACGGTCGTAGATTCGGATAATTTCAAGAAGCTCCTCGTAGGCATCCGAGCTAAGCTCCCCTACCTGCGGGGTACGAAGGGCACTTTCGTCTTTTTCGCTGACAGAAGCAAAGCCCGAAAACGTATCAAACCCGTAGATCCGCCGAGTCAAATTAGTGGGCTCAAGGATGGCACTGAAGTGAGCCCACGCCATCAGGCCGAACCCTCGATGGACGCCACACTCTACGATCGAGCCCTTAACGCGGAGGACCTTCTTAAACAGCTCATACAACGCGAGCAGGCGGGTGAGGTCCTGGCGCCGCACGTACTTTGGGAATGCCGCTAGACGCACCTCGACGGGATCTTTGGAATTCATAAAGGCGGACACGTAGGCCCGGACCGCTTCCCGTTCCTCGCGGGTGCGAAACCCCCCTTCGGGGGCTATAGGCGGCTGGGCCAGCGGATTCAAGTCTGAGGGTCGTGATGTCCGCTGACGACTTCCTCTACCCATTTTGGCAGCCACCGTGAGCCAGCGCCAGGGAAAAAACGATCCAATAGATGAACCTTTAGTGTAAGCACTATAATCTGCAGATCCACGCCAAGCGAGGCGCTCCGCACATACGCTAGCTGAAGACGCCGCTTGATCGGGTCGATCTTCTCGAGGTACTCTCGATCCGGCTCCTGGCTCCCCTTCAGCAGAGCGCCCTCGTCTCGAATCCAGAGGGTTGCCCAATCAGTGATACCCGGCCGAAAGGACAGGATCTCCCTGCGCTCGTCCTCAGGCTGCAGCTCAACCGCCCACGGAACCTGAGGCCTAGGCCCGACGATGCTCATCTCGCCCTTGAGCACGTTTATAAATTGAGGCAGCTCGTCCAGGTTGAATCGTCGAAGCCACCTCCCCACCCTGGTAATCCGCGGGTCATCTGCGGCCGTCGACGACGGACCTGCTTGATCTGCATTTGCCACCATCGTCC
>DAOUAJ010000386.1:0-6378 GCA_034433615.1 Anaerolineae bacterium | reverse complement strand
ATTCGCGGCCAAAGCCTCTGGCGCACAATTTATTACCTGCCGTCGGTGGTCTCCGGCGTAGCAGTAGCGATGCTCTGGCGTTGGCTATATCATCCGGATATAGGCCTGTTCAACACAATGCTGCTCTATCTCGGCATCAAGGGGCCCCGCTGGATCTATAGCGAAGAGTGGGCGATGGCTTCGATGATCATTATGGCCTGTTGGGGCTCCGGAGCTGCCATGCTGGTCTTTTTGGCCGGGTTGCGTGGCATCCCGACACAATTGTATGAGGCAGCCAAAATTGATGGTGCAGGGTCCATCACCCAGTTCTTTGCCATCACGCTCCCTCTGCTGACACCTACGATCTTCTTCAACGTCGTCATGAGCATCATCGGCTCCTGGCAGGTGTTCACACAGGCTTACGTTATGACCGATGGAGGACCCAATAATGCGACCCTGACCATGGTGCTCTACATTTACCGCAAAGCGTTCCTCAACTTTTACTTTGGCTATGCCTCAGCGCTGGCATGGGTCCTATTTATCTTGATCCTGGCGTTTGTGATCCTGGCTTTGCGGAGTGCTAGCGCTTGGGTTCACTACGAAAGGGTGTAGGCTATGATTCGTGTGGAACGGCTGCGCGGCAGCAACTTAAATGAGTTCATCTTGCGCATACTCTTGTACATCGTGGTTACGATTGGCGGCTTGATCTTTGCTATTCCCTTTTACTGGATGATCCGCACTGCCATCATGCCGGCCTGGCAGGTCTATATCTTCCCACCGCAGTGGATTCCGGCTGAGATCCACCTGGAGACTTTTAAAGAGCCTTTTAAGGTTTTCCCTTTCGCGCTTTGGTTCCGGAACAGCTTCATGCTTGCGACGCTGAATATATTGGGTGCAATGATCTCCTGTTCGATGGTGGCGTTTAGCTTTGCCCGGCTGCGCACCCCGTTTCGAGACTTGATTTTCACGATCGTCTTGGCGACCATGATCCTTCCCGAGCATGTGCGCCTAGTGCCCACCTATCTGCTCTATGTGAAGCTCGGATGGGTGGGCACCTACTTGCCCTTGCTTGTGCCAAACTGGTCTGCGCCGGCCTTTTTCGTCTTCCTCCTCCGCCAGTTCTTCATGACCATCCCAAAAGAAATGGATGACGCTGCCTACATTGACGGCTGTAGCCCGCTGGGATTGTACTGGCGTATCCATCTGCCGCTGAGCTTGCCGGCCCTGGGCGTCGTTGCCATTTTCATGTTCACGGGGACCTGGAATGACTTTCTCCACCCTTTGATCTACCTGTCTAAGGTCAAGATGTACACTGTAGCGTTGGGCTTGAGCTTGTTCCGGGGCGGGCTTACCACCGATATGCGGGTCTTGATGGCAGCCTCGTTGATGGTCGTCCTGCCCACGGTCATCATCTTCTTCGTGGCCCAGCGCTACTTTGTGCAGGGGATCGTGATCTCCGGCGTGAAAGGCTAGCTATCAGCCGTCAGCAGTTAGCTATCAGCCGTCAGCTATCAGCTATTAGCCGTCAGCCCTCAGCCCGACTGGCTGCTGATAGCTGAATGCTTTTCCTATACGTCTTGCGAGGGTACACTCGTGAAAGTCATCCAGGTTGGCATCGGCGGCATGGGAAACGCCTGGCTCAGGGCTGTCCTGGCGTCTCCCGAGGTCGAATACGCCGGGTTTGTGGAGATCAACCCGACCATCGCCAGGGAACAGGCTGAGAAGTACGGCCTCGATCCGTCTCTTATCTTCCCCACGTTGCGCGAGGCGCTGGCGGCAGTGAAGGCCGACGGCGTGATTGATGTGACACCGCCCCGCTTCCATCGAGAGGTCTCCCTCACGGCCTTAGAAGCGGGCATCCCCGTCCTCTCCGAGAAGCCACTGGCAGACACCATCGAAGCAGCCTGGGACATCGTGCGCAAGGCCAACGAGACCGGCGTGCTGCATATGGTCGCCCAGAACTACCGGTACAGCGTGCCGGCACAGACGCTGAAGCAGGTGATCGCCTCGGGTGAGCTAGGCCGGGTGGGGGCTGTGACGGTGGAGTTCTTCAAGGGGCCGCACTTCGGCGGCTTCCGGGAGGAGATGCCCTACCCGCTCATCATCGACATGTCCATCCATCACTTCGATATGATGCGCTTCTTCCTGGACAGTGATCCGGTGTCCGTCTTTGGCCGGAGCTGGAACCCGCCCTGGAGCTGGTTTAAAGGGGACGCCTCAGCCTCGGTTATCCTGGAGTTTGCGAACGGGGTGGTCGTTTCTTACGATGGCTCCTGGTGCTCGATGGGGTGGGAGACGCCCTGGAACGGGAACTGGCGCTTTGAATGCGAAAAGGGTGTGATCGCGCTGGAGGGGGATCAGGTCTACACCCAACTGGCGGGCCAGGAAGCTGTGCTTATTAAGCCGGTAGAGCGGCAATATGTGGCTCAACCGTACTTACTACACGAGTTTTATGAGGCGGTGACCCGGGGGAAATCGCCGGCGACCCCTTGCCAGGACAACATCAAGTCGTTGGGCATCGTGTTCGACGTAGTCAAGTCGTTTGAGACGGGGTGTCCAGTGCGCTGCGAGGGGCAGGCGATGGGAGTTTGACATGGGGTATGGCCGGCTTGCACGGATAGCGATACGTGTTGCGTGTTGCGCGGCACTGGTCGTGGCGTGTGCGCCCGGTGGCCCGGCGGTACCAGCGTCGCAGCTGACAGCGACTGAAACGTCGAAAGTTGTGGATCCAGATGCGGTGATGGCACAGCTCACATCGGTGGATACGCTGACCGACGCGGCTGAGCAATTGGCTTTGGTCTTGGGAACGACCGCAGACGCGATCCGGGTGCGCATGACGCCGGGGGGGATCTGCGTCCCATGTTCAGGGATGCCTGAAGACGTGGCGCCGGCTGAGCCAGCGGAAGTCCCGGTCAGTGCCGTGCCGTTACTGTTGGCGAAAGGCAGCTTGCTCTGGCTGAGCGCGGGCGACCTGGCTTGTTTTTACTACTTCGATGGCGAGAAGTTGGCGCCGCAGTCCTGCCGCATCTTGCCTGCAGTCGAGGCCGGCGGCAAGCGCTGACTCCGCCGTCCCTGGCCAGCCCTGGGCAGCATAAAACCTGAGGAGACCCTTCGGGTTCGCGAGAGAACATCTTGGACATCCTGTGAGGAGCCTGTCAGCCTTTTCTATGCTGGAGGATCAGGAGTAGCTCTTCGGGTCTGGTGACCGTTACCCCGGCTGCGCGCGACAAGTGTTCGTCGCTTGATTGACTGTTTGACAGTGGCAAACTCGGCTGCCCGCGGTGTGCTACTGAGCGATATGACAGCCACATTAATGTGAGGCTAGGCCTTGGATATCCTGTACGTGCATCCCGCCAAGCAAGAAGTTAACGCACGCTATGATCAGTTTGTCGCCAGTCCCCCCTATCCTTTGCTGCCCGTCGGCGTGGTCGGCCTGCTCAACCTGCTCCAGCAACATGGCTGGAAGGTGGTGGGCCTTAACCTGCCTGTTGAGCTGCTCTTGCAGCCCACCTTCGATTTCAAGCGCTGGCTGCGCTCTCACCATGCTCCGTGCCTGGTGATGGTGGATCTCCACTGGTATGAGCATAGCTTCGGCGCCATCGCAGTGGCGCAAGCGGTCAAGGCCGTCTGGCCCCAGGTCCCGTTAGTGCTGGGCGGGCTGACGGCCTCTGCCTTTGCTGCCGAGATCGTAGAGCACTTCCCCGAAGTGGATTATGTGATCGGCGGCGATGCCGAAACGCCGCTACGATTGCTGGCGGAGCGCTGTTGCAGAGACCATTCCCTCCCCCTGAGCGACATCCCTAACCTGACCTACCGGGAGAATGGACAGATTCGCCAGAACCTGCGTACCTATCGTGCCAGTACAGCCGATCTTGACCAGCTCGACTTCGTGACGACCGACTGGTTGCATCACTGGGAAAGTTATGCTGCCCTCCAATACTCGGGCGCGGGGATTGTGGCTCTGCGCCAGCCGCGCCTGCGCGGGCACTGGCTGAGCGTGGGCCGGGGCTGCGTGTTCGACTGCGCCTTCTGCGGTGGCAGTCAGCGGGTGCACCGGGTGCTGGCTGCCCGTGAGGGGCTGGTGTTGCGCTCCCCATCGCGCGTGGTAGCAGATATCCAGCAATTGCAGACTAACGGCTTTCACCAGGTGGCTTTGTCCCTGGACCCGGCCATCTTTCCGACTGGCTGGTGGCGCGATCTCTTCGTTCTCCTGCGCGAGCGGGGTGTTCGGATTGGCCTCTACAACGAGTTCTTCCAGCTCCCGTCCGATGAATTTTTAGAAGTGTTTGCGGAGACGGCGGACCCGGCTCACACCGAGGTGGCGCTCTCTCCTCTCAGTGGCAACGAGGAGGTCCGGCGTCGGAATGGCAAGTTCTTTTCCAACCAGCGCCTCCTGCGCGTGCTTGAGATGCTTAAGCAGCACGAAATCCCGATCTTCATCTACTTTTCCCTTAATCTGCCCGGCGAGACCCCCAACACCTTCAAGGACACCCTCGATTTGGCGGCACAGATTGGCCGCCTCTACCCGCCTCAACTGCTGCGTATGCTCAACTCCTGTCACACCCTGGACCCTCTCTCGGCCATGAGCCGTGCCCCCGAAGCCTTTGGCGTCCAGGTCCATTACCGGACTTTCCAGGATTACTACACTTACTGTCGGGGGACGGCCTGGCAACCCCGCTTCGTCACGCGCGGCCAGCACCGCGGCTATGAAATGGTGGGGCGTCCTGCTCAGATGGTGGAGGAGATGGCGCGCCAGTGGGACACCTTCGCCAGCCTGCAGTCATTTCGTTGCTATCCGGTGCCACGGGGCTGGTAATCCTTCCCCGGGCTTTGGAAGTTTCCCCGGCCTCTGGCCTGTCTGCAGTCTGGCTTGAAAATAGGCGGAAGGCAATAAGGCAACCCTGGACTGCCCAGGGCAGGCAAGGCAAGAGGGACGAAGGGACGTTTTCATCCGCTGTGGCGCCGCCAGCGGCATGGAAAACCGTCCTGAAAAATAGCTCGCTAGGCAAGCCACTATTGCTCAATAACCACGAGAGTGCCTGGATCCTGGGGCGTGCTCTTAATCCAATACCCGGTGCGGATCTCGGAATCCACAGAGGGGGTAGTCCAGTAGAACAGCCATTTGGCATCTTCGATGGTCATGTTGATACAACCGCGGCTCATCGGTTGGCCGAAGTTGTTATGCCAGTAAGTCCCATGGAAGGAGTAGTCTTGGTAGAAATACTGGACCCAAGGAACGTCCTTCAAGTAGTAATAGTCTCCTGCGGCACGGTTGCCCCCCTCCATGTCTTGAAGAGGCGTTTTGATCCAAATGCGAAAAGTGCCTGTGACCGTGGGAGTCTGTGGTCGTCCGGAGGAGATGGTGAAGATTCGTACCGGCAACCTGCCTTCATAAGCCACCGCCCGCTGCTCACTCAGCTTGACATGAATCCACTTCTCGCTGGTGGTGGGGAACCCGGTCGCCCAGTAAAAACTTTCCAGGGCCAAAGAAGCCAGGGTTGCGTTGCGGATTGGAGGCAACGGGCGGACGCCTGCCTCCGGCTTAAGCAAGTGCTCGGGGTCTCCACGTGTATACTGAGCAGCCGTCTGGCCGGGCACCGGTTCAGATTGAATCTCTTCTTTTGTCTCGTCCGCCAACGCCCCCACCGGCACGACGAAATAGAAGCTCAGGCCTAACAAAAGAAGAAGTGCCAATGACTTAGCCATACCTACACCGACGACCAGAGTAATCAGCCATCAGCCCCCTCACCAACAGGCTGACCCCAATATGGCGTTATTGCCGAGTGCTTTCCGTAATCTCTCCCTCGTTTTGCGCTGTCAGTTCTGCTTCGTTTCAGCGGATACACAGCCTCATAGCACCCAGTTGGACAGGATAGTGAGCACCTTGTCAGGCTCCTGAGGGTCGTTGGTACGCAGGTGGACACGGAACTCGTGCGGCCCCTCCATGCCTGGGTGCATCATGAACTTGAGGAGGATTGTGCCTTCCTGACCCGGCTTGATGGTCGTCGAACTGACGACAGCCCGGGGCGGTCAACACCCCTGTACCACTTCGACCTCAGGCTCACCCAGGATCTGGAGCGGCTTGTCGCCCACGTTGTGCACGCGAAAGACAGTCTCAACCGGCGTGTTGACCTTGACATCGCCGTAGTCTATTACTTCTTGCGAAACCTCAACACGGGGTGCGCCACGGACCTTCGGCGTTGCACCGGCCTGATCGCCCTCTGATAAGAGTAGCAGCAGTGCCCCGCCACCAATGAGCACGGCTGCCAGCATCACCGGCAGCCACAAGCGTCGTCGGGAAGACAAAGACCCGCCCTGCGTTCTTTTTCCCTGTTTCTTGGGTTTGCCCACGAAACATCCTCCATGACTGAGATGGGTGTGTTCAAATCTTCTCTTCAG
>DAOUAJ010000385.1:0-12333 GCA_034433615.1 Anaerolineae bacterium | reverse complement strand
TAACGTGCGCGTGGCGTCGGCAGCCCGCCACAGCTTCGGCGACGCGCTACGCATCGCCTATCGAGCTGGTACGATCACAGGGATGCTGACGGATGGGCTGGGTCTGTTCGGCGGCACCATCATCTTCATGGTCTTCGGCAAGGCGGCCCCGGATGCTCTCCTGGGATTCGGCTTCGGCGGTACACTGCTGGCCCTTTTCATGCGTGTGGGCGGCGGCATCTACACCAAGGCGGCCGATGTGGGCGCCGACTTGGTGGGCAAGGTTGAGCAGGACATCCCCGAGGACGACCCGCGCAACGCCGCCGTGATCGCTGACCTGGTGGGGGATAATGTGGGCGACTGCGCCGGCATGGCGGCCGACATCTTCGAGTCGTACGAGGTCACCATCGTCTCCGCCCTAATCCTGGGTCTGGCGTTGACCGCCATTACTGGTCACATCGAGTGGATCCTTTACCCGTTGCTGGTCCGCGGCATCGGCGTGCTGGCTTCCATCATCGGCACGTACCGGGTGAAGGGTGGGCCTGGGGAGAGCGGCGATGCCATGGCGGCCATCTTCCGGGGGTTCCTCACCTCGGCGGCGATCTCCGTCGTGTTGTTCGGCATCGTCGCGGTCGTCTACATGAACCAGGTGCCCGGCGGCTGGTGGCGGCCTTTCCTCTCCACAGCCGTGGGCGTGTTACTGGCCATCGTGATTGACCGCCTGACCGACTACTTCACCGGCACCCATGCCGCGCCGGTGAAGGAGATCCGTAAGAGCACCAACAGCGGCCCGGCGACCACTATCCTCTCTGGCCTGAGCGTGGGATACGAATCCAGCGTGTGGGCCATCATCGTGATCGCGCTCACCATCGTCGCGGCCATCCTGATCTACGCGGGTATGCCGGTGGAGAATCCGGCACACAAGGTCGCCTTCATCCTGTACGGCGTGGCCATGACCGGCATCGGCATGTTGACGCTGACCGGCAACAACGTGGCGATGGATTCCTTCGGCCCCATCTCGGATAACGCCAATGGCATTGGCGAGATGGCCGGCCTGGATCCGACAGCCCGCCAGATCATGGCCGACCTGGATGCCGTAGGCAACACGACCAAGGCTATCACCAAGGGGATCGCTATCGGCTCGGCGGTGATCGCGGCCGTGTCGCTGTTCGGTTCTTACATCACCGACGTGACCAAGATTGACCCGGCAGCGCTGGCCTCCGGCATTCGCGTGTCTGAGCCCATGGTCTTCGTCGGCATGCTGATCGGCGGCGCGGTACCCTGGCTCTTCTCCTCGCTGGCGATCAAAGCCGTGAGCCGGGCGGCGGGCCTGATCGTGGAGGAGGTGCGCCGGCAGTTCCGCATCCCCGGTCTGATGGAAGGAAAGGTTAAGCCGGATTACCGGCAGGCGGTGACCATCTCGACCATCGCCGCCCAGAAGGAGCTGGTGAGCCTGGCCACCATCGCCGTGGTGGCCCCCATCGTCGTCGGCCTGCTGTTGCAGGTGGAGGCGCTGGGTGGCTTCCTGGCCGGCATCATCCTCTCCGGCCAGTTGTTGGCAGTGTTCATGGCCAATGCCGGTGGTGCCTGGGACAACGCCAAGAAGACGATCGAGGACGAGCCACGTAACCTGGCTGCCAACACGGGCAAGGGCTCCGAGCGGCACAAGGCCAGCGTGGTGGGCGACACTGTGGGCGACCCATTGAAGGACACGGCCGGTCCTGCCCTCAATCCCATGATTAAGGTGGTGAACCTGGTCAGCCTGATCATCGCCCCCATCATCGTTCAGTATAAGGGGTTGGGCATTGGCTCCATCATCGTCGTCGTGGTGTTGTTGGCGGCGCTATGGTGGGCTATCTCCACGTCCAAGCGTGAGGCTGCACCCGCTGGTGTTCCCGCTCCCGTGACGGTGCCGGCGGGTAAGTGATCGGTATCTGTTAAGTGAAGAAACGGGGATGGGCATAAGCCCACCCCCGTTTTCTATTGAATGCCCTCGTAGGGGCGATCCGTCCAATGTCACTAACAATCTTCTGAGAGGCGAAGACTACAAGCTTTCGTGCTCTGAGCCCCGTCCCCGGGGCGACTCCCCATGCTGAGACGCCCCCGGGGACGGGGGCTGGGAGCATTTTGGGGAAAAGTTAGCGCCATTGGGCGATCCGAGGGCAAAAACTTACTCCAGAGAAGGGTGCCTCCATTCGAGGGAGGGGCGGAGGCACCGCCCCTACGCCAGCACCAGCCAGCCCCACGCGAGGGCAAAGCCCACCAGCGCGCCTACGATCACCTCGACCGGGGTGTGACCAAGGAGCTCACGCAATCGTTCCTCAGCGATAGGTTGCCCCTGGTAGAGATCCTCGACGATGCGGTTCAGGATTTGCGCCTGACGGCCGGCTGCCCGCCGTACGCCGGCGGCATCGTACATGACGACGACTGCCAGAATACACGCCAGCGCGAAGGCTGTAGAAGTCGTGCCTTCCCGCACACCGATGGCGGTAGCCAACGCAGTCACCACCGCGGCGTGCGAACTGGGCATGCCTCCTGCCTGTACGAGCACTCGAAAGTCCACATGCCGTTCCCGAATCCAGCAGGCCAGGAACTTGATCAGTTGCACCAGAATCCCAGAGGCCACGGGTAACCAGAGGGTGGCGTTTCCCCAGGCCCCTAATCCCAGCACTACAGTCTTCATGATTCCTGCCATCCTTCGAACGGCTCGGCAATCATTTCACCAGTGGGGGATGGGAGCAATTGGCGCACCCGTAGCTCTGCCTGGTCGAGCTGTTCTGTGCACAGCGCGGCCAATTCCATGCCTCGCTCGTACAGGGCCAGCGATTCCTCCAGCGGGAGGCCGCCTTCCTCCAGTCGCCGGACAGCAGCCTCCAGTTGGGCATACGCCTCTTCAAACGTCAACGGTTCTGTCGGGTTCATAGTCATTTGCTCACCTGTCAATTGATCGCCGAAGGTCTCTTGACCGGGGCGAAAGGGCTCGGTCGGGAGACCTTCGCCCATCTCGTGCGGATTCACGCGTGATCCACCTGGACATCGAACTCGCCGTCGGCGACGCGGACGCGCAACCCCAGGCCGGGTTCTACTTGCTGCACGGAGCGCACCACTTGGCCTGAGTCTCGCCGTCGCACGATGGCGTAGCCGCGCTGGAGCACCCCCGCGGGGTTGAGCCCCACCAGCCGGCCACGTACCCCTTCTACCTGGGCGCGGCGCAACATCAGACTGTGGCGAATCTGTGTCTGCAACATGCGGGCGAGGTCGTCCACCCGTTGCCGGCGATTGGCGATGATGGCCAGGGGCGAGGCCCGTTGCAACTCGCGTTCCAGGCGTTCGACCCGCTGGCGGGTTTCGGTCAGCCGGCCTGTGACGAGAGCCAGGAGCCGGCCACGCAGGGCGATCACCTGCCGGGTCAGATCGCGAACATCGGGCACCGCCACGGTCGCCGCGCCCGTGGGGGTAGGAGCGCGCAGGTCGGCGGCCAGATCGGCCAGGGTAAAGTCGGTCTCGTGGCCCACGCCGCTGATGACCGGGATGTCCGAGGCGGCGATAGCTCGCACCACCCGCTCGTCGTTAAACGCCCACAGCTCCTCCAGGCTGCCTCCCCCGCGTGCTACGATCAGAACATCAATCGGTTCGCGCGTGCGGGACCAGTGATTCAGCGCGGCGATGGCGCTGACGATTTGCGGGGGCGCGTCTGCTCCTTGCACCAACGTGCTGGCCAGGATGACGTCCACCAGCGGGTAACGGGCGGCGAGGGTGCGCAAAATGTCGCGCAAGGCGGCCGCATCGGCCGAGGTGACCAGCCCGATCCGCCGCGGTCGGGCCGGGATGGGACGCTTGCGCTCGGCAGCGAACAGCCCCTCCGCCTCCAGGCGGGTCTTGAGCGTCTCCAGCTCCAGGTAGAGCCGACCCAGCCCGGCCGGCTGCAGCAAATCCACGTAAAGCTGATACGCCCCCCGTTGCTCGTAAACCGACACGTAGCCGTGGGCCAGGACGGCGTCGCCGTTGCGCGGTTCCAGAGGGAGCCGGATGGCCTGACCGCGCCACATGACACAACTCAGCGCTGCCGACGCATCCTTGAGAGTGAAATAACAATGCCCCGAGGCAGCGCGAGAGAAGTTGCTGATCTCCCCCTCGACCCAGACATCCTGCAGCAAATCGTCCTGGAGAAACAGCCCTTTAATGTAACTGGTAAGCTGGGAGACGCTGTAGATGAGCACCGACATCGCATCAAACCGGAAGGTAGAAGAAGGCCAGGCCGATAATGAGATAGACGACCAGGAGCTGTGCGCCTTCCAGCCAGTTGCTCTCCCCGTCCAGCGCCACCAGCGCGGCGATGAGGGATGCACCGAACAGCGCGATCAGCTCGAATTGGTTGAAGACCAGCGTCAACGCATGTCCCAGGAGCAGGCTGACGAACACCAGGACGGGGGCCACGAACAGCGCGATTTGCAGGCTGGAACCGATGGAGATGCTCAGGCTCAGCTCCATCTGGTTCTTGAGCGCCGCCTGTACACCCACCAGGTGTTCAGCCACGTTGCCCACCAACGGCACAATGATGATCCCCAGGAAGAACTCGGACAGTCCCATCGCCGCGACGGTATGTTCAACTGCGCCCACCAGG
The DNA here is from genome assembly GCA_034433615.1 of Anaerolineae bacterium. GTDB lineage: Bacteria > Chloroflexota > Anaerolineae > DUEN01 > DUEN01 > DAOUAJ01. The sequence goes on along the minus strand of DAOUAJ010000385.1, from coordinate 7,730 downwards.
ATCTCGCTCAGCCAGGCGATGAAGATGGTCGAGATTGCCAGGAGGCCCAAAGCCTGGAGTAGCCCCCAGCGACCGTGGGTGTTGATAGGCTCAGTCGTCCGATGACCGCTTTGCTGGTTTAAAGAGAAGATGAGCCCCAGCACGTAAACTACGATCATGGCTGAGGCCACGCCCAGGCTCAATGACTCCACGGGGCCACTGGTGGCCTCCGAGGCGAAAAAGAAGAGGGAAGGGATGGCCAGGGCGACGATGGCCAGGATCATCATGGTGGCGTTGACGCCGGCATGGCTGCGGTCGAACTGCTGTCGGCCGTGACGCAGCCCTCCCAGCAGCAAGCTCGCTCCCGTGACCAGCAGGATGTTGCCCAGGATCGAGCCGGTGATGGAGGCTTTGACCAGCTCCAGCAGGCCCTCACGAATGGCGAAGATGGTGATGATCAGCTCGGCTGCGTTGCCCAGGGTGGCATTGAGCAGCCCGCCCACACGGGGGCCGGCGTAGGCGGCCAACTCCTCCGTTGCCTCCCCCATCAAGCCAGCCAGCGGGATGACGCCGATGGCAGCAAGCCAGAACAGCAACAAAGGGCTCCAGTGTAAGAAGCTCCCAATGATGGCTAGCGGGACGCCAGCCAATAGCAGATTCAGGTAGCGCACGCCCCTTCTTCCTCGGATGAGATGGATTGAGACAGAATGTGAGCAGGTACCGTGGGCGGGACGATCAGACGCAAGGTCTGAGGCACCACCCGAATGCGCACCGGGGTGCTCCCGCAAGGCTCCGCGTCCACGTGCACAGGCAGCGGTCGGGCCGTATTGATCTCTATCTCCCGCGCCTGGTAGAGGCTGACGCGCGGATCGCGGGCGTGACGGCGCAGCAGGATGATCAGTGCATGGTAAATGGTATCGAACCAGTAATCGCCGCGAAAACAACTGAAGTCCAACAGGCCATCGTCCAGGCGTGCGTTGGGGGAGATATGGAAGAAGCCAGCGTATAATTCCACGTTGCTGGCGACTGCCAGGAGCACGCGTCGAGGACGCACCCTCTGCCCATCAACGATCAGTTCTGCCCGCGTGCCGGCATAGTGACGCAAGATATTCACGGCAGAGATCGCAAAAGCACCGAGGCCCAGGCGGCGCTTGAGTTGTGGAAACAGTTCAACCTCCTGCGTGATCGCCGCATCTATTCCGATCCCGGCCCAGCACAGAAAATAACGGCCGCGCTCGCCCGTAGCAGCGTTGGTCAGGAACCCCAGATCCACCAAATGGGGACGGCCCGTCAGAATGAGCTCTGTTGCCTTGCGTAGCACAGAGGGGTGAAGCGGGCCGGGCACAGGCATGCCTAACTGTCGTGCCAATACGTTGCCCGTTCCAGCCGGAAGCACTCCCAGAGCTGTCCGCGTGCCAGCCAACCCCTGGATCACGTGACCCAAGGTGCCATCTCCGCCGACTGCCAGCACCATCTCGCACCCGGCCGCGGCCGCCTCCCGCGAGAATTCCGCCGCTTCCCCGACCTGTTGCGTCTCCCGCACCTGCACCGTCCACCCACGCCGGTGCAGCATACCCACCACCAGGTCTATGTCCTCGGCAGAGCGCCCTGAGCCGGCGAATGGGTTATAGATCAGGACAGCTTGCATGTCGTCCCACCGTGTGAAAAGGACGAGATAAAGGTCGGTTGCCAGCCGGCTCTGCGGATGGCCGCGCGGATTCTACCACACCAGCTCAAGGCTGACAACAAGGCAATGAGTTAACGAGGCAATAAGGCAACGAGGGGCGGGGCAGTGGGCCCTCGTTACTCGTCGCCTCATCCCTCGTTGCCTCGTCACTGGGGTTGGTGGTATGATGCGGTTGGGAGGGTTGAGATGAGTTGGACAACCGTAGCGCATATCCTGGAATCCGGGATAGGGCGAGTCGCGCCAGCGATCGTGTTGCACGTGTGCTGTGGGGGCGAGACGATCTTTGAAGGCGCGTATGGCGTGCTTGATTCCGAGACGTCGGGACACCCCTTGATACCTGCCTCGCCGGACGCACTGTTCGACCTGGCCTCGGTCACCAAGCTATTCACGGCCACGGCATTCATGCGGCTGGTCGAAGACGGACGCGTGGGTCTGGATCAGCCGGTGGCCGACGTCATCCCCGAGTTCGCCGGGGTGCGCCCCATCGGCGGCGCTGAAGACCCCATCTCCAAGCAGCCCACGTTGCCCGATCCCGCCTTCGCGGGCGAGGAGGTGGATGCCGGGCGGATCACGTTCCGCCATCTGTTGACGCACACATCTGGGCTGCCGGCCTGGCGTAGCGTGTACCGGGCGGCCGGGCCACCCCCACCACTGCCGGGCGAGCCGATGGGACGACCGACGGTGGAGGAGCGCATCCGCTGGGGCGTGCAAGCCATCTGCGCGTATCCCTTCCTCTACCCGCCGGGCGAGCGGTTAGTGTACAGTGATCTGGGGCTGATCCTGCTGGGCGAGGCCGTTGCCCGGCTGACGGGCCAACGGCTGGACATGGCTATCCGCGCGTGGGTGCTGGATCCGCTCAGCATGGCCAGCGCGGGCTTTCGTCCCCTGGACATGCCCGACCGGGGGGATGTGTCCCGTTGCGTGCCCACCGAGTTATGCGTCTGGCGGCGGCGACGGCTGCGCGGTGAGGTGCACGATGAAAACGCGGCCGGGCTGGGGGGTGTGGCCGGGCATGCGGGCCTGTTCGCCACGGCAGCGCAGGTGGCCCGGTTGGGGCAGGTCTATTTGGATGGGGGCCGGTGGGGGGAGGTGGCGTTACTTTCATCGGAGACGGTACGAGAGATGACGCGGGAACAGGTGCGCATGGGGGATGACGCGCGCGGCCTGGGCTGGGTGCGCCGCTCAGCCGAAGGATCGTCGAGCGGACGATTCTTCAGCCCTCACAGCTTCGGTCACACCGGTTACACGGGCACGTCGTTGTGGGTGGACCCGGAGCGGCAACTGGTGGTGAGCCTGATGACCAACCGCGTGTACTACGGCCGCGATCCGGAGGCCATCACCGCTTTCCGGCCAGCCGTGCACGACGCGGTGGTGCGGGCGGTGGAGGGGTGAGCGAGTCATAGCGGAAGCAAAGTTCCCGAAGGGAGACGGGTAAGCCAATAGTCAATCCCACTTCAGTTCAGCCACCAGCTCTTCCAGGTTCCTTCCTCTGCCACCTCTCTTCACCTTCCCCTCCCTTCGCTGCTTGCGCACGATGCGGGTGCCAATGATCTCGGCCAGCACCTTGTCCGGTAGAGGTTGTCGGTGTTCCTGCTGATATGCCATCGCCTGTTGCCCCACCTCGCAGACCTCTAGATATGAGCAATAACGATGGCCCCAGTGGTCCAGGGGTAAATGATCGTTAGGAAGCTCGCCCTGCTTCAACCCGGTCCACATCCTTTCGATCTGAGCCAGAAGGCCCTTCATCAACTCCTCATTGTAGCTCACCTCGAAGAGATGGTGTTCCAGGGTGTCCCGGTTCTCATAGAAGATAATCCCCCCCCGCAAAGGGATGGTATGTTGATAATACCGGTCAACTCCCCACAGGTAGATCTGACATTGCCTGACATGATCCTCCCTGGGCTGCCCTTCATCAACAATGCGCTCAAACTCATCGGAGCCCGTTGTTTTGATCTCCACCGCATAGAAGCCAGCCAGTCCCAGGTCCCTCCCCGGCGGGATGTAAACGATCGCATCGCAATACCCTCGGATCTTGTACTCCTCATCCACAAAGAACACCTCCCTGGCTAGCGTGACCGGGGAGAGATAGGCGGCAATGCGACGGTGACGCTCGGTGCCGACCTCCAAGATACGCTGAATACGCGGTTCAAGGACAGCTTTTGGCCTGCCCATCAGTTCCATGGCCACGTACAACATGCACCCTTTAGCCAAAGAGGAAGGATGGATGTACCTCTCTTCCTCTTGCTCAGGCGCATTCCGTTTGAGAATCGTCTCTTCCACTATCTGAGTGAGCAATCCTGCAATGCCAGCTATGCTCGCCATCATCCTTCCCTTCTCGCGGTCTTCCCTAGACTGCCCAAGGCAGGCTGAACCCTGGCCCCTCTGACGAGGACAGACCCTCTAAGAGGATGTCTGAAATTAGAGCGAATTTTCAGACACGCTCGAAGAGGACGGGGGGCACGACGTCCGTTGCCAGATACTCAGTAGTTGAGAATTCCGCATGTGGGGCAGCCTTTCCAGGCTGCCGCACTTTTCTCAGGTACTGATACTACCCGGCCAGGGGGAGAGCGATCTGCCTGGCTCTGGGCTCTCGCCGCTTGAAGAAGAGCTTCGTCTCGCCCGCAGTGTGGATGCCTGCCAAGTCATCCACGCGAAAGAGCAACGGATACCCTCCCGTCACCTTACCGATGGCCAGAGCATGGAAGCCCCTCAGCCGCCTGACGAAGGCGGCCAGACTCTCGTAATCAATGATTGCGCACCTGGCCACATGCCGCACATCATCCTCAAAGGGCAGGTTCAAGATGAACAGATTGTCCGCCTGTCTCAACACAGTCTCGTCCAAACCGGTGATCATGTTGGTCACGAAGAAGCTGGTGATCCCCAGATGCCGGGCTCGGGTGACGATGTAGTCAATGCTGGCCCGAGCGACGTAGAGGTGAGCCTCCTCAAAGAATACGAAGGGGAAGCGATCGGTTCCTGAGGCGATCTCCTTTTCGCAGATTGCCCTGATCATCTCCAAAATGGCCTGCACTAACCCGGAACGGGCTACGTTGTTGAGCGCAGAGACATCAATGACAAGAGCCCCGCCGTCCCCGATCTGTTCGTAGTACTCATACAGAGAGACGGCTTCCTCAGCAGATCGGGCAAAGATTCCGATGTGGCGCAGCGCCTCTAGCCTGCTCCGAATCGCACTGTTAACCACCTCTGCCGCCCCTGACCCGGGGGCAAACTCGCCAGCCTCGGCCATCTGGATGAGCTGGTCCAGCCCCAAGAACGGCGGCTTCTTCCCTTTGCTCTGCCAGGCCCGGATCTCCTCCAGCAGGCGGGCTACCCGGTTCTCAAAGTGCATGGCAGACACCTCCGGCAGGCCATATTTGGATAGCAGGGTCATCAAGGGAGCCAGGCCGAACTGGGGCACGCTCAGTTTAAGGTTTCCCCCGGCCTCCAAATGAATGACACCCTTTTTCTCGGCCCGGCCCGTTCGGGGATTGAAGCGGTGAGCTGGCAGGTGGATGTACTCCCGATTGATGTCGAAGATGATGGCGGGGGCTCCCTGTTCGATCAGCCGCAGGAGGATCACTTTAGCCAGGTGAGACTTTCCTGCTCCTTTTACCCCGGTGATGATGTTGACCTTTTCCAGGTTCTGGCCTTCGATCAGAAAATCTCTTCCCAACGGAGTCTGGCCCAGGCGCAACAGATGGCCGTAGTCAGAGAGGCAATTGGCGAAGACTTCATCATCTCTGGTGCGCTCCACAACCACCGCCCGGGTCGGGATCCAGCCATCCCATTGATCCCAAACATGAGCATCTGGAACGAAATCGTACCCTTTGTTGTCCATTCGGGACGGTCTGCTAAGCACCAGCTTGCGAATCTTGGCGATGGCCAGTTTCAGGTTGCCTATCTCAGGGAGGGTCCGCTGGTAGAGCTGGAACAATCCTGACGGCACAGCATCTGGTGTTTCCGCCGTCATCTCCAGGAGTTCCAGCACGAGGGAGGGATAGGTTACGGTGCGGAACTCGATGATCTGGACGATGAGGCCATCCCTCCCTCCGGCTTCCCAGATGGAAAGATTGTCACCAACGCGCAGGTCTTCTTCTTTGGGGTTGAAAAGAAGCTCGACGATGTCCCCCTTGATCTGCTTGATCTGGACATTCATCTCGCTCTATGACCCATCACTTTCGCGGAAAACGAATCAAACACAGTTTCTGAGTAAACCGATGACCTTCCCCTGGATGGAAACATCTTCGGTTACCGGTATCGGCCTATACTTGGAATTGGCCGGCATCAGGAACATCTGCCGTCCCTCTTTTTTCAGCCGCTTGACCGTGGCTTCATCTTCCAACAGGGCTACCACGATCTCCCCATCTTCGGCCGTGGGTTGGGGGTGCACGATGACCAGATCTCCATCAAGGATGTGGGCATCCACCATGCTATCTCCTACAACCCGTAACAGGAAGGCATTCCGTCGCTGTCGCTCAAGCTGCTTGGGGACGGGGACCCATTCCTCGACGTTCTCCTCAGCCCAAAGAGGAGACCCGGCCGCCACCCTTCCTACAAGGGGAAGATAAACAACCTCCTCCGATTCGCCCTCCAGCGCCCTCAAAACCCGGATACCTCTGGCTGAGGAGTCCCGCTGGATGTATCCTTTCTTCTCCAGTGCTTGCAGATGGCGGGTGACGCCGCGCGGGCTGAACACACCCAGCTCCTCTTGTAGCTCTCGGATAGTTGGTGGAAACCCTCGCTGCTTGAGGGATCGCAGGATCGCCTCGAGCACCTCCCTCTGGCGCTCGGTCAACCTCTTGGTCACGAAAGTCTCCTTGTGGCGACGAGAATCCATAACCCGATGCATATAGTATACGCTCATATACTATTCTTGTCAAAGAGACAACGATCTGCTCAACGGGGCTCAACTTGTATCGTTGACAGTTTATGGCTTTTCGTTTAAAATAGGTATGTTCAGCCGCCAGTCCTCTGGCTTGCATGCAAGCCCGGGATGTAGGCGGCTGCCTTTGGGATAAGGGATTGTCAATCCAGGTGCAAAAGACGTTCTGTGAAGGAGGATCAATGGCAAAGTACACGGTTGAGCAACTCCGTAACGTTGCCTTGCTGGGGCATGGTAGCTCAGGCAAGACCTCGTTGTCGGAGGCCATGCTCTTTGATAGCGGTGGCACGACTCGCCTGGGGCGGGTGGGGGATGGCTCTACCGTTTCAGACTGGGACCCAGAGGAGCAACGGCGCGGGATCTCGGTGAACACGTCTGTTATTCCGTGCGAGTGGCAAGGATATAAACTGAATGTGCTGGACACACCGGGCTACATGGACTTCATCGGTGAAGTGATCAGCGCTCTGCGCGTCGCTGACGCTGCCGTAGTCGTTTTGGACGCCGTTTCGGGCGTGGAAGTGGGCACGGAGGCCGTTTGGGGGCACGCGAATGAGCGCAACTTGCCTCGTTTTGCCTTCGTCAACAAGATGGACCGTGAAAATGCCTCCTTTGATGGAGTGGTCGCTCGGTTGCGCGAAACCTTCTCGGGGAATATCGTGCCCCTGCAACTCCCCATCGGTGCTGAATCGAGCTTCCGAGGGGTGGTAGACCTGGTCGAGCGAAAAGCTTACCTGGGCACCGGTGGTGATGTAGCGGAGGTGCCAGCCGACATGGTCAATGCTGTAGAGGAAGCACGGGTGTCGCTGGTTGAGGCTGCGGCCGAAGGCGACGACGAATTGATCATGAAGTACCTGGATGGCGAAGAACTCTCACCCGAAGAGATCCGCCGAGGCCTATGCGTGGGCATTCATAAAGGCGATGTGATCCCGGTACTCTGCGGCTCCGCGACCAGCAATCTGGGCATCCAGGCTCTATTACACGCAATCGTTAACTATCTACCGTCCCCCCTGGATGCACCAAAGGAGATCGCCACGATCCCCAGTAATAAAGAAGAGGTGGCGCTACCACCTGACCCGAATGGCCCGGTGGCTGTCTTCGTCTTCAAAACAGTGGCTGATCCCTTTGTGGGCAAGCTCACATACTTTCGGGTTATCTCCGGCACAGCCGTGTCGGACAGCCGAC
>DAOUAJ010000384.1:0-5191 GCA_034433615.1 Anaerolineae bacterium | reverse complement strand
TGGTCAGGACCCAAGGCGATCGCGTTCACTGTGTTATGAGACAAGCCGTCTGCCGTGGTAAATGTCCTCCACTCCCCGTTAGCCGGATCGTATTGACTGACCCCTTCGTTCGTTCCGAACCACAGATGCCCTTCCCGATCTGCAAGAATCGAGCGAACCTGGTTAGATGCCATCCCCTGGTCATGGGTCAATACCTCCCACTCTTGAGTGGCTGGTGCATAACGCACGGCCCCGTTATTCGTGCCAAGCCATAGCGTCCCGTCAGCCATCTCGTAGATGGTGAGCACACCGCTGTCCAGGGCAGGGATGTCCGTCAGCGTCGTGAAAGAGCCGTCGAAGCGACTGACACCGGCGTTAGTGCCGAACCACAATACGCCATAGCGGTCCTGAAGGACAGCGTTGACACTGTTATCCACCAGGCCGTTTAAGGTCGTAAACGGATGCCACCGGCTAACATCCACCTGAGCCTGCACTGCGGAAATCGCCGTGCTCAAGCTCAAACATACAACGACCAGATAAGCCCAGAGATGTCGCTGTGAAAGCATGATTCCCCCAGCGATTCCAGAGCGGGTGAAAATTACGGCCAATACTCCTCATACGGTCGAGCGATCAGATCATACGGACAGGTTAGTTCGTTGATGTGCTTGATGACACGCGCCGGATTGCCTGCTACGACCGAGTAGGGTGGCACATCTTGCGTTACGACCGCCCCGGCTCCCACCAGTGCCCCTTCGCCGATCGTGATATCTGGTAGAAGAGTGGCATTAGCCCCAATCTTTGCACCCCGCCGGATAGTGGCTCCTTTCAAGCATGCCTTGGCTTTGGGGCACAATGGGTGTAACGCATTGGTCAGCACCACGTTGGGGCCGATCCAACATCCATCTTCCAGGATAGAGTATTCAGGGATAAAAGCCTGAGAATGAATACGAACACCATTTCCGATCAGAACATGATGCTCGATAACTGTGCTCGTTCCTATGCTGACATCATCACCGATCACATTACACTCTCGCACCGTCACACCGTGTCCGGTTTGAAAACGCCGCCCAATCTGATTGCCAGCGTAGATCACTGTATGAGACCGGACGAGGGCCCCTTCACCGATCACGGTCTGCAGGTCGCCCGGCTGATGTCCGCGCGGTGGTTGTCCTAAGATGACAAAATCTTCCAGCCGAGAGCCTTCCCCCAACTCAACTCCCGGAAAGATCCTCACCCACTCGCTCATCACTGTGTCTCTTAGCCTCCATCCAGCCTGTGGTACCATTATCATCTTGCCCTTGCATACCCTTGACCTATTGAGTTACATGGCACATGCGGATATATTTTATGGTGAAAAGGGTTCGTAGTACTCTTAATTGGTTGTCCGATCCGCTTTGTCCCGTCTAGCAGAAAGGCTTGTAGAGGTTTCCGATGAAAGCGTGGTATGTCCGCACACTTACAATTATAGCAACCCTTTGCTTGATGTGGGGTTACCTTGGGCCTCTAACTAAGCCAGCATGGGCTGCCTCCCGGCAGGGCATTTACGTCGTTCAGAAAGGCGACACGCTCGCCAACATCGCCAGACGGTATGGCACTTCGGTTGCAGTGCTGCAACGCCTTAACCGGCTACCTAACCCCAACCAGATTCGGGTTGGACAACAACTGATTGTGCCTGATACAGCCGGAACCAGCCTCCCTGCTACGTCACAACCGCAAGCTCGTGTGACTACCTCCTTTTCCGTCCCGGACCCTTCCCTTACTGGCGGTTGCATCTACAAAGTACGGCCCCGTGAAGGTCTTTTTGCCGTAGCACGCCGATTCGGTGTGAACGTTCACGATCTGGCAAGAGCCAATGGACTTGCCACGAACAGTCTGCTTAATGCAGGGCAGATGCTGCGTATTCCCACTACTCAATGTGGAGAGGCTGCCCCTGCTGCCGCTCCAACGTCTCCACAGCCGGTTCCCACACCGCCTCCCGCGCAGCCTGCCTCGCCTACGACAGTCCCTTCGGTCCCGCCAGAACAGAACAACGATAATGTCCCGTCGGCGTCGGAGCCCGCGCCGGTGTCTGTTACTACTGGTAGAACTCGCGTGATCATTCTTGTGCCCACACCCACACCTGCTCACACGATACGTCCTAACACCTATTAGAGACTGAAGCCCTAAGCCGCTGAAGCTTCCCATCTTGTTTCAGCGAGGCTTGGGCTGCTTCCAGTACTCGCACAACCTGCAACCCGTTCACGCCGTCTGTCTCAGGGCGACGTTTCTCCTTGATGCACTCCACAAAATGCTGGCATTCCAGCCTCAGAGGTTCCACCAGGTCTATGCGGGGAATGATGATCGCGCCTGAGTGAACCCGATACTGAAATTCGCCAAACCCAGGTTCATCCTTGCGATAAACTCCCTTTTCATACAGTCTGACCTTACCCTCGTCGGCCACATCATCGTATACCACCATCTGCTTGCTGCCGACGATGGTCATGTGCCTGACCTTGCTGGGATCCAACCAACTGACGTGCACATGCGCCAGGATGCCCCCCGGAAACCCCAGATCAACAAACACCACATCTTCAACACCCCTGGTCAGATATGTGGCTCCACGCGCGCTCACCCACTCCGGCTCGCTTTCCAAAAGGTACAGCAAGATTGAAATGTCATGGGGCGCGATGCTCCACAACGCGTTAATGTCGCTCTGGACACGCCCCAGGTTCACGCGCGTTGAGTACAGATAATAAATTTGTCCTAACTCTCCGTTCACGATGAGTTGCTTGATGTAGCGTACAGCCGGGTTGTACTGAAATACATGCCCGACCATGAGTACGCGGTCTTGAGCCTCTGCCAGGGCCACCAGTTCGCTGGCCTCCTGACTGCTGAGGGCCAGCGGCTTTTCGACCAGGACGTGCTTGCCACTCTGCAAGGCAGCCTTGGTCAATGCATGATGGGAACGGGCCGGAGTGGCAATGGCTATCGCGTCCACATTCTCGTCCCGACAAATGGATTCGAAGTCGGTGGTCGTTCGCGTGTTGGGATAGAGCGGCCTCATCTTGCTCAGGGCGCGCTCGTCCAGATCGCAACACGCTACCAGGCAGGAATCTGCAATCTGGTGGAAATTGCGGGCCAGATTAGGCCCCCAATAGCCACAGCCGACTAACGCAACCCGAACACAGTTCCCAGAAATACTCACCGCTTTCACCCCTCGTTGCAGACTTCGCGAACGCTCGCAACATCTAAATTATTTTACTACAGAACTTTATGTCAGGCAACTGGATTGGAACTCTATCGGCTCTCGCCCGGAATCCATCGAAGGGAAGCCACTGCTGCCGCGACGTACGGCTGGCTAAGTGGCAATCCCACCATGACATCGGCAGGCCTGAGCGCGGCCAGCGACTCCTCCGCCTCCCCCGGCCGCCACCCTTTGGCGCCGATGAAGGCATGGCTCCAACGGAAACGGCCACGCAGGTCTGTGACAACGCCCAGTTCCCGTAGCGCCGCCACAGCTTCCTCAGTCAGGTTCAGGGAAGCTTCATCTTTCACAGCTCCCAACACCCACCGCTCGGGCGGCACTGCCCGCAACCAGGCGGCCATGGCCTGGCTCTCCTGCGCGCTGGCGTGGGTATCAAACGACGCCGCATCAAGAACGTCGCCCGAGGCCGGGTCTATCTGCACCAGGTTGTATCCCCGTCGGCCAGGTGAGCGGTCTATCCCATTGATGTAAATGTGGGCAAAGTTGCCCACCTCCTCACCAGCGCTACGCAATAGCAGTGAAACGCCAGTGGGTTGTCCATTCGGGAGACGGTAGGAAGCGACCCCGACCTTATCCAGGCTGTACAGGTGGGTGAACTGCAATCGCACAGGCAACAACCCCTCGCCCATGCGACCTGGCTGCCAGGTGAACCGTACCCAGCCCCATGTTTCCGGCACCGGCTGGCGATTCACTATCTGTCCATTGACGATGAGAGCAGCCTCTTGACCCGGCCCCGGCGAGAAGGCCAACATCTCGACACCTTGCACAGACGCTGATATGGGCAATTGCAGGCGTACCTCACGCCGCTGCGCCCACACTGCGGCAGCAGGTTCGTCTGCCAAGCGAGCTGGTTGGCTCCACCCTTCGCCCAGCAGAAGATGCCCCACTTCGCTCGTCAGATCAATCTCTTCCGAAAGGGGGCGGCGGTCGTGTTGTACGCGATAGAGTGCCAACCCTTCCCCTTCGCTGACCAACTGGACCGGGAAAACTGTTGTCACATATCGTTCCAGCTCCGCAGGGACATGGGCCCGATGAATCACCACATAGGCCACATCCAGGATATCTAAAACCTGGGCTGCCTGGCGGCGATGAGCGGCCAGCCAATCGGGGGGGGACTGATCGGCGGATTCGATCCCGGCGTGGATCGGTGCCAGCTCATCTCGCAACGCCTGGTGCAACGGCTCATCGGCAGCATTCACCATGCCGATGAGCAGATCGAGGAGGGGAGATTCGCTGAAGTACTGGAACTTGAACTCCGGATTACGTGAGGTGTTCCCCCCCAGGATCGGCCGATGGTGTACCGTCTGATACCACTGTTCGAACATGATGATGATGTCCTTCTTGCCCACCACGCGGGCACCATTCCGCCATCCCAGGGGCAACTCCATGACGATGCCCGGTGTGGGATCGGCTTCTGCCGCGATCTGGCGATAGACGGCTGGCACGCGCATGTCACTTAAAGGGAGTGGCACAGCGATGTGCTCTAGCAGGAAGAAGGCCGCAGCAAAGCCCGGCAACAGCTTGAAGCAGGGGCCGAACCAGCGGCGCTGTACACCCGCCAGCCCCCTGGCAGCCAGCACGGATACGCTCAACAGCAGCATCACAGCGTAGCGGCTGGGGTAACGGTTCCCTTTGAAGAAGGGCCATTCGGCGATCAGGGCAAACGGTCCGGGCAGGCCCGTATCTCGTCCCATCAACCTGAGCGACGGCCCCCAGGTCAGCGCCCAGAAGATGACCGCAGCTATGGTCCAGAAAACGGCAACCCGTCGTGGGCGAGCCCAGACACCCGCCAGAGCCAGCATCATCACACTGTAGCCCAGATAAACGTGCTGGCCCTTGTCGTGTGGAAACGGCATTCGGCTGGCGAATTGCCCGAAGAGAGGATGATGCTGCGTGGGAACCAGGTAGCCTGCCAAATCGGCTGAAAACACGTTCGCAAACCCGCCACCGGACTCAAAAAAATCCCCC
>DAOUAJ010000383.1:0-3566 GCA_034433615.1 Anaerolineae bacterium | reverse complement strand
ATGAACAAGTTCGACGACGCTTACGGCGTATCTGAAGCCAGGCATTGTGCAGAGCTATGTATTGTGAGCGCGAGCGGCTAATTAACTGGCCCCTTTGTGGTGTCCTTGACAGAGATGGGCAAGGAGGGATATAATGTAATGCAATCATTACGAAAGGCGGTGGACTATGATGGTTAATTTCGTGGTTAGATTACCAGAGGATCTGCGCAAGCGAGCCAGGGCGGTGGCCACGCTGCGAGGAGAAACCCTCTCTCAAGTAGTACGGCGCCTGCTTGAAGAATACGTCGAAGAGCACACAGGCAGCGGAAGACAACAACCCTCCTGGGAGGGAGACTCCATCTTCAACATCATCGGGATTGGCCAGGGTGGTCCAGCAGACTTAAGCAGTGACAAGTACGCTTACTTCACCGAGGCACTTATCTAATATGCCCATCATGCCCCTGATGGTCTTTGTAGACACCAGTGCCTACGTTGCACTGACCAGGCGGAATGATGAACATCACCAAGATGCTCTCGCAATCCTGGATGCGTTGCGACAGCAACGAGCCAGGCTGTATACCACGAACTTTGTGGTGGCTGAAACTCATGCTCTGCTCCTGCGGTACCTCGGCAACGCAGTAGCCCGAACCTTCCTACAGACGATAGACAAAAGCAAGATTACCAGCATTGTGCGCGCCGAAGTGGTTGACGAGGAGGCGGCCAGGGCGATCATCTACCGCTACACGGATCAGGACTTCTCGCTGACAGATGCGATCTCCTTTGCCGTTATGGAGCGAATGGGCATCTCTCAAGCGTTCGCCTTTGATCAACATTTTGCTCAGTACGGAGTCAAGGTCTTAGAGCCCTAAATCAGAACCGTTAGGTATGTCTCGGAAGAAACGGTTCGGCGGTACATCGAAGTGTAGAAGCGGAGCCGAGGATCACCTCTTGTGGCCTCTCCTGTTCCCTGAACTGCTGGTGGCCTATCCGAGCCACGCGCGGGCATTGCCTTTTCACCTCAGGCGCTACCGCCGAATCACGCTATGCCTCTCTGAGCGCTCAACCAGCCACCACGAGTGCGGAGATAGTGCATGCCAGAGGTTGCAAAGGAGGAAAACATGGCTGAGAAACTACGGGTTGGCATTCTGGGGCTAACCCATGATCATGTCTGGGGAAATCTGGCTGACTTGAGGGCCTCTCCCCTGGGCGAGTTGGTGGCGGCGGCCGACCCCAACGCGCCGCTGCGCGACCGGGTCCAGTCCGAATACGGCTGCCCGCAAACGTTCGACTCATATGAGGCGATGCTGGATCAGGTGTCACTGGACGCCGTGTACATCTTCGCCGACAATGCCACCGGCGCCGAGCTGGCCGAGATGGCGGCCGGGCGCGGCATCCACGTCATGGTGGAGAAGCCAATGGCCGCCGATCTGGAGGGGGCCGATCGCATGCTGGCCGCGGCGCGCATGGCCGGCACGCTTTTAATGGTCAATTGGCCGTTTGCTTGGTGGCCGGGGTTACAGAAGGCGATGGCGATGGCCAAGGGAGGCGAGATCGGCCAGCTCTTCTGTGTCAAGTACCGGGCGGCTCACGCCGGCCCCAAGGCCATCGGTTGCTCCCCTTACTTCTATAACTGGCTGTATGATGCTGAGCTGAACGGCGCTGGCGCGCTGATGGACTACTGTTGCTACGGCGCGGCGCTGGCCCGCTACCTGCTTGGGCAGCCCAGCCGGGTGGTGGGGGTAGCCGGCCGCCTGTTGCAGCACTACATCACGGTGGAGGACAACGCGGTGATCGTCATGCAGTGGCCGAACGCGGTCGCCATCGCCGAGGCCTCATGGACCCAGATCGGGCACATGACCTCGTACGTGACAGCCATTTACGGCAGCGAGGGGACCCTGGTCGTTGAGCCGGGAGCCAACGGTCGGGTCTTGCTGGCCACTCGCGAGCACGAAGAGGGCATCCCGATCGAGGTGCCCCCCTTGCCGGAGGAGATGCGCAGCGCCACCGCGTACTTCCTCAGCCGCCTCGCGCAGGGCCTGCCCGTCGAGGGGTTGTGCAGTGCGGAAGTCGGCCGCGACGCACAGGAGATCCTGGAGGCGGGGTTAATCTCCGCTGCCGATGGCGTCGCCGTCTCTCTGCCGTTGCCGTTGTGGAGGTGACGATGATCCGTATTGGCATCGTGGGATGCGGACGCATCCTGAACGCTCACCTGCAAGGCTACAAAAGGCTCCGTGAGCTGGGGATCGAGAACTTCCGCATCACAGCGCTCGTGGCCCGTCGTGAGGACGATGCCCGCAGGTTTCTGCGTCGCGGCGAGGGGCCTCCGCCACGGCCACCTGTGCTCCCCCCCGAATCAGGCGATCCCCTGGCTGCGCCGCACACGTACCTCAGCGATTTCCAGGACGACGTGGATGTCCAGGTGTACACGGACTACCGGGCGATGCTCGAACGGGCGCCCGTAGATGCCGTGAACGATTTCACCACGCTGGCCATGCACCACCAGGTAGGGTTGGCCGCGCTGTCCGCCGGCAAGCATCTGCTCACCGAAAAGCCGCTGGCCATCTCCGTAAAGGCGGCGCGACGCATGGTGGAGCTGGCGCAGCAGCGCGGGCTGACGTTCGGGGTCTTCGAGAACGTGCGCCAGCTTCGCATCGTGCGCGCCATGCATTGGGCTGTGCAGCGCGGGCTGATCGGCCGGCCGCAGATGGCGATCATCGGCTCACTGGGCGGCCTCTGGTCGCCCGACCGTGTAGTGGCCGACACGCCCTGGCGCCATCGCAAGCTGGAGGCTGGCGGAGGCGGCGCTGTGGACATCGGCGTGCACCACTTCCACTGGCTGCGCTACGTGTTCGGCGAGGTGACGTGGGTGAGCGCGGTGACGCGCACGTTTGAACCGGTGCGGTATCGCCGGGATGAGGCCGGCCGCGTCGTCGAAACGGTAGCCGCGGACGTGGATGACACCTACCTGGCCGTTGCCGGATTCGAGGATGGCGCCATCGCCCAGATGCTGTGGTCATGGGCGGGCCACGGCGAGCCGCTGGAGATCCCGGGCACGCCCGCCTTCTACGGCAGCGAGGGGTGCATCAAGGGCGGTGAGCTCATCCACGGCGATGGCCAGCGCGAATCGCTGATGGAGCGATTCGAGCGAGAGATGAGCACGGAGGAGCGCGAGCGCTTCTTCCCCTTGGGGTTGACCGACCCCTTCGCCATTCAGCAGCTCGATTGGCTGCGGGCCATCGAGCAAGGCCATGACCCGGAGACCAGCGGCCGCGAAGGGCTGCGCGACGTGGCGTGCGCCTTTGCCCTGCTGGAATCGGCCACACTGGGGCGGCGCGTGACGGTGGAAGAAGTGCTTTCGGGCGCTGTAGCCGCGTACCAGGCCGACATAGACGCCCATTACCAACTGTGGGGGTGAGGCATGCCTCACCCCCCTACGGATCAAGTTAACAGCCATTTCCTGCCCGAAAGGGGTGGCGTGGAGGGATTCCCCCCAGAAATGAGCTTTTTGGCCTGACTGGCTTCCTCTTGGCCGTATTCCGTGAACTCGGATGCCAAGATGGGCAAGTAAAGGGCGAAAAAGAGGTTTT
>DAOUAJ010000382.1:0-14292 GCA_034433615.1 Anaerolineae bacterium | reverse complement strand
GGAGTCCTCCGGCGGCGGTGAATCGCAGGCGATGGTGAACCAGATATGCCGGATGACGCCAGCACCCTGGATGTCGGCCAGCGTCTTCGTCTCGCCGGCCTCCACCGGCCAGGCGTCGCGGTTGCGACCGGTGACGTCGTAGCTGGAGATGCGCCGGGAACGTCCCACCCGGGCGTGAGAAAGAGACTCAAGCATGGGATTTTCCTCCTGTTAACTGTCAGCCTTCAGCAGTTAGCGGTCAGCTTTCAGCTATCAGCAGGCTGGCTGAAAGCTGATCACCGATAGCTCTCACCTCTCTTGCTTCCCGTCCTTTCCGGTTGGTGAGGCCGCCCCCTGATGCCCAATAGCCCACGCCAGCCACCGCCGATTTCTTCCATGCTGATCCGCTCCCGTTCATCCCAGCGGCCCTCGGCCTTCTCCCGTTGCCACTGATCGCGTGCCTCGAACGCCCGTTGGAAGGATTCTGCCAGGACATCACCCCGACCATCTGCCACTCTTTGACGCCACTGTTGCAAGTTGGCGATAAAGGTGTCGATCCAACGGACGACGTTCTCACGGTTGGCCAGGATAGCATCGCAATAGGTGGCAGGATCGCCGGACACGAAATGGGTGACGGCCTGGTATTGTCCCCCCGCCAGCTTGCGCATCTCCCGCCACGGAGCAGTCAGGGCCGTCGTTTCCAGGAGGACAGCCGCCAGGACGGCCGGCAGGTGATCCACGCCCGCTGCCAGGCCATCATGCTCTCCAGCGTCCAGGAAGAGTGGCTGCGCCTCGAGCCGGCTGACCAGGTCTGCGGCTACCCGTACGGCTGCAGGGGCAGTGGTGGACGTAGGGCACAGGCAGTAGATGGCCCCGCGCAGCAGGTCTGCCGAGGCCGCCTCGACCCCTGTGAGGCCTTCTGGGCTGTTCATTACCGGGTTACCGCCGACGAAGTGAACCGTATCCGGCAAAATCTCCTGAGCCCATTGCAGCACGGGCACTTTGATGCTGGCTGTATCAGTGACGACGCAGCCAGGCTTGAGATAACTGGCGATAGCCTCCATTGTCTCGCGAATCGCCATCATCGGCAAGGCCAGGATGATGAGAGATGCATTTTCGCACGCGTGAATCAGGTTCCACTCTGTGCGATCCACCGCGCCGGCTTTATGAGCCGCTGCTGCCACCTTCGGATCCCGGTCGTGGCCGGTCACCTCAAAATCGCGCTCGCCCCGACGCAGAGCCATCCCGATGGAGCTACCTACAAGCCCCAGACCTACGATTGTTATCTTTGCCTTCGCCATTTTCCCTTCTTTACGATAGATTGACCCTCCTCGTCGCGGAGGGTCTGGAAAGATCATCCCAACAGCAGACGGAGCGTAGCAGTCACTGGTGGACCCAAAATCAGCCCCAACAAATTGATCGGCAGGATGATCAGAGCCAACAAGATGAAGGGGCCATAGGGTTCTAGTCGTCGGAAGTAATATGCCAGGTTCGGCGGCAAAAGCCCGGTCGCAACCTCGAAGCCGTCCAGCGGCGTGATGGGCAGGAGATTGAAGAAGCAGAGCAGGACATTCAGAGAGATAAACTGCAGGGCAAATAGCGCTGGATTCGGCAGGACAGCCCACATGCCCTCGCGACGGGGTGTCATTGACAGACCGGTCACCTGGACGATCAGCGCCATCAAGAATGCTAGCAGCAGGTTAGACAGCGGACCCGCTGCAGCGACCAACAGTCGTCCCCAACGTTGATCCACATGGATATTCCATGGATTCCAGCGTACCGGTTTAGCCCAGCCAAAGCCAGCGATCACGAACATAAGCGAGCCCAACACATCCAGATGAGCGCGCGGGTTCAGCGTCAGGCGTCCCTCCCAACGGGGGGTAGGATCGCCCAGGCGGACAGCAACCCAGGCATGGGCGAATTCGTGGAAGCTCAACGCAATAACCAGGATCACCAGCCGGGCTAGCAATATTGGCAACGATATTCCTGAAGTCAACACGTTCCTCTCCGTAACTCTACAATATTCGTCGAGTTTAGTTCTTCCTTGTCTGATTGCCAAAGGATTATATCACAGCTCACTCGCTCACCCAAGTGGCGACCGCGTACCGCGTAAGAGTGAACCACTCCTCACAGGGGCAGTTTTTTCCCGATGGGAGCCCCAGAGGGGAGGTTTGGAGGGCACCCCCTAGGGAGCAGAGGGGCAGAGGAGCAGCGGAGAGATTCTCCCTAGCTCCCTTGCACCTCAGCCCCTCTGCACAGAAGGCCCCCCTGGGCCTACCTGATTGGGTGTTAACGCATCAACACAAAAACCTACCTTTGAAGGGTGAGCCACTCTCTGCTGCCAGATGCGGGTCACGTGCATGAGGGGCCACAATTGACAGCTTGTGCACTTTTGTGTATCTTGACTTTTGAGGATGGACGATTCCGATGACACGGATAAACATCAAAGAATAGGAGTGTCCATGAGTAAGATTCTGGTGACAGGCGGCGCGGGGTTCATCGGCTCCCACGTTGTGGACGCGTTCATTGCGGCTGGACACGACGTCGTTGTGATTGACAACCTGGTCACAGGCAAGTGGGAGAATGTGAACCCGAAGGCAAAGTTCTGTAAAGTTGACATCCGACAGCAGGAGAAAGTGGAAGAAGTGTTCGCTGCCGAACGTCCGGAAGTGATCAGCCATCAAGCGGCGCTGGCTAACGTGCGCCAATCCATGGAAGAGCCTATCGCCTACGGCGCTGTGAACGTCCTGGGTTCCATTCTCCTGCTGGAAATGGCGCGCAAATACGGGTGTCAGCGTTTCATCTACGCCTCGACAGGAGGCGCAGTGTACGGCGAACCCGAATTTCTGCCGGTCACTGAAGATCACCCTATCAACCCGCTGGATCCCTATGGCGCGAGTAAGCACGCGGTCGAGCATTACCTGTATCTGTATCGGCATAATTACGGACTGTCTTACGTCAGCTTGCGTTACCCCAACGTTTACGGGCCGCGCCAGGATCCGCTTGGTGAGGCCGGCGTCGTGGCCATCTTTACCGGCCTGATGCTACGGGGCAAGCAGCCCACGATCAACGGCAGCGGAGAGCAGCAGCGGGACTTCGTGTATGTGGGTGACATCGCCCGTGCCAATGTGCTGGCCCTGGATCGAGGAGAAGGGGTCTACAATATCGGCTCGGGCGTCCCGACTGACATTAATACCATTTTCGCTGAGCTGAAGGCGGCTACCGGCTACTCCGGCGATGCTCATTATGGTCCGTCCAAACAGGGGGAAGTCTTCCGGATTTATCTGAATGCCAGCAGGGCCAAGAGGGAGTTAGGATGGGAGGTTACGGTCAGCCTGAAAGAAGGACTCGCGCGCACGGTCGAGTTCTTTCGCGAGTTAATCGCGAATCGTTGATCGCTAATCGCTGACGGCTGATCGCTGACCGCTGAGTGCTATTTTCGGGACAACATGCGGATTGCGTTAAACGGCTGGTTTTGGGGGCAGACGGGCACCGGCAGCGGGCAAGTCTTGCACGGCTTGGTGCGCTGGCTACCCCGTGTCTCGCCGGATGATGCGCGTTGGCTGATATTGCCCCGGCAGGTGCCGACTGTGGCTGATATACCCGGCTGGCAAATCGTGTGCGCGGCTACGCCTTTTGACCTCCTGCAGGGGGACCTGGCCAAGGTATGGTTTGAACAGATCGCCTTCCCCCTGGCCTGCCGCCGCCTGCACATTGACGTAGCCCACGTGCCCTATTGGGGATCACCGTGGTGGCGGCCGTGTCGCCTCGTCGTCACCGTGCACGACCTGATTCCGCTCCTGTTGCCTGAGTATCGCGGGGGCCTTTTACAGCGGCTGTACACAGCCCTGGTGGCACGCACTGCCCGCCATGCTCACCTGATTCTGACCGATTCCGAGGCCTCGCGCCGGGACCTCATCCGTCACCTGAGTGTCCCGCCGGAACGGGTGCACACAGTGTACCTGGCAGCCGACGAGCGCTATAGCCGACCGCTCACAGTGGAGGAGCTGGAGCGGGTGCGAACGCGCTACGCTCTTCCTCAGCGTTTCATCCTCTACTTTGCTGGCTTTGATGTGCGCAAGAACGTGCAGCGCACCCTGGCAGCGTATGCCCTCCTCGTGCGGCAGGGGCGACATCGTGATGTGCCGCTGGTCATCGCCGGCCGCTTGCCTGCTCGGGATACCCCGTTCATGCCGGACCCTCGCCGCCTCGCCCGTGAGCTCGGGATCGAGGCGTGGGTGCGCTTCCCCGGCTGGATCGCGGAGGAGGACAAGCCGGCGTTGTACGCGCTGGCCGAGGTCTTCCTGTTTATCCCCACCTACGAAGGGTTCGGCCTCCCCGCATTGGAGGCGATGGGGGCCTCTTTTCTACCAGAAGATCGTTCTCGATAAAATCTGGTAAAGACTTTCCCAGATAAAGAAAATATGATATAGTTGTGCAAGCTAGCATGTCGGATGAGCGACGTAAAGGTGGGGTGCGCATTAGAAGCTGGTCTTCGTGTCTTCTGCAGGAGGTGAAGTGATGGAAACGTTATTATCAGTGAGGCCCCCTCAGCGCTCTGGAGTTCGTCTGGCTCTGGGTATCGTGTTGATTGCGTTGGGCATGGCAACCATTTTCGTGCCCATCCCGGGTGCTTTCCTCCATCTGGTGATAATCAGCATATTAATGGGCAGCGGCTTCCTGTTGCTCGTACCTCAGAACTTCCGACGATTTACCTTCCTGGGATTGCTGATCCTATTTCCGGGTACCGGGCTAGCCCTCACATTGATTCCCCTCTCCTTGGGCAAACCATTCAGCGAGATGGCGATTCAGGAAGCAGCCCTGGCCTTCATCCTGCTGTTAGTGAGCTACCTGACCCCTATGAGTCTGCTCGTTACCTTTCTTCTTGTTCTGGCTTTCCTTAGCAGTGAGCTGATACTGGCTGCCCATCCGCTGCGCGACTTAGGTCGCAGTGCAGTTGTGCGGCAACTGCTAACCTTGATCGCTGGCTTGCAAGGGCCTTTTCTCATCGTGGAGGATGGTGAGATCAAGGATGAGAAGAAGGCTGGCATCCTGCGCTTGTTAGGAGGCCCTGGCATCCTGGTGGTACGCCCTTGCCAGGCAGTAGTGCTCGAACGCGGTGGTAAGATCACACGGATCGTTGGTCCAGGCACCGTGACTCTGAAGCCGTTTGAGCGTGTACGCGGAGTGGTACCGCTGAACCCACGGTTCTTGCCAGTGGAACCAGGCGACGTACTCACGGCAGATGGTGTCTCTCTTCTTCATGTCTCTGCCACAGTAGGCTACCGGTTTCCACAAGCCGATCTGGCTGACGGTGAGGAAGGAGATGACGAGATGAGCGGGGTCATCAAAGATAGCCTCTGCCCCGCACGCCGTGAAGACATCGTACAAATGCTAAAGGTGACGCTGGCTCCAAATGAGTGGCCACGGGCTGTGACCAGTGTTGCCGAGATCGCATTGCGGCGTGTGATCGGACGTCATACACTAGAGGGCCTATTCCCGATCACTGAGGAAACGTCTGCCGCGATCCTGGAATTGATTGGAAGTGAAGCGACTGAAGAGTGCCGTCGGCTGACAAGCGGATGGGGTGTGGAGATCATAGGGATGGCAGTGAATACGATGACACTGCCGGAAGAGGTCGCAGATCGGGTCTTGGCCGTGTGGATCGCTGATCGCCAGAAACAACTCAGTATTTCCCAGGGAGAGGCGGACGCCAAGCGAGTACGCACCTTTGAAGAGGTCCGGTTGGCAGCCCGACAGAAGGCGATCTCAGAATACATTAACAGCCTGGAGGAAGCCTGGCGCAAGTTGCCGCCTGACGTGGCTCAACGTGTCGAGCGTGTGCTAGGCTGGATCATGACCCATTGCGCGGAAGACACCGCAGCAGGGATGCGCTACATTAGCGCTATGGAAAAATTGATGGAAAATCCCCACGCCCAGGTCTTTATTGGCCAGCCCCCAATGGTCCAGTCCGAGCACCGAGAGCCGCCAGAAACTAAGGCGACTGAAACCTAGCCCACGAAGGTGAGCTTTGCAGTCGTTGCCCGCGACTTCCAGTCGTCAGGCTTTCTGCAAGGAACTTTCTGCCATCTACTTAATGGATAAGGCGTGAAGTCACGTCAACAGGAGGAGGAGAGCCGTGGCGCCTGGAGACTGGAGGGTGATAGTCCAGGCCAAATGCCTCGGCCACGGAGCGGATAGCTGCTTCAAAACCGCGTCGGTAGAAGCGCATTTCCAGCGAATCAATCTCGCCAGCAATGTCCATATTTGCTGAGTCCACTGCCCGTAATGTCTGCAAAATCTCATCCTTGAACCAAATATCGAGACCGGTGTTATTGCGATAGGCCATAGTTTCTCTTCTCCTCCTCTAACCTTGTGGCCCGCATGGGCCGCTTGTGGCCCGCATGGGCCATGGGATCAAATTGGGACGATTCTAGCACAGACGGCCTTGTTGGTCAAAGACGCAATGGGTGACTTCCCCTGCGCTGGCATAGAACACCCGTTCTATTATACTCAGTATAACCCCAAAGAACCATTTTGTCAATAACCTATAGTGGCTACCAGAGCTTTTCGATACTTCAGCATCTGCGGTAATTGCCCGTCCCCTGGCCCCTCTGGCGAGGGCAGGCTGTACGACGTCTTTCGTCCGGGTCATTTGCCTTTTTCTGAGCCTTCTGATATAATGTTTTTGCTTTCGGGGCGTAGCGCAGCCAGGTAGCGCACTTGAATGGGGTTCAAGTGGCCGGCGGTTCAAATCCGCCCGCCCCGACCATCACGAAAGTCGCTCACCCCGGGTTTGGCGAAGGGGGGCGAGCATCCGCGTTCAGGTAGCTAAGACACCACTCCAGCCACTCCGGGCCGATGGCTTGCAATGCCGTCGGCTTTTGTTGTATGTTGCACTTGATAAAGAGAATCCCAGGCATGGGAGCCTGGCTTGGTAGCCTATGGACTCATATGCACCCGATCGTCAAAAGCTGTCAGGGCTTGAGTGATGCGGATCTTCAGTTTCTCCAGCAGGTGGAGGATGGTTTGGCGATCACGGCCGGAGTCAGCCGGGCGGATGTGCTTCTCTACGGCCGCCTGAACGCTCGTTCGGCAGCTATCATCGCCCAGGCACAGCCGCGTTCTATCTCTCCCCTCCATCCCAACTCGTTGCTGGGGCAAACAGTCAAGCAGGCGGACGAACCTCTCGTCTTGCGCGCTTTAAACGATGGGGTATCTGGCCACCATCAACGAGTGGTCGAGGGCGATGCCCCTGTCATTCAAGAAGTCTACCCCATCTATGGCCCTCGCGGCCAGATCATTGCCGCGTTAGCCATCGAGACCAACCTGATCGAACGAGAGCGTCACCGCCGCCGTTCTCGCGTCTTCCAGCGGGCCCTTTCTTGGGTTCAACAGATGGCTATACGGGGTGATCTGCGGGGTGCAAAAGCTTTAGGACCATTCGGCGAATGGGATGGGATCGTCGTCACCGACTTACAACGACGCATCACTTATCTAAGCGGGATTGCCACCCACCTGTACCGTCACCTGGGTTATTTAGAAGATCTCCGCGGCAAGTGGATAGGCGATCTGCAGACTCGGGACGACGAGCTGGTAGCCACGGCGCTGCGAACCGGGCTATGCCAGCAATGGGAAGGGGAAGAGCAAACTCGCTACTGGATTCGCCAGGTGATCCCGCTGCTGCGTTATGATCCTCCGTGGCCGCTGCCTGCGGCCATCGGTGACCGTCTATCCCGACGGGCGAATTACCGACGCCAAGCGGGCGCATTGATCCTGGTGCATGATGACACGGAAGCGCGGCACAGGCAGCAAGAGCTGAACGTGCAACGGGCGATGGTGCAGGAAGTTCATCATCGGGTGAAGAACAACTTGCAAAACATCGCTTCGGTGCTGCGTATGCAATCCAGGCGATGTCAGACGGAGGAGGCCCGCCACGAACTGGAAGAGGCCATTAATCGCATCCTGAGTGTAGCCGTCATCCATGATTATCTATCCCATGACAGAGGGCAGCACATCAACATTCGTGACGTGTTTCAGCGCATCATCAGCCAGACCGAGCAAGTCACTTTAGCGCCGGGTTGTCGCATCCGCATTGAGTTGAGGGGCCCTAGCATTTATCTGCACAAAGATCAGGCCACTGCCTGCGCGCTGGTTTTTAACGAATTGCTCCTGAACGCCCTGGAACATGGATTTGATGGCGAGGAAGAGGGGCACATTCAGGCCGATCTGACCAACATCGCGAACAGGGTCGTGATCCGCATCGTGGACAATGGACACGGCCTGCCGGAGGGATTCTCGTTGGAGCAGGCTCGAACTTTGGGCCTGCAGATTGTGCAAACCTTGGTTCGAGACGATCTCAAAGGGACCTTCTCTTTGTATCAGAAGGATGGCGTTGTCGCTGAGGTCTCTTTTCCAAAATTGCCTTTGGGAGGGTGATAAGCCGTGGAAAAGACTCGGGTCGTGATTGCCGACGATGAGGCATTGATCCGATTGGATCTACGGGAGATGTTAACCAACCTGGGTTACCTGGTCGTGGGGGAGGTCGGCGACGGACGCAGTGCCGTGAATCTGGCCAGAGAGCTCAAGCCGGATATCGTGATCATGGACATCAAGATGCCTGATATGGACGGCATCGAGGCGGCTAAGATTCTGACGGAGGAGCGCATCGCTCCGGTGTTGCTGCTCAGCGCCTATAGTCAGCACGACCTGGTGGCGCGCGCGCGCGAGGCTGGTGTGACCGGCTACTTGGTGAAGCCAATCCGGGAGACCGACCTGGCTCCTGCTATCGAGGTAGCTTTGGCCCGCTTTCGTGAGTTCATGGAGATGCAAAAGCAGGTAGACGATCTGCAAGAGGCGCTGGAGACGCGCAAGTTAGTGGATCGTGCCAAAGGCATCCTCATGGACCGCCAGGGGCTGTCGGAGGCCGAGGCGTTCCGTAAAATTCAGAAGATGTCCATGAACAACCGTAAACCTATGAAGGAGGTCGCCTGGGCCATCATTCTGGCCCATCAGGTGGGCGAAGGGTGACCTGGACGTGACCAATAAGAGCTACGCCCCGTCGGATATGGCGGGGCGTTTGCGCGCCTGGAACCGAGACGTTAGTTCATACGTTGCTTCATCGAACTCCGAAGGATCTTTGGGACTCCAGGATGTCGTTTTCAGCTTCCACGATCTTGCTATCTGATGATGAAATGTAAGACTTTGGAGGCCGAAATGGAGGCTCCGGCCTGAACCTTCGGGGTTGTCCCTTGTTAACGAGAAGGCTATAATGTGACCATCAGCGTCTTGGAGGCCCCTTTGAAGCTCTCGATCCTGATCCCTGTCTACAACGAGCGAACCACCATCCAGGAGATTCTGACCAGAGTACGTGCCGTCCCGCTGGAGATCAATAGTGGAATTTCGATTATCCTGCGTCAGCCAGGTCCTATCGTCCTGGAAAAGGAGATTGTGGTCGTGGACGATGGCTCCACTGACGGTAGCCGCGAGATTTTGCAAGAGGAAGAGAAAGCCGGCGATATCCGCGTTTTTTACCACGAGCGCAACCAAGGCAAAGGTGCCGCCGTGCGCACGGCTATTCAGCATGCCACCGGTGACATCATGCTCATCCAGGATGCTGACCTGGAGTATGACCCGCGCGATTACCCTGTGCTCCTTAAGCCGATCATCGAGGGGCGGGCGGCCGTCGTGTATGGTTCCCGCTTTCTGGGCGGTCCTCACACCGCCATGCTCTTCTGGCACATGGTTGCCAACAAAGCGCTGACTTTGCTCACCAATCTGCTATACGATAGCATCCTCTCTGATATGGAGACAGGTTACAAGGCGTTTCGGGCTGATGTCATCCGCAACATCCCGTTGCGCTCCCGCCGCTTTGACTTCGAGCCGGAGGTGACCGCCAAGGTGTTAAAACGCGGCTACCGCATCTACGAGGTACCCATCTCGTACACCGGGCGGGAGTACATCGAGGGGAAGAAGATCGGGTTCAAGGATGGCCTGATTGCTCTATGGACGTTGCTGAAGTATCGCTTTGTGGATTAGTTGCTTTGGCGGATTTGCCGTGCTGAGCCGGGCTTCCATATTGAAATCGGCACCTGGCCCGGCACGCGATTTGTGCTGGACAGTATCGAGCCAATGGCTACGCCTGGGTTGATTCTCCGCGACAAGTTGGTGCTGGCCAGCATGATGCTGGCCGGGCTGTTACTACGCCTGCCACCACTGTGGGCGCACCGATTTCACCAAGATGAGGCCCTCTATGCATCCTGGGGGCTGCTGATCAGTACCCAGCGCGATGTCATGCTGCGCACGGTGCCGGTAGACAAGCCGCCCCTTTTCCTGTACGTCCTGGCCCACTTTTTCACCTGGCTCGGTCCCAGTGAGGTAGTGGCCCGGTTGCCGGGGCTGCTGGCCGGCCTTCTCAGCATCCCGCTCGTCTACGCGCTGGCCCGCCGGCTGTATGGGGAGCACACCGCCTGGGTAGCGACGACCCTCTTCACCGCATCGCCTATGGCGATCCTGTTCAGTCCCACCGCCTTCACCGATCCCCTCATGATTTTCTTCGGGCTGGCTGGCTGCCTGGCGGCGGCGTACGGGGGCTGGGGTCTGGCCGGGCTGGGAATCGGAATGGCCGCCATCACCAAGCAGCAGGGGATCTTCTTCCTGCCGCTGGTTTTGGGGCTGGGATGGGTGATCTCAGGAAGGGGAGACGCGGGGACGCGAGGACGCGAGGATACGGAGACGCGGAGACATCTGCTCTTCGGTTACCGGTTGTCGGTTATCGCCCGGCTTGCTGCCCTGGGACCAACGTTGCCTGGGCGTTGGAGTGCGCCGATTGCCGCCAGCCTCTTCGTTCTGGGTGTGGGCTATCCGATCTGGAAGGCAATCCAGTGGGACAGTTGGCGCTATCTGCCGCCTGACCGCCCTGGGTTCCTGGCGCAGAGTGCCATCTCGTACGGCGGGCTTTGGCTGACATCTCTCGCTGAGTGGCCCGCCCGCGCGATCAAGTGGCTGCCGTGGCTGAGTTATCTGACCGGCTCGCCCTGGCTGAACGCGCTACTGGCCATCGGGCTGCCGGGGCTGGCGTGGCAGGCATGGCGACAGAAGCTGGGCGACTGGAAGTCGCGGCTACTACCTTTGCGAAGCCTGCCTCCGCAGGCTGAAAACAGGCCTTCTTCCCCCGTGGTACTGCCCACGGCCTGGAGAACCGATCTGATTCTACTGGGATACGGGCTGGTCTACATGGCGCTGCACATCGTGGTCAACTTCCAGATTTGGGATCGTTACTTACTTCCCCTGGCGCCGATCGTTGCGCTTCTGGGGGCGCGGGTTGTCCTGACTCTGGCAGAAGCGACCCTGCGCGGCTGGGAACAGCGGTTCGGTCCGGCAGCGCGGCGCGCCGGCGTCCTGGCGATGACAGCCCTGTTCACCTTGATGCTGGCCAGCCCGGCCGTGACGGCAGCGAAAAGCGGTTTCCCGGTCGGCTCCGACCATGGCGCGTATGATGGCATTGACCTGGTGGCCACTTTCCTCAGATCGGAACTGCCTTCAGGCGCGGTGTTATACCATCGCTGGCTGGGCTGGCACTGGCGTTACTACCTCTATGATGTGCCTTTCCACTTTCGTTATTACGACTCCACGGAGGCGCTGGTGGCCGATGCCGACGGTCCTCCTCAGATCGTACGTTACATCGTTTTTCCTGGTTGGCGCCTGGCTGAGCGCGACGCGGCCCAGGCGGCGCTGGCTGCTCGCGGGATCGTCATGATCCCCCGCTTCGAGACGCATCGGGGGGACGGCAGCCTTTCATTCGTCGTGTATCGTATTGAGCGAACGAAACTTGATGGCCGCTAGAGTACGCCAGGGCGTCGGACCATTGCTGGTCATGCTGGGGCTATTGGCGCTTAGCGTATGGGCTTTTCGCCACGCAGCTCTGACGAATAAGGTGCTGGCCCGGGGCGACGCCTTCACCTATTTCACGCCCTACTGGGCCTATCGCGCGGAGGCGCTGCGGGCAGGTCATTTGCCGTTGTGGAACCCGTATCTCTTCCTGGGTGTCCCTTTTCTGGCCAACCCTCAGGCCGCCGTCTTCTACCCACTACATTGGCCATTGATCTGGCTGCGTCCAGAACGTGCGCTCATCTGGTCACTGGTCTTGCACATCTGGCTGGCCGGCTGCTTCACTTACGCGTTGGCACGCCACCTGGGTCTGAGCCGCACCGGCGCGCTGGCGGCGGCGTTGATCTATGCGCTGGGCGGGCACCTGGCCGGGCATGCCGGCCAGATCAACCAAATTAACGCGTTAGCCTGGTTTCCTCTGGCTTTACTTCTGCTGGATCACGTCGCGTGTGGCTCGACCATACGGGCCAGGCTGCTGCCACTGGCGGGACTGGCGCTGGTGCTGGCGCTGCAACTGCTGGCCGGACACACTCAGGCTACGTATATCTCCACGGCCGGATTAGGGGTGTACGCGCTGGCCGGGCCGCTCTGGGAAGCTGTTCGCCAGCGGCAAAGGGCTCGATCATTGGCCGGCGTACTACTCACCCGATGGGGATCGCTGGCTGTGGCCGTGGTTCTGGCTGTCGCGATCTCGGCGGTCCAGATTCTGCCGACGATGGAACTGGCCAGGCTCTCGATTCGCGCAGGCGGGCTGGGCTTCCTGGAGACGATAGCCTTCTCATTGAAACCGAACATGCTGCTCCTGGCGTTGCTGCCCCCTTACGCGATGCAGCCCGAAGCCGCGTTCGGCACCCCTGTTTTCTCCGAGTACCTGGCTTACGTGGGCATCCTGGGCCTCACTCTGGCCGGGCTAGGGTTGCTCCCCGGCCTGACAGCCAAGACAGGCTGGCCGTCAGGCCAAAATGCAGGACAGATGTCCATGCCGGAGGCGGCACCATGGCCGATGAACACCCGCTTCCTCGTCCCTCGTCCCTCGTCCCTCGTCCCTTTTTCAGGACAGTTCCCCATGCCGCCGCGGGCGGCGCCACGGCCGATGAAAACCCACTCCCTCGTCCCTCGTCCTTCGTCCCTCGTCCCCTTGATCGCTGAAGGTCTCCCGACCGAGGCGAAAAAGGGCTCGGTCAGGAGACCTTCGCCCATCGCGGGGGGGCGAGTTTCAGGACAGACACCAGGGACAGGCTCCCCGCGATCGGAGCACCACCCGTTGCAGGTGCCTCTGGCGACGCTGGCCACGGGCGGGCTGCTCCTGGCCTTAGGCGGCTACACACCCCTCTATCCCTTGTTCTACAAAGTGATCCCCGGATTCGGGCTGTTTCGTGTGCCCCCGCGCTGGCTGGCCTGGTACGCGCTGGCCATCGCCCTGTTGGCCGGGATAGGGCTGGATCGGCTGATCATGCCTGATGCTCTGCAACTGCGGGCTCGCATGGCCATCGTCTGGGACTGGATCATGGCTTACCGCTGGCGCCAAATCCTGGCCGGAGTGGGAAGTGTGCTGCTGGTCACGTTGTTGGTGCTTCAACAGTGGCCTGGCCGGGCTACCCTCACTGCGTGGGCAGGGCTGGCGGTCGTCACGGCTGGTCTGTTGGTGCAGGAGCGGTGGCCCGTCCGGCTACGCCCGCTGGTCGGCCCGCTGGTCCT
Organism: Anaerolineae bacterium; assembly: GCA_034433615.1. Classification (GTDB taxonomy): domain Bacteria; phylum Chloroflexota; class Anaerolineae; order DUEN01; family DUEN01; genus DAOUAJ01. The sequence continues at coordinate 726 of DAOUAJ010000382.1, read as the reverse complement.
CTTTCTACTCTACGGTGAATTATTGGCGGCAGCGCTACCGCTGGATTTCAACCACCCTTCCGCTCCCCAGGCGGTGACCTCATTGCGCACGGCGCCGGCTCACCTGCTGGCTGCCCCTGGCCGTTTCCTCTCCATGTCAGGCATTCACTACGATCCTGGCGATTTGCCAGAGATACGCCAGCTCCTGGCCGATGACCTGGATGAAGCTGGCTTGCGGGATTATGTGGTCGCAGCCAAACTGAAGGAGATCATCGCTCCTAATCTGCCATTGCTGCTGCACTTGCCCAGCATTGATGGCTACGACGGCGGTATCCTGCCACTGGCTCGATATACCTGGTTCCAGACCCTGTTCATCACCCCTGATCGCCTGCTTCCCGACGGCCGGCTGCGCGAACAATTGCAAGAGATCCCCGCCAGTCGTATACTTGACTTGGCAGGGGTGCGTTACGTCATCACGGACAAGGTACGAGACGCCTGGGTGGACGGCGTGTACTACGACTTACAGGGGCGTGTGGCGTTGACGCCAGGACAATCGTTTACCTTGTACGATCTGCCCGGCTTCTCGGCCACGGCTGTGGGAGTGATCTCTTATCTGGAACCTCCCTTTCCACCCGCAGATAGCCAGGCAGGAGAAATCCGGTTGGAAGCCGGAGAAGAAGCGCCTGTCTACCTGGAAGTGCGTGCTGATCGAGATACTGCATCCGGCACGGCGTCTCACACGGCAGC
>DAOUAJ010000381.1:0-5663 GCA_034433615.1 Anaerolineae bacterium | reverse complement strand
AAAGGGTAAAACGTAAAACGTGAAACGTGAAACGCAAGCGGTTATCTCTTTCTCAACCCCTGCACCACCTCATCCAGGATGCGGCCGGCGAGGGCCGGGCTGAGGACGGCTTCGCCCCGGTGGACGGCGCGGATGGCACGGACGATCTCTTCTGGCCCGGCCTGGCCTCGCACCAGATGCCCCAGCGCGCCTTGCCGGAATGCCTCCAGCACCAGGGCTTCCTGGCCCGATTCGTTCCACACGATGACCTGGGTGCCGGGCGAAAGGGCGCGCATCTGCGCCACCGCCTCCGGTCCACCGTTTCCCAGGGTCTCCAGGCTCAGCAGGAGCACGTCGGGCCGACTGTCGCGCACCAGGGCCAGCGCCCCGTCTTCATCGGATGCCCAGCCCACGACGGTGAAGCCTTCTACACTCTCCAGCAACGCGCTCATTTGCCGACGAACGGTATCTTGATCCACGACGGCGACCCGGATGGACTGCGGCACAGTGCTCCTCGCTGACGACACGGCGGATGTGGCCCAACCACATTCATCGTACCACCGGCCGATGCCGGTCCGCAAGAGGCAGCGTTCCCGCCCGCAAAAGAAAAAAAATACCCCCGCGAAGAGGGGTACTTTTTCCTGGGGGCGTGGGGCGTAAAACGTAAGGAGTAAAACGTAAAGAGTAACTTACGCATTACGCTTTACGTTTTACGTGTTACGTTTTTGTTCCTGGGGGGTATCGTCATCCAGCCGGGCCCAGCCACGGCGGAGGGCCACGAGCGCGGCTTGAGTACGGCTGGCAACGTGGAGTTTCTGGTAGATGTCGCTCAGCCGGTTGGCGACCGTCTTTTCGGAAAGTCCCAGCCGGTCGGCGATGGTCTTGTTGTCCGCGCCCTGAGCAACCATCCGTAGCACGTCCATTTCGCCGGGGGTCAACGACTCCGCCTCACCCACGCCCGCCGCAATCTGGCTCAGGCGGCGGAACTCGTCCAGCAACCGGGTCGCCAGGCCAGGGTCAATCAACGCCTCGCCGCGGTGAACGGCCCGCACGGCGTCCACGAACTCCTGTTCGTCAATGTCCTTGAGCAGATAGCCCCGCGCGCCAGCCTTGATCGCCTCAAAGACGTAGCGGTCCTGCTTGTACATCGTGAGGATGAGCACCCGTACCGTCGGATCGTGGGCGGTGATGAGGGCGGTGGCCTCCACGCCGTCCAGGACGGGCATGCTGATGTCCATCAGCACGACGTCCGGCTTCAGCCACCGCGCCAGTTCCACGGCTTCCTGCCCGTTTTCGGCCTCGCCCACTACTTCAAACCACCCCAGAGCCTCGCAAATCTGGCGCAACCCCTGGCGGAAGAGGCAATGGTCATCGGCGATCAGAACGCGAATGGGTGACATGGTGCTTTCTCCTGCAGTACCACCAAGACACAAAAGCATCAAGGTTTTTTTCATTTTTCTCTTGGTGTCTTGGTGGTGATAATTAACCAAGTCTTTAGCTTGGACTTTGGACAACGTCAATTAGCTCGACATACGTCGAGCAACGGGATGCACCTTGACAAGTGAACGTTTGGGGCGATCTCAAGCTGCTTTGGGCTGTTTTTGATCTTTCTTGATGACCGGTTGACGTGGCCCAGCCGGGCGAATTACCCCGGCGTTTGGGCGGCTGGGCGGGTGTCCCAATCTGGCGAATAATGCGTTCCCGGTCCCGCTGGACCTGGCTGGGGGAGGCGACGCCCGAGGTGCGTGACGGCAGATACCGTTCCCAGGGGCGAAGGTGCAGGCCGGCTAAGTCGCGGGCCAGCCAGAGTTGGACCGGAGCGAGCTGGACGAGGGTCTGCCAATCCTCCTCGTGCTCCACGTCAGGGGTCTGATAGGCCGCCAGCTGATACACAAACAGCCGGCCAGCCCGCGTACGGGCAAAGGGCCGAGGAACCGGCACCCCCTCGGTCCCCAGGAGCCAGAACTTCCCTGGTGGCGGCGTGGGCAGATAGCACCCGATGAGCCGCGTTACCTCCTGGTCCCAGGTCTGCCGTTCCGCGTCGGCTGTTTCAGGACGGCTGGCCTAGAACAGGTTGTCAATGGCGTCGCCGATGCTGCTATACCCCCGACGGAACAGGGGGCTCAGGCTCAGTTCCACCGTATCCTTCTTATGGCCACGCAGCCACGGCTCGATGTGCTGACGCACGGCTTCCCATTGCCCCGCCTCTAACGCCCGGCGAGCCGGGCGCAGGTAGCTTTCGCGCACCACCTCCTGCGCGTCGCTGTCGTCTTTGTGCTGGCTCAGCCAGGCCTCGGCGTGCTGGTGCGCCTCCTCCCACCGCCCCGCCTCCAGCGCCAGCCCGGCCGGGCGCAGGTAGCTCTCCCGCTCCAGGGTGCGGGCGTCGGCGGAGAGGGGCGCTTTGGCGTCCTCCAGCAACGGCTGCAAGGCGCGCCGGGCGTCGTTCCACCGGGAGGCGTCCAGGTAGGCCTGCGCCAGCCGCAAGAGCGCCGTGCGCAGGTCCACGTAGCTCAGTTGCGCCTCGGCGAAGGCGGCAGCCACCGCCTCCAGCAGGGCGCGCAGGCTCTCCAGGCCTGTCTTACTCATTGTGCACCTCTCACCTGTGCTTCAGCAAAATCGGGTTCGACTTACTGGAAAGGTAGAATGCGCACTCTGGACTTGGCTTCATCTACGGTGACCAGCGCGCCCTTTTCAAGCGATGATTCGTATTGCCGCAATACCTGGACCAACCTGCCTCCCAAGCTTTGGGGCATGATGTCCTGGGTGCGAACCTGAATAACGCTCGGCCCTTGGGCACGAGTGGTTGCCAACAGTGCTCCCAGGTCAAGATCGTGGGTGAACACAACATAACCGTTGATACGCGCCCACTCCATGATGACACTATCGCTTGCCCGAGGGTCACCCACCGTTGACCAGTGAAGTGCTTGCCACCCCTGCCGCTCGAACACTGCAACCCAGTCAGGGGAAAGGTTCATATCAATCAGCAATTTCATGCGATAACCAGCGGCAACTCTATCTCTTCGGCTCGCCAAGCAGCGTAAGCAAGTGCCTCACGAACGTCTTCCTCTTCCAAATAGGGATATGCTTTTAGAATTTCGGCTGTGGAATATCCTGCGGCAACCAGCCCAACAATGGTTCCAACAGTAACACGTAGCCCGCGAATGCAAGGTTTGCCACCCATCACGTTCGGGTCAAACGTGATCCGCGTTAGGCTTTTCATGGTTTATCCTCCACGTTCCTCACGCAGTTCCCTCAACTCCTGGGCCGAATCGGGGAGAATACTGCCAGCGCGCGCCGCGATCCGTTCCCGCAAGGCGCGAGCTTGTTCAAGATTTGCCAGTTGACGGGTGCGTGCCTCCGCAGCGGTGACATCAGTGAGCGCCTGCAGGCGCTTCAGATCGGACAGGCTGACCAGGGCCACCTTGGGGTGCCCGCGCCAGGTCAGCCTGTTCTGTGGCCAGGCACAGGGGACAATGCGCTCACCGCCAACGATCACCCGATTGATCCACGTCAAGGCATCACGCTTGATCTGGCTAATGCTGACTGTTTGCATGACTCACCTCACACTACCTGCTCCAGGGCTTCAGAGAGCCTCATTCAGTTTGCTTGATAATCTCAATCAACGCTTTGGAAGCCATGTCAATCACTCCTTGGCCGGGCCTGGCGCTCAGCCGAGTTCCTCCGCCAAAGTCTCGGCGCTGAAGGGAGGCTCCATGCCGCGCGCGTAGGCGCATCGGGCCAACTCAGATTGCGAGAGGCCGGCCTGGTACGCGGCTGCGCCAAAGGACATGCCACCACGCGCATAACGTTCGAGGGTACACTCAATCTTTAATTCGCGCAGCCCACGCTCTAACAGCTCGATCAAGAATTGCTGGCTGGCTTGATCTAGCTCCTGGGCCAACGCAGCAGGAAGTGTCAGGGTTAACACCGCAGTTGACATCACACACCTCCTCGTTCGAGCTACTCTGAGCCCCGTTCTTAATCCAGATTATACTACAAAGTGCCCAGTTGCGCCTCGGCGAAGGCGGCGGCCACTGAAAGCTCAGTTTGGGAACACCTTCCCCGGGTTCATAATCCCGTTGGGATCAAACACTTTCTTGATCCCCAGCATCTTGTGAATGGCCAGCTCGCCCAGCTCTTTGGGCATGAACTCCTTCTTCAACAGCCCGATGCCGTGCTCGCCGGAGAGGGTGCCGCCTAGCTCGATGGCGGCCTGGAATACCGCTTCCGCCGCCAGCGCCACGCGCCGCATCTCGTCCGCATCGCGGCGGTCACACATGATGTCGGGATGGATGTTACCGTCACCGATGTGGCCGAAGGTGGGGATCATCACGTTGTACTCACGGGCGATGGCCTGGATGCGCCGGATCATCTCGGGGATCTTGGAGCGGGGCACGGCGATGTCCTCGGTGAGCCGGCTGGGCTTAAGCAACGAGAGCGCGGGGGAGACGCTGCGCCGGGCGATCCACAGCCGCTCTTCTTCCTCCGGCGTGGTGGCGATCTCGATAGGATCAGCTCCTATCCTGCGGCATACCTCGGCCACGCGGCGGATCTGCGGCCCTACCGCCTCCGGCTCGCCATCTACGGCGATCAGCATCAATGCCTCGGCTTCGACCGGCAGGCCAATCTGGAGCTTCTGCTCGACGACGCGAATGCACGCCTGATCCATCAGCTCCGTCGTCAACGGCAGAATCCCCGCCGCGAGGATGGCATTCACCGTGTGAGCGGCATCTTCCAGACAGGCATAGGCCGCCATCACCGTGGCGGTAGCAGCCGGCGCCGGTAGCAAACGTAAAATGATCTCAGTGATCACGCCCAGGGTGCCCTCGGACCCGACGAAGAGCTGGGTTAAGTTGTATCCTGTCACGTTCTTGATCTGGCGTCCGCCGGTGCGCAACACGTGACCACCTGGCAACACCACCTCCAGCCCCACGACGTAGTCCTTGGTCACACCGTACTTCAGACAGCGCGGCCCGCCGGCGTTGGTGGCCACGTTGCCGCCGATGGTGGACATGTACAGACTGGCGGGATCGGGCGGATACATCAGCCCGTACGGCTTGAGCGCATCCTGCAGCGTCTGGTTGATCACGCCTGGCTCGACCACGGCCACCATGTCGTCGGGGGAGATCTCCCGGATGCGGTTCATGCACGCCAGGTTGAGGACGATGCCGCTTACGGGTACGGAACCGCCCGCCAGCCCGGTGCCAGCCCCGCGCGGCACTACCGGGATGCGCTCCCGGTCGGCGATGCGCAAGACGGCAGCCACCTGTTCAGTAGTCAGCGGGTTGATGACCACGTCGGGCTGACCTTCCGCCCAGGTGCCGTCATAGGCGTAGACGGCCAGCTCTTCCGGCCTGGTGAGCACCCGTTGGGGGCCGAGCGCTTCCCGCAACTCATCTAACACGGAAGAAAAGATCGTCATCTTGACCCCTTGTCATAAGTGCTTCAATGAACTTTAATACCTCCAGGGCTTGTAACTCGTTACTTTCCTGGACTTCCTCACCAACATGTTTATGGTGTGGATACGTACGTATGTGCTTATGATGTGGAGCATTATCCCATCGTATCAATAGCCGGTCACCCGCGTCTTGCCAATGGAACGAGTAGTCTCGTGTGGATTCATCTACATACTCTCTAATGACCTCTTTAATGAAAAGAACCGAATCATCCTTGCTACCTGACCA
>DAOUAJ010000380.1:0-2211 GCA_034433615.1 Anaerolineae bacterium | reverse complement strand
AGGCCCCACTGTCTTCTTCAATAGCAATGAACTGGTCTACGCCCGGAATGTGCGCGGCGTCATAATACAGCGCCTGCATGACCGTCCTGGTATTCTGAGATGACCCCTCCATCACGTAGATTTTGCCGTTAGGATTGATCTCTCGCACCAATTCCACGACAGCCCTGACCACGCGATAGTCCGTCGTCACGCCGTTGACCTCTGGACTGCTACGGCTGACGACCAGGTTGGGCTTGATGACGACCACGTCGCCATTGCGGACGATACCACTCAGTCCCCCGGCCAAGCGCACCGCCTCAGCGACCATTGCTCTGATATCGCTATATTGCAGGTCGGTCGCGTTGGCTTTGGAGGAGCGGACAATGGCAACGGTGGATTGAGGGAGTTGTACAAGTCCCCGTCCTCGCTGGGCCAACCCGCTCAAGAGCATCAGAGCGACCAGCAGGAATAACACCAGTGTCTTGAGTGTTTTTCTCATCGCTAACCTCCAGTTTTTTTGTGGCGACACCCTGCGCCAACAGTGCGCTTCCGGGTGCGCTGAAAACCGTTTAGCCCAATAGGATCCAGGGGCAAATCCATTGGTATACCAGCCCCACCGCTACTGAAAAGAGAAATAAGGACAGGATGTACACGAGAATGAAGCGGGGTCTCAGCACCGTAGCCAGAGCCATCAGCGGTGTAATGCGAGTTGCCGGCCCCACGAGCAGAAACGCGAGGGCAGCCCCCTTGCTCATGCCCTGCATCATCATCGAACGCACAAAGGGAATCACCCCGCCACCGCAAGCATATAGCGGCACACCCATGATGGCACCCAGGCCCACCGACCACCACCGGTCCAGGCGAAACGTGTGCGAAATCCATTGCGCCGGTACTCCAACCTCCACGATAGCTCCCAGGATAAGCCCGATGACCAGATAAAAGCCCACGAATTGGAGACTATCCAGAAAGCCTCGGACAAAGCTCCGCCATTCGAACACTTTGGGTGGCCGGAGCAGAATCTCCTGCGTCTCCCCACCCACAAGGGCACCAGGGTTGGCCATCCATCTTGATGGGATACGTTGAAGCACGCCGCCGACCAACAGGCCGAACGCGAACACAGCGATCACCCTTACAAGGGCCATTTCGCCTCCCAGCCCACCCCATGTCATAATGAAGAGTTGAGGATTCATCAAGGCCGAAGCAGCCAGAAAGGCTACTAACGGCGCAAGCGGTACCCCAGCCCTGAAGAGTTGCAGAAGAACCGGCACAGTGCCATAGGTGCATAGCGGCGAGCACATGCCCAAAACAACGGCCATTAATGTCGCGGAAAAAGGAGAACGCGAGACGCCTTTGTAAATGATCCTGGTCCAGGAGGTAAGTTTCAACAGCTCACCGATTAGAATGCCCGCGACGACGTAGGGCCAGATTTCCCCCAGGGCATCTCTAGCCCGCTGAAAAACCAACACCCAGAAATGGAAAGACACGCCTACTCCCCTGGAATAATGCAATACTCTGTGGTCATGCCTGTTTTCCAGCACCCATTCCCGTCATGCAAGCCCTTGCCGGCTCATTCAAAAACGTAACCACCAGCCTCTGTCATTTCGAGGACACGAAACCGAAGCCGCAAGCAGAGTGTGGCGGGCACCCGAAGCAATCTCCAAGAGGTGGAATGAGATCGCTGCCGGTGAGTTCTCAGCCGGGCGTCCATCTGCGCGTGCCTGGAATCCGGATTCAGACCTCCGGCGACCGCGTAAGCAGTCGCCCAATACACAGCACCTTCGACAGGCGCAGTTTTAACCGCCTGCCCGTCTAATCCTGAGAACGCAGGTATCCTCTCTTGCGGGACCCCGGCTGAGGCCGGGATCCCGCAAGAGGTTGGTACGACGTTACTGACTCTGGCAGGCCGTGCCGTTCAGCGTGAACGAGGTCGGTTTGGCGTTCGTCCCGCTGTAGGTCAGGTTGAAGCCGAAACTGACCGTCCCGCCGTTCGCCGGAATCGTCCCGTTCCAACTCGCGTTGCGCACCGTCACCGACGCCCCGCTCTGCGTATACGTCCCACCCCACAGGTTCGTGATCTGTTGGTTTCCGGGGAACGTCCACGCCAACGTCCAGCCGTTGATCGCCGACGTGCCGTTGTTGCGAATCGTCACGTTCACCGTCGCGCCCGAACCCCAGTCGTTCTGAATCGCATAGTTCACCGCGCAGGCCGCCCCACCCGGCGTCGCCGTCGGC
>DAOUAJ010000379.1:0-4580 GCA_034433615.1 Anaerolineae bacterium | reverse complement strand
ATCATCAGTATCCACTCAGTAGGCAACGCCTGCCGATAGTGGTATAATAAGCGGTCGGAAACCCGCTGAAGAGAGTCAAGAACATGAGCAAAACACGTATCCTGTTGGCAGACGATCACGCCGTCGTGCGGGCCGGTATCCGTAACGCGTTGGAGGGACTGGCCGATCTGGAGATCGTCGGCGAGGTGGGAGATGGGCCGGCACTCTTCGAAGCGCTGGCTCAAATGAAACCCGACTGTTTGCTGATTGATGTGACCATGCCCGACTTTGAACCGGTGGCCGCTATTCACCAGATCCGGGCATCCTATCCCCACATGAGGATTCTGGTCGTCAGCGCCTACGACGACGATGTCTACGTGCAAGGCTTATTGAAGGCCGGCGTTGACGGCTATCATCTGAAGGATCAGCCTCTTAGCGACCTGCGATTGGCAGTACAGCGCGTGCTGGCTGGTGAGCGTTGGGTTTCCAGCCCGCTGGTAGACAAACTGGTGGCCTATACGGGAGCATCTGCCACGCCATCGTTAACGACGCGTCAGCGTGAGCTGTTGAATTTGCTGCAGCAGGGCCTCGATAATCAGACCATTGCTCGGCGACTGGAATTGAGCGTCAAAACCGTCGAGAATCACCTCTCGCGCCTCTATCGGCAACTCGGTGTCCAAAGCCGGCTGGAAGCTGTCAACTATGTGCTGCAACACCCCGAAGTGCTGGCCGGGCCGGGCGATGAAGCGGCTTTGCCGTACTCTGAAACACCCGTACAGGAAAGCATCACCATGTTGCTGGTAGATGATAACGCGCGTTATCGCCGTCAATTGCGGCGGCTGATCGGCAAAGTATGCCCCCGGGCCGCAGTTTACGAAGCCGAAAACATCGGCGAGGCACTGCAATTGACTCAGCAGGTAACGCCCCAGTTGATGCTCATTGACGTGGTTCTGGGCGAAGAGGACGGGATCCGCTGCACCCTGCGACTCAAGGCCGCGTTGCCTTCCTCGCGTATCATTTTGATCAGCGCATATCCTGACCGAGAATTCCACCGGCTCGGCCTGGAGGCCGGTGCTGTCGCCTTCCTCGACAAGAAAGACTTGGACGCAGCGACACTCCGCCAAATCCTAAACGATCTGATCGTGTGAGGGGAGACACATGCGTGATCGGGCCGCTACTTCACCGGCCGCGCAACCTATTCTGCTCAAGGTGCTGGAGCGAGCCTGGCATGCCCTGGTTGGCCGTCACGAGTTCGCCGTGCTCGTCCTCCTGTTGGTCGTCGGCGTGTTTCTGAGCCTGCGAACCGACACCTTCTTGACCGCTAATAACCTGTCCAACGTTTCCCGCGCTTTTTCGTGGACTGCCATTGCCGCCTTTGGGGAGTGCATGGTCATCATCATCGGCGGCGTTGACCTGTCGGTAGGAGCGGTAATGGCCCTGGCCGGGCTCATCAGCGCACTGTGCCTGCGGGCCGGTATTGCCGTGCCGTTGGCTATCATCGCCAGTCTGCTGGCCGGCGGGCTGGTAGGTTGGGTCAACGGCACGATGGTTGGTCGGGTGAGATTGCCCTCCTTTGTCGTCACTCTGGCAACGATGAGCATCGTGCGGGGGATCGCATTCAGCCTGACCGGGGGATGGCCGGTGCGTGATCTGCCTCCAGAGTTCCTGGCATTGGGACAGGCCTATCTGCAGATTGGCTCTTTCTCCCTGCCCGTGCCGGTTCTCTTTATGCTGGGCCTGGCCGTATTGATGAGTCTGCTGCTGAGTCAGACCATAGTGGGTAGATACATCTATGCACTCAGCAGCAGTGAGCAGGCATTGCTCATCTCCGGTGTAAATACCGTCAAAATCAAACAGTTGGTCTATGTGCTCTGCGGGTTACTGGCAGCCACCGGAGGCTTGTTGATGACCGCGCGCTTGGGGGTGGCGTCTTCTACGGCAGCCGTGGGATACGAGCTGGATATCATTGCCGCCGCTGTCATCGGGGGAACCAGCCTGTTCGGCGGCCAGGGAAGTATTCTGGGCGCATTGTTGGGCGCAGCCATCATGCAGATGTTGCGCAATGGGCTGGTGCTTCTGGGATTTCCTGCCTACTGGCAGTCGGTAGCGCTTGGAACGATGATTCTGGTGGCCGTCCTGTTCGATTATTGGCAACAGCAACGCGCCCGGCAGTAAGTGCATAGTGTGAGGGCTGTGAAGTGGAACCACTGCTAAGAACAATCAACCTCTCCAAGAGTTTCGGTACCTTGCCGGTCGTTCAGCGGATCAACATGGAAGTCTATCCCGGTGAAGTGGTCGGGCTGGCCGGTCAGAGCGGGTCGGGCAAATCGGCGCTTTCCATGATGCTGGCCGGTCTTTATGCGCCTAGTGAGGGTGAGATCTACTTCGCCGGTCGGCGGCTCAAGTGCCCCTTTCGGGCACGCACATTGGGCATCGAGGTCATTCACCAGAAGCCGGACCTGGCCGAGTGCCTGGACATCAGCGGCAATATCTTCCTGGGCAACGAGATCGGCTTGCCCTTGCCGGTCAAGTGGTTGAAGGTGCCCAACCGGCGGCGGATGGACAGAGAAGCCGCCCAAATCCTGGCCCAGTTGGGCGTGCGCTTCGGTTCCTTGCGCGAGAAGGTTGCCAACCTGTCGAGCGAGCAGCGCCAACTGATCGCCATCGCCCGCGTGATGACCCGCCCTTTCCGGCTGATCATCATTGATGACCCGACCATGCTGTTGAGTTACCCTTATCAGCAGAAGCTCCTCTCCCTCATCCAGTTATGGCAGCAGCAGGGGGCGGCCGTCGTCTTTAGCAGTAACAATCTCGATCACCTGTTGGCAGTGACCGACCGCATCATCGTCCTGCGTCATGGGCGGCAGGTGGCCGAATACCGCCCCGACGAGACCGACCGCGAAGAGCTCGTGGCAGCGACGGTCGGCACTGCCGACCGACAGCAACTCACACCGATTATCTGGGCACTGGACAGCTACTATCGCGCCCGGGAGCAGGCGGAAAAGTTGCACTACAGCCAGGCGCTGTTGGAGAGGGACATGGCGGCGCAGAGCACGCTGAACCGGCAGCTCATTGACCAATTGGCCGAACAGATCAATGCTCTCGACAGTGTCAACGTAGCCTTGCAGGATGCCCAGCGGCGTCTCTTGACCGAACTTGAGGAGGTACGCAAACACCTGGCCCGTGAACTCCACGACGAGGTGCTCCAGGATCTCCTGAGCGTCAACTACCAGTTGGAGGAAGTCGAAGCAGACGAAGAGGTGACGCCTGCGCTGAGAGGCGCGTTGACAGGCATCAGGAATGACATTCGCGGAATCGTGGATGACCTGCGTCACATCTGTGGCAACCTGCGCCCACCGACGATTGACAGTCTGGGACTGGGCGCAGCGCTCCAATCGTACACCCACGAATGGATGAGGCGTTCGGGGATTGCCGTGACGCTTGATCTGGACTCTAACCTGAGCCGTCTGCCCGAAGCCATTGAGTTATCCATCTTTCGCATCGTACAAGAGGGGTTGAACAACGTGCGTAAACACGCTCAGGCCACCGCCGTCGAAATCAGCCTCAAGCATACTTCGCCGCGCACGCTGATGCTTTCGATTGCCGACAATGGGCGTGGCCTGGCCGACGACTTTGATCTCGCGGCACTTTCAGCCGCCGGGCACTATGGCTTGCTGGGCATCAGTGAGCGCGTGGCCCTGCTCGGCGGACGCCTAAAGTTACAAAACCAGGCCAACGGCGGCCTGCTCATTCAGGCAGAAATCCCCCATCCCCGCGTAGCGCAATCCGGCGGGGATGCATGAATCCCGGCGCCGGCGGCAAGAGGAACGCGCCCCAGCAGGAACCCGGTAACTATGCCAGCCCGTGCGTCTTCAGCAGTTCCTCGTCGGCGAGAAGGACATCCGTCGGTCCATCGGCCACCACCTGTCCGCCGTCGAGGATGACCGCGCGAGGACAGACCTCCATCACAAAGTGCAGGTCGTGCGTGGCCGCAAGCATCGTCTGCGGCAGGCCACACAAGAGCTCGATCAGCCGCCGGCGGGCACGCGGGTCCAGCCCGGCAGTTGGCTCGTCGAAAATCAGAATCTCCGGCTGCATCGCCAGCACCGTGGCGATGGCGACGCGCTTCTTTTCCCCCAGGCTCAGATGGTGCGAGACCCGATCGGCGTATTCCTCCATCCCCACCTGTGTCAGCGCCCACGATACCCGTTGCCGCACCTCCGCCTCCGGTAACCCCGCGTACAGCGGCCCGAAGGCCACATCGTCGAACACGGTAGGCGAGAACAATTGATCGTCCGCGTCCTGAAAGACCAACCCGACCCGCGCGCGGATGTACGCCAGATGCGGCTCTGTCACCCCAACCCCCATCACGCGCACCGCCCCATCCCCCCGCAAGAGGCCGTTGAGGTGCAGGAGCAGGGTGGACTTGCCTGCGCCGTTCGGCCCCACCAGCGCGACCCGTTCCCCCGGACGTACGCTCAGATTCACGCCCCGCAGCGCCTGGCGACCATCGGGGTAGGAAAAGGAGAGGTTGGAGATTTCGATGCAGAATTCAGACATGGCAGGATGCAGGATGCAAGAGGCAGGAGGCAGGAGGCAGG
>DAOUAJ010000378.1:0-21521 GCA_034433615.1 Anaerolineae bacterium | reverse complement strand
GACAGGGAGACAGGGGGACAAGGGGACAAGGGGACAAGGAGAAGGTTCGTCTTGCTCCTTGTCTCCCCCTCTCCTTGTCTCCTTGTCACAGGAAGGTGCAGGCAGGTCTGCTGGCCGAACTGGCGGCAGTGGGCCTGGAGGTACAACGGGAGGTCCCTCTCAGCGAATACACTTCTTTCCATATCGGCGGCCCGGCTGATCTGCTGGTGGTGGTTCACACGGCCGATGAGCTGGCCGGAGCGATAGCGGCTGCTCAAAAATGTGGTTCACCCTGGTGGATCCTGGGAGGTGGCAGCAACATTTTGGTCAGCGATGCTGGCGTACGTGGCCTGACCATCGTCAATCGCTGTCGGGCTGCCGTGATGCGAGAAGGGCATCAGGTTTGGGCTGAGGCGGGTGTGCTACTGGCAGGGCTAGCGCGGGAGACGATCCAGGCAGGATTGGCCGGGCTGGAGTGGGCCGTCAGCGTGCCGGGCACGGTGGGAGGCGCGGTGGTAGGGAACGCTGGAGCCCACGGGGGCTGCATCGCAGATACGCTGTGCTCAGTGGAGATCTTGTACCCGACAGGGCGACGCGCTACGTTGCCGGTGTCGGAGCTGGGGCTGGCTTATCGGAGCAGCAGGTTGAAGACTCGAGAGATCACAGGCGTGGTGTTAAGCGCAGAGTTTCAACTGGCGCCTGCTTCGGTGGAGGTGCTACGCCAGCGCGCGGCTGAGTACCTGGCCCACCGCCGTCGGACACAGCCGATGGAGGCCAGCGCGGGCAGCATCTTTCGCAACCCCCCTGGCGATTATGCGGGACGGCTGATCGAGGCTGTAGGGCTGAAAGGCGCGCGGAAGGGGCAGGCCCAGTTCTCGCCCGTGCACGCCAACTTCATCGTTAATCTAGGTGGTGCCTCGGCCGCTGACGTGGTATGGTTGATGGATCGGGCGCAACAGGCTGTGCAAGAGCGATTCGGCATCATGCTGGAGCCGGAGATTTTGCTGGTAGGGGAGTGGGAATAATGTGATACGTGATATGCGTTGCGTAGTCCGTGAGCTTATTCATTACGTATTACGTTTTAGGTTACGGCCATGAGTAAGAAAATTCGTGTCGGCGTCATTTTCGGGGGGCGTTCAGCCGAACACGAGGTTAGCCTGGCTTCGGCGCGCTCGGTGATGAATGCCATGAACCCTGATCGCTATGAAATCGTGCCCATCGGGATTACCCGCTCCGGTCGCTGGATCATGTCAGAGCGGTCATTGGAGATGTTGCGTGCAGCCGTGGGAAGCGCGGTGAAAGCGGCCGAGCTGGAGGCGCTGTTAGAGGCGGAAGGGCAACCGCTCCCCGACAGCGCGGCCCTGGCCAAGCTGGATGTCGCCTTCCCTGTGCTGCACGGACCTTACGGCGAAGACGGTACTGTCCAGGGGTTGTTGGAGCTGGCGGGCGTGCCCTATGTGGGGTGCGGGGTCACCAGCTCGGCTGTGGGCATGGACAAAGCAGTGATGAAGGACATCTTCACGGCCCATGGGCTGCCCCACCCACGTCATCGGGTCGTGCTGCGGCAGCGCTGGGAGGCCGAGCCGGAGCAGGTGATGCGTGAGCTGGAGAGCGAATTCCCCTATCCAATGTTCGTCAAGCCGGCCAATCTGGGATCCAGTGTTGGCGTTACCAAAGCCCACGATGGCGAGGAATTATGGTCTGGATTGGATGAGGCTGCTCGCTATGACCGCAAATTGATCGTTGAGGAAGGGATTGACCACGCGCGGGAGATCGAGGTTAGCGTGCTGGGCAACGACATGCCAGAGGCATCGTTGCCCGGAGAGATCATACCCAGCAACGAATTTTACGACTATGCAGCCAAGTACCTGGATGGCGCTTCGCAGTTGTTAATTCCGGCCCCCCTCTCGCCAGAGCAGACGCGAGAGGTTCAAGAATTGGCGATCGCTGCTTATCGAGCTGCAGACTGCGCCGGCATGGCCCGGGTTGATTTCTTGCTCTCCCGACAGGATGGAAACTTCTACTTGAGTGAAATTAACACCATCCCTGGGTTCACGAGTATCAGCATGTATCCTAAGTTGTGGGAGGCCAGCGGCCTGGCCTATCCCGCCCTGATTGACCGGTTGATTGAGTTGGCTCTGGAGCGACATGCGGATCGCTTGCGTTGCGAGATTGCACCCACGACCGTATGATGCGGATGTCCACAGGTACTGGTGAAAGTCTATGGGCAGATACCACAGCCAGGCATCTCTGATCACGGCTCGGCATACGGGCGACCATGGAGGGACTGCCCATACAGATCGGCTGCGTAGGGGCAGTGCCTCCGTGCCTGCCCTTCGCGGACGGACGGTGGCTAAAAGCGCACCGCCTGGGGTGTCTCACCACCAGACGGCGTCATTTATGCGCCGCCTTCCCCGCCGTCTAGGCTTGCGTCGGCTGGTGACAACGAGCCGGCGGGCCGGTCGGATGATCAGCCTGGTTGTACTGATCGGTTTGATATGGGTGCTCTCCGAGTTTTTCATTAGCTACGCCTTTTACGTATATGACGCTGACGTGCGCGGTAACCGGCTGCTCTCGGCCGAGCAGATATATCAGGCCAGCGGGATTGATAGTTACAGTATCTTCTGGATCCAGCCCGAAGTCGTCGAGGCGTCTCTGGAAGCCTTGCCCTACGTGCGTGCGGCCACCGTACGTTGTTGGCTTCCCAACCGGGTTCAGATCCTCGTCGAGGAACGAGAGCCCGTGATCTTATGGCAGGTTAGTGGCAAGACCCTCTGGGTGGACCAGGAGGGCAGAGCGATGGAGCCGCTCACTTCACTGCCTGGCCTGGTCAGGG
Source organism: Anaerolineae bacterium (assembly GCA_034433615.1). Classification (GTDB taxonomy): domain Bacteria; phylum Chloroflexota; class Anaerolineae; order DUEN01; family DUEN01; genus DAOUAJ01. The sequence continues at coordinate 18,706 of DAOUAJ010000378.1, read as the reverse complement.
TGGAGGATGCCGCAGGGGAAGCAGCCGATGCTCACGGCAACATGGACCCGGAGATTGTCGGCGGGGTCCAGCACATTCGCCAGCTCTTGTCTGAAGTAGACGTCTTCTATTACAATCGCACTTATGGATTGCAGTTTGTGACTCCTGAGGGTGTGCAGGTCTACCTGGGCGATGGCCAGGACATGGTGTACAAGGTGCAGCTATTTGACGCCATGTGGCGTGAAATCGGCGAGGAAGGACGCAAGGTGCACCTGATAGATCTGCGTTACAAAGACAGGCCATATATTCGATGACAGAGCTCATCGCCGGTCTCGACGTCGGCACAACCAAGATTTGCGCCGTGATAGGCGAAGTAGATGACGAAGACCAGATCCACGTCCTGGGGATGGGGCAAGTGCCATCCCGCGGGATGCGGCGGGGCGTCGTCATCAACGTGGCAGAAGCTAAAGCGGCCATCAGTGAGGCTGTGGAACAGGCGGAAAGCGCCGCGCAGACCTCTATGCAGAGCGCATATGTGGGCATCGCCGGCGCTCACATTGCGGCTACGCCCAGCCGGGGCGTGGCCGCAATAGGGCGTGGGCGCAGTATCACCGCTGACGACGTGGAGCGCGTGCTGGAGGCTGCTCGCGCTATCGCCATCCCTCACAATCGGGATATCATTCATGTGCTCCCCCGTTCATTCAAGGTGGATGACCAGGAAGGTGTACGTGATCCGATTGGAATGGTGGCCTACCGGTTAGAGGTGGATGCTCAAGTTATCACAGGGGCTTCGTCTTCTGTCCAAAACCTGGTTCATTGCGTTCAAGACAACGGCATTGAGATTGAGGACCTGGTATTGCAGCCCCTGGCTTCCGGGACGGCAGTGCTGACTGATGCCGAGCGAGAGATGGGGGTAGCTTTGGCTGATATCGGTGGTGGTACAACCGACATCGCCATCTTCCTGGATGGTGCACTGTGGCACACGGTAGTGCTGGATGTAGGTGGTAACCATCTGACGCAGGATGTAGCTGTGGGGCTGCGGGCACCATTTCAGACAGCCGAGGAGCTCAAAGTCCGCTACGGGCATGCGTTGCCTGAACGGATCGCCGCCGACGAAGAGCTGAGCGCTGCGCTGTTTGGCGATGGCGGTGTCCAACCGGTCTCTCGACGGTTCTTGTCGGAGATTTTGCAGGCCCGCGCGGAGGAAATTCTGGAGCTTATTCTACGTGAAGTGAAGCGCTCGGGCTACGATAGTTTGTTGCCGGCCGGAGTGGTGCTGACCGGAGGGGTCGCGCAGACAGTGGGGTTACGCGAATTGGGGCGAGATATCTTGCGATTGCCCGTGCGCGTAGGCGTGCCTAACGGGCTGAAGGGTGCTGACCTGGCCAATCCAGCCTACGCGACCGTGGTGGGACTGGTCATGTGGGGCCTGTGGCAACGCCGTTCGCGCCCACTGCGGCGAGCTGCTGTGTCACCTTTATTAGATCGGATCATTAACTGGCTGCGCACTTTGCTGCCGGGGTGATCGTAGACGACCCAGGCGCCAGTTGCAAACCAGCGCCTGGGATCCCATTGTTATTCACGGGTGAGGCGCTGCCGAGGAGCAAGGGTGCAGGGGAGCAGCGGAGCGAGGGAGCCGGGGAGCGTGGGAGCAGAGGAGAATGCACCCCTGCACCTCGGCACCTCTGCTCCTCTGCACAAAAAGCACCTCCGCACAGGACGGGAGAGGAGGAGAGCATGCCCCTGGTCTGATCGCCAGCCAGGCCAGGGTGGCCTGGCATAAGGGACAAGTGGCATGTTGCCCATGGAAAGGAGGGACATGGCTCGGAAGGTTGACACCACACATGTGGAAAATCTGGCTCAAATCAAGGTAGTGGGAGTGGGTGGCGGTGGTACCAACGCCGTGAATCGCATGATCGAGGAAGGGATTCAAGGTGTGGAATTCATCGCCGTTAACACGGACGCCCAGGCGCTGATGCTTTCAAACGCGCCCCAACGGATGCGAATCGGTGACAAGCTCACCAAGGGGTTGGGAGCAGGTGGCAATGCGGAGATCGGCCAGCGGGCTGCTGAGGAATCCGCGGAGGAGATTAAGGCGTTGCTGAAGGGCGCTGACATGGTCTTCGTGACGTGTGGTCTGGGCGGTGGCACCGGCACTGGCGCGGCGCCGGTGATCGCTCACCTGGCTAAGGAGATGGGCGCGCTCACTATAGGTGTTGTCACCAAGCCCTTCACATTTGAAGGCAGCCGACGGCGGCAAGTCGCAGAGCGCGGTCTGGAGATCCTCAAACAGGGGGTGGATACCCTCATTGCCATCCCTAACGACCGCTTGCTACAGATCGTAGATAAGAAAACCTCTATCCAGGCCGCTTTTCGGGTGGCAGATGATGTGCTACGCCAGGGCATCCAGGGTATCTCCGAGCTGATCACGGTGCCGGGGCTCATCAACCTGGATTTTGCCGATGTGCGGGCCATCATGAACGAAGGTGGAGCTGCGTTGATGGCCATCGGCCGGGCCAAGGGCGAGGGTCGGGCCCAGGAAGCCGCGCGACAGGCGATCAGCAGTGCTCTCCTGGACGTGACCATAGATGGCTCTCGCGGTATCCTGTTCAACGTCACAGGTGGCAACGACCTCAGTCTGTTCGAGGTGAACGAGGCTGCCGAGATCATCCGCGCGACTGCTGACCCTGAAGCCAACATCATTTTCGGTGCTGTCATTGATCCCGAGATGGAAGACGAGATCCGGATCACGGTGATCGCTACCGGTTTTGAAGCGGCCGCCGAGCAACGCCAACCCCGCCGCAGCGAGGGCAAGATCACGGACTTCCCCGTCCGTACCTTTGAAAAGGACGACCTAGACATCCCCGCTTTCTTGCGTCGCGCGCGCAGCCAATAGGACATCGCGCTCTGGGAACCCGCCGCTCCACGGGTTCCCAGAGCCACCTGATTCGATGCTCTGCCATTCGGAAACATAACCTTAAGATTCATGCGTGTAGAGGCCCTAGACTTGTCAGAGCCTCAGTTCTATGGTATACTCATCCTGTCTTACCCCCTAGATATTGTATTAAATATATTAATCCATACTAGATATTGAGTTCCAGAAGCTTAACCGTTCAATGGCAGCAAGGGGCCTTATCCCAATCCCAAATCCCAGGCCCCAAGTCTCGGATCTCGTGCCTGATTGCGGACTGAGAACTGAGGACTAAGGACTGGAAACTGGCCCAGGCTGACATGCAACCTATGTTTTTCTCAACCGAGGACGTCCTATGCAGTGTCCACATTGTGGTGAAGCCGACACACGGGTGGTAGATACCCGCACGGCCAGTGGAGGCATCCGGCGACGACGCGAATGTCAGGTATGCGGACAGCGGTTCACCACCTATGAACATATCGCACCAGAGTTGAGTCTCATCAAGCGGGATGGGCGGCGCGAATCCTGGGATCGCCAAAAAGTTCTCAACGGCATTCGCATCGCTTGCGCCAAGCGCCCAATCGCCATGGCAGACATCGAGAGGCTGGTGGATCAAATCGAGGAATACGTGATGAGCCTGGGCCGGGCGGAAGTATCGAGCAAAGTAGTGGGAGAAAAGGTGCTGGAGGGGCTCAAGGCTCTCGATCCGGTCGCCTACATCCGCTTTGCCTCAGTATACCTGGACTTACCTGATCTCCAAGCTGTGCGGGCAGAAATAGATCGCTTACTGGAAGGGCGCTAAGGCCAGCCAGCGCACGTCGAGCGCTACCCACGCGCACACATTACAGCCGTGGTGGTGCTCGCACGCGGCGACGCGAGGACACGGTGACGCGGAGATGAGAGTCTCCGCGTCACCCCCTCTCCGCGTCTCCCCGTCTACCTATGGACGTAGAGGAAAACAGCAATGACCATTACTGACATCAATAAGCCCTGTGCTATTGTTACCCGCCCGACCAGAGTGGGTCATTGGAACGAGGCGGCATTGCGCGTTCTGCGAGAGCGCTACCTGCTTCGCAACGAGGCCGGCGAGGTTGTCGAGACGCCTGAGGACATGTGCTGGCGGGTGGCCGTGGCCATCGCGCAGGCGGAGGCGCGTTATGCTTCGGCTGCCGGCCATAACGAGAAAGCGGTGGTGCAGACCTGGGCCGAGCGCTTCTACGACCTGATGATCGAGCAGAAGTTTCTCCCCAACTCGCCCACGATGATGAACGCAGGCAAAGGCAACAACCTGCAATACTCGGCCTGCTATGTGCTCCCGGTAGGCGATTCGATGGTGGAGATCTTCGACGCGATCAAGAACGCGGCGTTGATCCATCAGTCAGGGGGAGGCACGGGCTTCGCCTTCAGCCGGCTGCGCCCGGCCGGCAGCCTGGTGCACTCCTCCGGCGGCAAAGCCAGCGGGCCGGTGAGCTTCTTGCGCGTCTTCAACGCGGCTACGGAGGCGGTCAAGCAGGGCGGGTGCCTGGCGCCTGAGACTCGCGTTGCCACAGGCATCGGCCTTATCCCACTGTCCGCCCTTGGCCCTGATGACCTGTCTGACGGAGCGTGGTATCGCTATCCCATGCCTTTGCCCTTGCGGACGGACAATGGCCTGCAGGCTGCGGACGAGTTTTACCGACACGGCATAACGACCACCATCCGAATCAAAACTGCAGCCGGTTACGCGCTGGAAGGCACCTCCCAACACCGAATTCGCGTCATCACCCCAGAGGGCGAATATGCCTGGCGGCGCCTGGACGAACTGCGGATCGGTGACTGGGTGGCCCTTCAGATGGACACCCATCCCGACCTCCGCGAGGCAAAACTGCCAGAGTTCGTCTATGCCCCGCATCCTAACACGGCTCGGATTACGATACCGGAACGGCCCACGCGAGAGCTGGGCATCTGGTTGGGTTTCTTGATCGGCGATGGCGCCATGTCCAGGAGCAAGCGAGGCACCGGCCGCGTGATCTTGACCATCGCCGATGACGAGCCGGAGCTCCGCGAGGAGATCTTGCGCCTCGGCCAAGCCCTGTTTGGACTGACGCCCACGCCTCAGCGTAAGAAAGACGACGGAAGCACGAATTTCTTCTACGCTTCCACCATGTTATATGCCTGGCTCCAGCACATCGGGGTGGACAAAAAGTCCTCATCAACGGCACAGGTGCCGGTCATTGTCTTCCGCGCCAGTCGGGAATTCGCCTATGGGTTCCTGCAAGGCTTATTCTCAGCCGATGGTACGGTGAATCAAGGGGGATATCCGTCTCTATACTCTACTTCCCTCAGGCTAGTGGAAGACGTCCAGCAACTTCTACTTTCTTTAGGCATCCCCAGCGAGATCAGCAGGGGTGAACCACGTAGCGATCGGCTCGGCCAGCAGCCGGTGTATCGCCTGCGCATCGTCACGCGGCGAGGGATCCAGCGATTCGCAGAGTGCATCGGTTTCATTCAGCCAGACAAGCAAGCCCGCGTTCGCACCGATGGTTGGGAGTACGAGCACAACGACGTGATCCCTTATGCGGCGGCCTGGATGCGGGAGATTTACTCCGGCCCTGGAGCAGGCACAGGGCCAGGTCGAACGCCGCGAGGGGCCAACCGATCTTTGCAACGAGATCTGATGCACTATTTCCCCGAAAGCCGAGCTCCTCGCCAGCTTACGTACTCACGTCTCCAGGCACTGGCGGAGAAGCACGAAGCCGTCCGTTCCCACCCCAAGGTCCAGTGGTTCTTGCACAACCGGCAGTTCTATAGCCAAGTGGCCGAGATCACGACCGGGGAATCGTTGACCCTTGACCTTTCTGTGCCTGGCAGCCATACGTACATCGCCAACGGGTTCGTGAGTCACAACACTCGCCGCGGCGCCAACATGGGCATCCTGCGCGTGGATCACCCTGACATCGAGGAGTTCATCACCTGTAAGCTCGACGGCAGCATCACCAACTTCAACATCTCGGTGGCCGCGACCGACGCCTTCATGAAGGCGGTGATGGAGGACACCGAGTACGACATCCTGGCTCAGCCCGGCTGGCCGGACGGCAGGGGTGGCCGCTACCAGGGCGGCGAGGTGATCGGGCGCAAGCGGGCGCGCGAGATCTTCCAGAAGATCGTGGAGGCGGCCTGGCGCACGGGCGACCCCGGCCTGGTGTTCATTGATCGGGTCAACGCTTCGCCGGCCAATCCCACGCCTGCCCTGGGCCAGATCGAGGCAACTAACCCATGCGTGACCGGTGACACCTGGGTGTTGACGACAGATGGCCCACGTCAGGTAGCCGAGTTGGTGGGAAGGCCATGCCAGTTGGTCGTCAACGGACAGGCATGGAGCACCGGCTCAGAAGGGTTCTTTTCCACGGGGCGCAAGCCGGTATTGCGGTTACGTACGCGGGAGGGCCATAGCTTGCGCCTGACTGCGAACCATCTGGTCGCGCGGGTGGTCCGATGCACGGGCTCGACGTTAACCACGGAATGGGTGGAGGCGGAGAGGCTACGGCCCGGCGATCAAGTGATCCTCCACAATCATCGTAACCTGGAGGGCTGGAACGGTGTCCACACGGAGCAAGAAGGTTACCTGATCGGCTTACTTCTGGGTGATGGCTCCTTAGAAAAAGAAGCAGCCGTGTTGTCCACCTGGGGAGTCAGGCCCAGAGCAGAGGCCGTATTGGTGGAAGCCGGGCCACGTGTTCGCGCATCGTCCCATCGCGCTGACCTTGAAGGACGGTTTCCGGTGGCCGGGCGCGATGAATGGCGGATGAAGTCTGCTGGATTGCGTGATCTGGCCTTTAGCCTGGGGATGGACATCGGGAACAAGGCTCTGACGCCTGCGATCGAGCGCGCTGGTAGCGATTTCTATCGCGGTTTCTTACGTGGCCTGTTCGATGCCGGCGGTTCGGTTCAGGGGGACCCAGGGAAGGGGATCTCAGTGCGCCTGAGTCGGAGCGATCGCGACCTTCTAGAAGGCGTGCAGCGTATGCTGCTGCGTTTGGGCATCAACTCGCGCATCGATCTGCGGCACGAGGCGGGACGGGGGCTGTTGCCGAACGGCCGGGAGGACATGCGATTCTATCCCGCTTGCGAACCGTATGACCTGGTCATCACCGGCGATAATGTGGCGGTTTTTGCTGAGCGCGTTGGGTTCACCATCCCGGAAAAGCAGGCCACGCTCAACCGGCTGCTGAGCTCTTGCCAGCGCGCCCTGGATCACGAGCGGTTCGTGGCTGAAGTGGTAACCATCGAACCGGATGGTGAGGAGGAGGTATTTGATGTACGCGTCCCCTTCACAAATGCTTTTGACGCTAATGGATTTCTTGTTCACAATTGTGGTGAACAGCCCCTCTTGCCGAACGAAGCCTGCAATTTGGGCTCAGTGAACCTGTTCAAATTCGTCAAGCCAGCCACAGAGGTGGATCCCGGCGCTCGCTGGCATCCGCCGCAGCGCCATCCTCGCATTGACTGGGAAGAGCTAGAACGGGTCGTGCGCACCAGCGTGCGCTTCCTGGACGACGTGATCGAGGTCAATCCTTACCCGCTCCCGGAGATCAACGAGTCGGTCAAGGGGAACCGCCGCATCGGCCTGGGGGTGATGGGATGGGCGGACATGCTCTTCGCCCTCGGCATCCCCTACGACAGCGAGGAGGCGCTGGAGCTGGCCCACCAGGTGATGGGCTTCATCAACGAGGTCGGCCATGACGTGTCCGCCCAACTGGCCGAGGAGCGCGGGCCGTTCCCCAACTGGCCGCGTTCCATCTACGCCAACGACCGGCCGCTGCGCAACGCCACGGTCACGACGATCGCTCCGACCGGCACCATCAGCATCATCGCCGGCGCCTCATCCGGCATCGAGCCCATTTTCGCGCTGGCGTTCTCTCACATTGTAGGGGACCGGCATCTGGTCTTCATCAATCCTGTGTTCGAGCAGGTGGCACGCGCGCGCGGCTTCTACTCCGAAGAGCTGATGAGAAAGGTGGCGGAGACGGGCACCTTGCACGGCATCGAGGGCATCCCGGACGACGTGCGGCGGGTTTTCGTCACCGCTCACGAGATCGCGCCCGAATGGCATGTGCGGATGCAGGGGGCGTTCCAGAAATATACTGACAATGGCGTCTCGAAATGCGTCACCGGTGATACTTTGATCTTCACCGAACGCGGGATCATCCCCATTGCATCTCTCCATCAGAAGGAGCCGCCCGATTCGTTTCGCTCCATCCGGTTGACCGTCGCCGACAATCCTGCTCCCGTTGTGGCCGACCTGTTCTATTACGGGGGCGAGCAGCCGGTGGTGGGCGTGGAGACCGACCTGGGCATTACCTTGCGTGCTACACCCAACCATCGGGTGCGAGTCATTCGGGATGGTGAGATCGTTTGGCGGCGCATGGATGAGCTAAACGAAGGCGACTACATGGTGGTCTCCTATGGTTATGGCGTCTTTGGGCATTGCTACGAGTTCAGCCAAGTCTATGGCGCTCCCTATCGCCCGGCCGAGCGAACCAACGCCAAACCGATCCGGTGGCCTTACAAGATCACGACCGACCTGGCGAGAGCTCTGGGCTACCTGGTTGCGGATGGAGGTTTCAACCAGAATTCCGTCCTCTTCACCCAGGTTGACTCCGAGGTGTTGGCTGATTACTGCCAGATCATGGAGAAACGACTGGAGCTCACTCCTCATGTCATAACGGACAAGCGACGTGAGGAGACGAAATCGGCTGTCATCCATTCGCGCGACTTGGCGACCTTCTTCAGCGAGTATCTCGGCTGCGGTCAGAATGCAGAGAGCAAGCGAACGCCAGCCTGCATCTTACAATCCGGGCCGGAGATCCAGAAAGAGTTCATCCGTGGGTTGACTCTAGATGGATACATCGGCACGGACAATGGGCGGCTGGTGGTAGTCGGCACGGTGTCACGCCATCTGGCTGTGGAAGTGCAAGCGATGCTGCTCAACCTGAGCATTCCGGCCCGGCTGGAGGCGCAACCAATCTACTACGACTATCTCCATGAAGAGAACCGCAAAGAGTACATCTACAATGTGGTGATCGTGCCAGCTTTCCGACGCAGTTTCGTCGAGCGAATTGGCTACGCTGAAGCACGTAAGCAGGAGGCGGCCTGGGCGATCGTGCATGCAGCGGAGAGCAAAACTCAACCTGGTACCAGCTATGTGATCCCCGGTGTGCGTCCCTTGGCTGTACGCCTGGCGCAACAAAAGCAGGCTTGTGCCATCTCCAGGAAACTCAAAGACTACCTGCGTAGCTTCATCAATGCCGAGGCCGAAATCACCCATGACACCTTGCTCTACTTGCTTGACATTTGCCGTGATCTGGAGAGCACTCCAGAGTGGCAGAAACTGAACACTGTTGCCACCCGACAGGTGCTCTACACCCCCGTCACGCGCATCTGGTGGGATAGGGATTTTGTCTATGATCTGCAGGTGCCCGAGACGCATTCTTTCATCACGAATGGATTCATCAGCCACAACACCGTCAATCTACCCAATAACGCCACGGTGGAGGACGTCGCCAAGGCGTTTCTGTTGGCGTACGAGGTGGGCTGCCTGGGCATCACGGTATTCCGCGATGGCTGCAAAGGGGTTCAGGTGTTGCATGTAGGCACGAAGCTTATGGGCAAAGGCGCTGTGGAGGACGAACGCCAGGCCAAAGGAGCAGAGGAGCAAGGGAGCGGAGGAGCAGAGGAGCCTTCTGAGACAAGGGGACAAGGAGAAGGGGAGAAAGGGAGAAGAAAAGAGGTCACCTTGTCACCCCCTCTCCCTGTCACCTCCTCACCCCTGCTGCCCACTTCGGACGGCTATTATCAGAAGAAGCCACGGCCTGCGGTGTTGCACGGTTCCACTTACCGGCAGATCACGCCGCTGGGGACTGCGTACATCACTATCAATACCAATGGCGAGAACCAGCCGTTCGAGGTGTTCCTGAACGTGGGCAAGGCCGGATCGGACGTGGCGGCCGTGTCTGAGGCGCTGGGGCGACTGATCTCGTTGATCTTGCGGTTGCCCTCATCTCTCTCGCCGCGCGAACGGCTGGAAGAGGTGGTGGAGCAACTGGCCGGGATCGGCGGGGGGCGCCAACTGGGGTTTGGCCCTAATCGGGTGCGCTCATTACCAGATGCTGTCGCTCAAGTGCTGGCGGAGCATCTGAGCGAAGCGCCGCCCACGCCAGAGCCCAACGTGGCCCAATTGTCGCTGCCCCTCGCCCGTTCTCGAGGGGGAGACCTCTGCCCAGAATGTGGGCAGGCCACCTTCGTGTTCGAGGAAGGGTGCAAGAAGTGTGCCTCTTGCGGCTTCAGCGAGTGCTGAGGCCGCGAAGCGGTAGAGACGCCTTATCAAGGCGTCTCTACCGCGCGATCACCGGGATCGCTCGTTCTCTCTTACCCAGCCTAGGCCATTGGATCTTCGGCAGGATGCTTCTTCCCACCCGAATCTTCTTCACCAACGGCTTATGGGCGTGAGCTTTCGGCAGCGTGATGGTCAGAACGCCGTGCCTGAGCTCGGCCCTGGCCTTGTCCGCCTTGACCCTGACCGGTAGGCGTAGACTGCGCTGCCATAAGCCGTAGCCTTGTTCGCGAATGTGCCAGCCGAAAGCAGTACGTTCGTCTTCTGCCTTGCTTTCGGCTCGAATCGTTAGCACGCCATCCCGCTCCTCGATGTCAATCTCATCTTCACGGACGCCAGGCAACGCTGCCCGGATCACCAGATCGTCCTCGGTTTCGTAGATGTCCACAGGCAGATCCATGCGGAACGGCCAAAGATCGGCTGCGCACGAGGGCTCCGACCAACGCAGCAGCTCGCTCCAGGCCGGTACGAACGCCTCCTCCAACAAGTGATCCATCGCCTCACGGAGGGTCAGCCAGCTCCGATATGGGTTCCAGCGCATGAGATCAGCCATATCCATCACCTCCTCCTACTCCTTGTTCCCCCTCATCTATACCTGATGACCGTGATACGTCGTGCGTTCAAACGCCGCGCGTCCGCCTACTCTGCTCGTCAGCGAAGCAGCCGGGCCACCAGATTGAGAAGGATGGTCAAGACGATGCTCAGTAGTAACATCGTACCCAGCGGCGCAAAAAAGGTGAAGTTCCCCTTCTGGATCATGATGTCGCCGGGCAGACGTCCCAGCCCGGGCAGACGCCCCGCCAGGAGCAAAAGCAGGCCGATGACCACCATCGCCCCGCCCACAAAGATCAGCCAACGAGCCATCTCATTGAGCATACGACCTCACCCCATCATGCCGAGATCAGACGACGGCCCGGAAGGCAAAGCTGGCCGCGTGCCGCCTTGCCAAAAAGCCGAGTTTCACAATGTCGAGCTAAGACAAAGGCGGGAGCAAGTGGCTTCGCATGAGCTACAAGCAGATCACTCACTCCCGCCTGACCTGCAGCCAGCCCAGGCCAGAAGGCCGGGTGGCTGCGCAGTACCTGATCCTCTGGTTACGATTGCTTGACCTCGGTAGCCTGTCCTTCGATCATTTTGGAGGTCTTGACCGCGATCTTCTTGGGCCGGAGTTCTGCAACCTTGGGCAGGGTGAGGGTCAGCACCCCGTTCTCGTAAGTCGCTTCCACCTGCTCGGCATCTACTGGAGCGGGCAGGCGAACAGATCGAGAGAAGGTGCCTACGCGCCGTTCCCGCAGATGATATTGTCTGGCCTTAACCTCCTCGTCCTCTTTCACCTCGGCGCGAATGGTCAGCACATCGTTGGCCACGCTGATGTCCAGGTCCTCCGGCTTGACCCCCGGAATGGCGGCCTTTACCAGGAAGCCGTTTTCATCCTCTATCAGGTCCAGGTCCAGGCCGAACTCCATGAGGGGAATCAGCCGTCGGGTTGGCAGCGTGAAAGTGTCCTCAAAAAGACGATCCATAGCATTGCGCAGAGCAACAAAGTCCCGGAATGGATCCCATCGCATCAGGCTTGACATCTTACTTCACCTCCCTCTTTCTCAACAGAATAGTAACCTCTTCACTGATGTGTGATCGGGCTAGCATCCTCGCCAACCAGGTCAGGATCAGACTCTTCCACCACACACGATCCTTTCACTGCGCATCATACACCCAATGCATAAGTAAAATATCAGATGAACGTAAGCAATCCATTAGAGTTCATGGTAGAGGAGGCTCCGCGCGGTCGTTGTTGCCACGTCAACCATGAGATGCTGGACGGTCAAACTCTTCTTTACTGCCGTGCTCGTGCCTGCTGTTGCAGGTTGTATAACTTGTTGATCGCCTCCAGCGGGGTCAACGTGGAAATGTCCAGTGACTTCAACTCATCGAGGATGGGGTCAGACAGCGAGAAGAGGGTGAGCTGGCGTACCACCAGTGCATCCGCCGGGTCGGTCGTGAAGCGGCGCGGCCCCGCCGCTCCGCTTCGTTCCAGGTCTTCCAGGATCTCCTAGGCGCGCTGCACCACAGCCGGTGGTAACCCTGCCAGCCGGGCCACGTGTACTCCATAGGAACGGTCGGCCGCGCCACGTTCAATTTTGTGCAGGAAAACCACGTCGTCTCCCTCCTCCGCCACCGTTACATTGTAATTGACCACCTGGGGTAGTCGTGCAGCCAGATCGGTTAGCTCGTGGTAGTGCGTAGCAAAGAGGGTGCGTGCTCGCAGCCGGGGGTGGTTATGGATGTACTCCACCACTGCCCAGGCAATTGCCAGACCGTCATAGGTGGACGTACCGCGGCCGATCTCGTCCAGAATCAGCAGGCTGCGGGATGTGGCGTGGTGGAGAATGTTCGCCGTCTCCACCATTTCCACCATGAAGGTGGACTGCCCGGCGTAGATCTCGTCCTGGGCACCGATGCGGGTGAAGATGCGATCCACCAGCCCGATGTGTGCCGATTCCGCCGGGACGAAGGAGCCAATCTGCGCCATGAGGACAATAATGGCAGCCTGACGCAGGTAGGTCGAGTTGTGACTGATAAAACCATTGGCTACATACGCGTGGTCGCCCGGAACGCACAGGTCGTACACGTCGGCCTCACCCGGCTCGATGGCCGCGATACGATCGTAGAAGTAGTGGTGGGCCTGCAAGCTCTCCAGTTCAGGACAAGGTACGCCGCTTTCATGGCAGTAAGTGATCAATTCATCCAACTTGGCGTACGAGATATTGCGATTGTTCGGAATATAACTGTAAAAAATCGAGTTGATTCGTTTGTTGCGTTTCAATGCCACCGGCTTGTGATCAGTAGCAACGATGCGTGCCTGGATTTGCTTGAGTGTATCTCTTAGATAGGGAATCCCACCAACATTGGGACGCCGTATAGGAGATGCTAGTTTCCGTAATGCCTGCTTACGAGGAAGCCGGAATCCCACCAGTTGGTGAAAGGCGATGGCATCGGCGCCGTCAATTGAAACTTGATAGCTTGGTTTCGCTGGCGTCTGTTTCACATGGATAGAGGTAATCAGCCCAAGATTAAGAAGGAGCAACTGGACTTCCTGAGCCAGGCGACTGGAGGCTGTGGACAGACGGACATTCCCATAGCGGTTCTCTGCGTAGCCGTCCGTGTCGAACAACCCTTGTAAGAAAGCAACCACAATGTGTCTGGGTGCTCGCAGAATAGATCGCGGGACCGACTTCTCATGCGCCTGACTGTATCCCAATCCCAAGCCGGCTAAGAAGGCGCGAATCTGTTTACTGGTGACGAAGTAATCCTTGCCGTTTGCTTTGCGACCAACCTCGTATCCGAAAAGCCGTTTAACGATCCGCCGGAATTCATCGGCAATGAAAGCATCTGCTGTGGATAGCAGAAAGGAGTTTGTATAAGTCAGAATGCCATCCCCAACCAGCAACCCCATCAAATAGGCCAGGTCCTCGTCTAAATGGTCTGGGAGTTGGTATCGCTTTATTTTTCGTAATGATGCAACGAATGAGTGATCAACCACAGTCTCTTGGCCCCAGAGGTCTATCTGGCGTTGGATAGCAACTACGTCTCCAACGGCAATTTCGGCCAACCGCTTCCATCCTTCGCTACCGTCGGGGAAACGCACCCACACCCGATGCTCCGGCGTTCCTTCAAGATGATAGCCCAGGCGTGTGGTGAGCCTAAAGGTCCTCTGTTTGCCACCCGCATAGATGTGAGTGGCTGGGCTGCTGTGACGCATCCCTTGGACGTGGCAAGCAATCTCCGTAAACTCGCCCACCTTAGCATTCCCTGGCCGTAAGTCTTCAAGAGAAAGCAGACCACGGTTGGAAAAAACCAGCGTATCACTCCGGAGACACTTGCCGCTCATGTTCGGTCCCGTGAGGATGACGATGCGTTCCTCTGGTGACAGGTGCGTGTCGTTGGGGACGAAGCGGGTGTCCTTTAGCATCAGTTCGACTACGGGGTGACGTCCGCCTACGATATCAAGCCGGGTGTCATCGCTGAGCGTGGGACGGACATAGCGATTCTGGGCGGCCACCTCGGCCAACGTCAGGTAAACGTCCAGCTCAGCCAGGGCCTGAGCGGTAGCCAGCAGCCGTCCGGACGCGGCGGCTATCTGCTCCATCACCTGCCGGTAGATTTGTGTCTCCAGGTCAAGCAGCCGCTCCTCCGCATTCAGGATCAGGCTCTCATACTCCTTCAATTCTGGTGTGATGTAACGCTCAGCGTTGGTCAGCGTCTGCTTGCGGATGTATTCGGGCGGCACCAGATCTCGATGGGGGTTGGTCACCTCAATGTAGTAGCCGAACACCTTGTTGTAGCCAACCTTGAGCGACTTGATCCCGGTGCGCTCCCGCTCGACTCGCTCCAGATTGGCGACCCACGCGCGGGCGTGCTGAGCGCGGGCATGAATGCCGTCCAGCTCCGGCGAGAAGCCCGGACGAATGATGCCCGGCGTGCCGGTGGTAGCGGGGGGCTCATCGGCGATGGCGTTCTCCAGTAGCGCTCGCACATCCTCACAGGCATCGAGCTGTCCTGCGATCCGATGCCAGGCCATAGACCCTAAGGGTTTCTTAAAACCCTTAGGGTCTGCATTAGGATCTGCAGTTTGGACCAGCCGCTGCACCATCTCTCGGATTGCCGGCAGCCGGGACAACGCCTGTCGCATGCCCACCAGGTCGCGCGGCTGGGCGATGCGCTGTACCGCCCGATTAGTCCACCGTTCCAGGTCGCCCAGGTTGCGCAGCGCATCGCGCAGTTCCGCCCGCGTTATGGCGGCGTTGTAGCAGGCTTCCACAGCGTCCAGTCTCTCCTCGATCTGCACCACGTTCAGTAGCGGCTGACCCAGCCAGCGCCGCAGGAGCCGACCACCCATCGGCGTGCGGGTGTGGTCGAGCACGCCCAGGAGCGACCCTCGTGTTGTGCCGGTACGAATGGTCTGGGTGAGCTCCAGGTTGCGCCGGGTGGCCTCATCCAATGCCATAAACTCGGACGTAGTGTACGTGCGCAGGCCGGTGATCTGGCGGAGCGCATCCGGCTGATGGTCAGCCAGATACTGGATGATGGCGCCAGCGGCGGCGATGGCAAACGGTTTACCCTCGCAGCCGAAGCTGACCAAAGTGCTGACCTGCAAGCGGTCAAGCAGAGCCTGGCGCGCGGTTTCCACGTCGAAATGCCAGGCGGGGTATGGGCTGACGGTGGGATGCGCATCACCCGGCGGCAACCAGGAACGCTCCTGATGGGCCATACTGCCTTCGGCGATCACGATCTCGGCCGGCTGCAGACGCCCCAACTCCTCCTGCACGCGACGAGCGACTTCCCTATCCTCGATCTGGGTTGTCGAGAACTCGCCGGTGGTGATGTCGCAGTAGGCCAGCCCTGCTTGCTCTGCACCCAGCGTAATTGCTGCCAGGTAATTGTTGCGGCGTTCGTCCAGCAGTGTGGGCTCAATGATGGTACCGGGGGTGACGATCCGGCGTACCTCTCGCGGTACAAGCCCATTCACTGCCTCGTTCCCTTGCTGGTCGGCGATGGCGACTTTGTATCCGGCTTGCAACAACTTGGCCACGTAACCCTCGATGGCATGGTAGGGAACGCCGGCCAGCGGGACGCGTAGATCGTTCCCCACCGGCCGTGAAGTCAGCACCACATCACACACCTCCGAGACGATCTTGGCATCGTCGTCGAAAGTCTCATAGAAATCGCCCAGGCGGAAGAAGAGGATCACGTCCGGGTATTGCCGTTTCAAGGCCAGATACTGGCGACGCATCGGGGTAGTCATGGAAACTGCCTCGCATGTGAGGTATGGTTGTTAGGCGAATTATAACACACTGGCGTCACTCTCACTTTCGACTTTTTTCCTGTCCGGGTGTATCATTATCATCGAGCGTCGGGTTTCAATACCATTGGCCCGCATGGGCCAGCGAGGTTGGACGTAGATCCAAGATTGATAAATCGCGTCATCTGCAATCTACTTGACAACGCGATTAAGTTCACCCCCGATGGAGGCCACATCCGGCTGTGGGCCCGGCCTGAATCTACAGCCACCATGCTGATCGGCGTGAGTGATAGCGGTCCCGGCATTCCTCCAGAAGCGCAGGCCCGGCTGTTCAAGAAGTTTGAGCAGGTGCTCTCCTTTTGACAATGTTAAATTCGGCTCCGATGCAAGCTCTGAGGTTCGTAGTAAGCCACGAAGTCTGCGGAGTGGCGTCTCAAACGGCGTCAAACGGCACTCCGCAGACTCCGTGCCTGACTACCGACGGAATCTAACATTATCGAGTTATAAGGAGTATCCTGATGTACGTCTACATTTGCTTCGACGTCGAGGACCTGGTTCATCCCGACTCCGACGACGTGCCTTACGACATCGCTGAGATGCTGGCGGGCGATGGCATCGTCGCCTCCATGTGCGTCGTGGGCGAGAAGGCGCGCCTGTGGGAACGTCGCGGCCGCGCCGACGTGATCGCCGCCGTGGGCCGCCACGACGTGGGCCTGCACACCGACCACCACTCTATCCACCCGACCGCCGCTGAGTACCTGGCCGACAAGGGGTGGGCCGACGGCGTGGCAGAGGCCGTGCGCCAGGAGGGGCCTGGCGCCCGCGACCTGGCCCGCATCTTCGGCGTTCCCCCCTCGACCTGGGGCACCTCCGGCTCCAGTTGGGGGCCGCACATCCCGGCCGCCACTCGCCGGCTGGGCATCCCGTCCAACATCTACTCCCACGCCCGTTCAGGGGAGACGGGCGCCTGCTGGTTCGCCGGCCAGCTCTGCTACTCCGACTACGTCAGCCTGCCCGGCGGCGAAGATGCCTGCTGCGACGACGCGGCCTTCACGGCCGCGCTGCCCTTGCTCCTGGATCAGATTCGCGATGCCCAGCGTCGTGGCTTCTCCTGCCTGGGGCTGTTCGCCGGGCATCCCACCCGCTTCCGTTACACCGTCTTCTGGGACGCACTCAACTTCGCTCGTGGGCGGAACACCGACCCGTCAGAATATCGCTTTGCCCCTCGCCGCGATGACGCCGGGTACGCGACTAGCCTGCGCAACGTGCGCCGGATGATCCTGGCCGTGCGTGACCTGCCGGGCGTGGAGATCCTTCCCGTGCGGACTCTGAACGAGCGCTTTGCGCCAGGAGCCATCTCCCTTGCCTGGGCGGACGTGAGCCGGCTGGCTCAGATCGCCACTGAGAGTGAGGCCATCCGCGCCGACGATCCACTGGCCTCGCCCGCGCAGACGCTGGACGTGCTGACCCGCGCCGTGCTCCATCTGGCCGATGGCGGTGAGGTGCTCGCGCACCTGCCATTGCGGGATGTGCTCGGCCCGGTGGAGGCGCCGCCGCCGCTGGAGCGACCGGTGACGGTGTCGGCCGATGCCGGGCTGGCCCTTTGCCGTGAGCTGATCCATCACATGGACGCCACTGGCCACCTGCCCACCGCGCTGATCGCAGACGACACGCCCATCGGCCCAGGGCCGCTGTTGCGGGCAGTAGCCGCCGCTTTCCTTGCCCTGGACCGCGGCCAGGCACCGACTCAAATGACCTTCACGCCAGGCGCGGAGGAGCCGGCCATCGCCGCCAGCCTGGCCGAGGACGCCATCTATCACCGGCTGCCCGGCTGGTCACCTCACGCGCCCGACCTGCGGCTCGACCTGCTGGCGTTGCACACCCGGTTGCAGAGCTGGAGCCTGAAGCCAGCGTTGCTCGCCTGACAGATGACGAAAGACGAAGGACGAAGATTACTTCCGCCGTTCGTCATTCGTCCGCCTGGGGGTCGTTTATGCCCAACTTCCACATCACCGATGACCGCATCACCGTGGAGACCGCGACCTTCACCGTCATCCTGGATCGCCGCCCACCGCGGCTGAGCATCTGGCGTGGAAACGAGGAGGTGTGGCGAAGTGGGCCAGCCTTCGGGCAGGCCCGCTACGGTGACGCGTGGCTGGTCCCTCGCTCGCTGGAGGAGGTGCGCCTGACGGGTGAGGGGGTGCGGCTGGCTGCCCTCACTGCCGACCCGGACCGGCCGTTCTCGCTCGTCATGGCGGTGGATGAGGAAGGGGTCACAGTGCGCTGGCAAACCGACACCCTGACGGGTACAAGCTGCACCCCGGATGAGTGGCACGAGAGCGCGTATCTGGCGCCTGCCGGCCACTGGTACGGCCAGGGGCAGTTGTCTCGCGGCGTTTACCCGCTGGAGCGCGGTCTGATCCACGCCGACCCATTCATCACCGCGGGCACACACCCCCACGGCCTCCTGGGTATCCAGACGGCCGTCTGGGTCACCAGCCGAGGCGTCGGCGTGATCCTGGAGAACGAGCGGGGCCTGGCGATCGGGCTGAACCGGGCACGCACAGAGCAGCCAGGCCCTCCCTATCTCCCCCCTTCCTCCCCCAATTTTGGGAGAGGAAGGGGGGACGGGGGGGAAGGCGCG
>DAOUAJ010000377.1:0-2117 GCA_034433615.1 Anaerolineae bacterium | reverse complement strand
GCGGCAGATCGCCACAGAGCTTGGCCTTGTGTTGCCGAAGGTCCGTATTCGGGACAACCTGACCCTGCCGCCCAACACTTATGCCATCAGGCTGCGAGGTGAGGAGATCGCCCGTGGCGAAGTCATGCCCGGTCACTTTCTCGCCCTCTCGCCTGGGGTCGGTATGGCCCAGGAGCCTGAACCGGGAGAGATCGAGGGGGTGCCGGCCAGGGAGCCCGTGTTTGGGATGCCCGCCCTCTGGGTTGCTCCACAGGTCAAAGAAAGGGCTGAGGTGATGGGGTACACCGTGGTGGACCCAGGGTCCGTGGTCACCACCCATTTGACAGAGGTCGCCAAGGCTCATGCCGCTGAGCTGTTGGGCCGCCAGGAAGCGCAGAAGCTGGTTGAGGGGTTGCGGGCGGACTATCCGGCCGTCGCCGATGAAGCGCTGAGCGAGCGGGTGGGGATCGGGTTGATCCAGAAGGTGCTCCAGAACCTGCTGCGTGAGCGCGTGTCTATCCGCGACCTGGTTTCTATCGTGGAAACCGTGGTAGGGCGGGTGCAGGAGACTCGCGACCCTGATATCTTGAGCGAGTACGCCCGTCTCGCTCTCAGTCGCACCATCACCAACCAGTGGCGCGGGCCAGATGGTGCCCTGCATGTGCTCACCCTGGGGCCTGCCGTTGAATCTGCGCTGGTGGCGGCGCTCCAGCCGACCGATTGGGGGATGACCATTGTCATGAAACCGGACCAGGCCCAGGTGTTGCTGCGAAAGATCGGTGCTCAGATGGAGCGAATGGTGGCCCGGGGACACCAACCTGTATTGCTTTGCTCCAGCCGGTTGCGTCTCTCCCTGCATCGCTTCGTGCAGCGCGCCTTCCCTACCCTTGCAGTCCTGGCCTACAACGAAGTAGCTCCCGGAGTGGAGATTTATACCGAGGGGATGGTCGAGATGGACGAGGGTGAGCATGAGGGTTGAACGATTTCAGGCCTGGGACATGGCTCAGGCGATAGCCATGATCAAGGATCGCCTGGGGCCTGACGCGGTCATCCTTCACTCTCGTCCGGTTCGTCAGGGATTTCTGCGCCGGCCTGTGCTGGAGGTGATCGCGGCGGTGGATCAGGACGAGTGCCCACTCCCGATGTCGCAGGCAGGAAAAGCCCAACCGACGCAAGGTGACCTTCGCACCATTGAGACGGAGCTATCTGCTTTGCGGGAGAGTATCGCCCGCCTGACCTGGGAGGTACGCAGCACTCGCCTGCCGGTCCTGGGAACAGGCTTGCAGATCGTCTACTCGCACTTGTTGGCGCATGGGGTTCTGGAAGATCTGGCTATGGAGGCCGTCCTGGCTGCTGCGTCGGAGTTGAGCCCGGCTGCCGCCGAGGAGCCGGAGACAGCCCGGGCCTGGGTGGCACGTCATCTGCAAGGCCGGGTGCTCACATGCCCGGTAGATCATCACGCGAGGGCGGGCGCGATCATCTTCCTGATCGGCCCTACCGGAGTGGGCAAGACGACCACGCTGGCTAAGCTGGCGGGGCGCTATGCCCTCGGGCAGCGCTGGCGGGTCGTCCTGGTGGGTGTGGACACGCACCGGGTGGGCGCGCTGGCCCAATTGCAAACCTACGGTGAGATCATGAGGGTGCCGGTCGAGGTAGCTTATACGCCAGATGAGTTGGTATCCCTCGTGCAGGCTCACCGCGATGGCAATCTTTTTCTGGTGGATACCCCTGGCGGAAGCCCACAAGATGCTTCCCACCTGGGCGAGTTGCACGCCTTCGTAACAGCGGTTGAGTCTGCCCAGGTCTATTTATGTATGTCCTGTACCACAGCTTACCCTGTGATGGAAGAGATCGTCCAGCGTTTTACCGGGTTTCCGCTCGACGGATTGATCTTGACCAAGGCGGATGAGACGAGGCGCATGGGAGCGGCCATTAGCCTGATCCATCGCACCCGCTTGCCGGTAGCTTACGTGACCACAGGCCAACGAGTCCCTGAGGACATCGAGCCTGCCTTTCCGCAGCGCCTGACCGATTGGGTCGTTCAAGGAGCGTTCAACGGGGGGGATTGCTCCCAGCCGTCTGCGGAGCCACAGCCCATGAAAAGCGGTCAGCCGTCAGCTATCAGCCATTAGCTAATA
>DAOUAJ010000376.1:0-13293 GCA_034433615.1 Anaerolineae bacterium | reverse complement strand
CAGCCTGCAAATCGGGCAGCATGTTGACCAGCATGGGCGCGATGATCACCGCAAAGATCGCTGCCATCACGACGAAATAGTACCCTTTCAACATCTTGGGAAGTAAGCCCGAAAGATCTCTGGCAGCCAAGCCGGAGAAAATCTCTCGCATCTGGAATCCGGCTATCCACCACAGCGCGTAGATGGCGATGAAAATCAACAAAAACGAGGCGAAGGTAGCCTCGGCCCAGGCCTGGAACCCAAGGAACAACCCGGCAAGTGCGGCATCACGCGCGCGGCCGCGCCTTCGCCCCATCCGCCAGACGTAGAGCGCGCAGAAGGGGATCCACTGCGAGCTGGCGATGTTGAACTGTCCCAGGGCCGCGTAAAACAGCTTGTTAGTGGAGAACGCGTAAATCAGGCCGGAGAGCCACGCTGCGCCCCAGGAGATGGGAGGCCCCCCCCTCTTCTCAGCGCCCCACACTTCCCACACCAGCAAATAGGCGCCGTAGCCACTCAGGACAAACGACAGGACCAGTAAAACGTTGGAGGCTGGTACGACGTCGAAGGCGATTTGCAGCGGTATAGACAGCAGGCCGTTCAGAATCGTCAGCGTGTAGAACGCTAAGTTGATCCCCACCGGCCAGAACATCCAGCGGCAATCGAAGGGATTGGTATGCCGTTCGACGATAGAAAAGCGGACCCACCACAGGTTCCAGGTCAACGCGGGGTTGTCAATACCATCGCCGGGGACGTGGGTGGCAAAGCGCAAGATCAGGGGGTAAGTGAGGATTAAACTCAAGATCCCATAGCTCAGCAGGACCAATATATGCCGCCGAGCTGGGGAGCGCAAAACCACGTAGGACCTCCAATCGGCCAGGCTGCGCGCAGGTTACGTCATCGAGCAACGCTATTATGCGAACAGCCGCAAGATTGTTCGCTCTATAATCAGCACGACGGCCCAGGCACCGTACCCGACGGCGATCACAGCCGGGAGGCTGTAGTGGCGAGTAACGGCCCACCAGGCAGCCAGCAAAAAGCAGACCGTGCCCAGGATGCCGATCACAGCGGCTTGTGTGAACTCTGCCACCCGGACGTGGTCACCGCCGGTGTTCTGAAATATGATCGCCAGCGTGATCGGGATAGTCAGCGGCATTGTGGCCAGAACGCCGGCCGCGCCCCTGTACCGCTCACCGATCCAGGTGATCGTGGTGATGACTGCCATCGAGATGAGGATCTGCCACAGTTTGTGGGGAGCGAACATAGGTCAAATCAGCGTCTTCATCCTGAGGATCTGGGCGCCCAATACTTCCAGGGCCTGGGCGATTCCCGGTTTATTCTCTCGTTTCAATTGCTCCACCGCCTGGCCCAACACTGTGAAGAACGTGCCATCAACGGCAGGGAGATACAAGCCGATGAGTTGGCTGAGTTCTTTCTCATCGCGAGCCTTCAGTAACTTGCGAATCGCCTCTACTGCCTCTTGCCGATCCATTGCCATGATGTGTTTCCCGTTCCTGAAAACAGCGGTCAGCCATCAGCGCGGAGAAGCCAGGCTTTGATCGCAGGCGTGACGCAGGCCACACCCCCGGCAGCGGGCAGAATCATCGTGCGATCGGGCTACGTCTGCTCGCATGGCGGCCCGTCGCATGTCCGCCAGAGTGTCCAAGAGCGCCTGTCGTAACGCGTCGTCGAAGGGCACCTCTACTGTGGCGTCATCGTAATGGAGCAGCCCGCGGGAGGGGCAGCGACCGGTCCAGTCCTCCACCAGCAGGCAGTAGGCGGCCAGTTGCAAAAGGTGAGAATCATACGATTGGGTGGGGCAGCGACCGGACTTGACTTCCACGGGGATCGTCTCACGACCGTGCGTTACCAGATAATCCGGGCGCCCCACCAGCCCCCAACGCTGGCTGATGATCGGGGCCTCGGCGCGGCGCCACTGGCTGGTATCCGCGTAGATCACCCGGCCGGCGGGCAGCCCGGTCGCCTGACGGGTTCGACCGGACCACCACAGTACCAGCAGGCCGGCCAGGGCGAGAAGCAAGGCGATGCCCCACAACATGATCGTCAAATCCTTTTCGTGGTGATTGGGTGATTGCTCCCTCTCTGATGGCCTAACAACCCAACAACCTAATAACCTAACAACCCAACAACCCCAATAACCTAACAACCCAACAACCCAACCATCTACCCCTGCGCTGGCCCGCGTGTCCACGGCAGGATAATGATCGGCACGTTGTATGGCCCCCACCGCGTGAACCATTCGGCATCCTCCGGGTGGAGGCGGATGCACCCCTGGCTGGCCGGAAACGCGCCCAACGCATACATCTCCTTGTATTTCTTGACGCCGTCCTCAACCACGTAGGGCGCGCCGTGGATCAGGATGCTGCCTCCGTCTTTGAAGAGGAACCACGCCTCGTCGGCGCTGACCCCAGAGGCCGAGAACGTGCCCCAATATTCACCGACCCGCCCTACCCAGGCTGGAGTGCGATAACCGCGATCAGGATCGCCAGTGCTGACCGGCAAATCCGCCACGATCACCCCATCTTCCGCCACGATCATTCGCTGGCGATCCTGGTCCACGACGATGAAACGGCCAGCCGGATCAAACCCGTTTTCCTCAACCAGGGCGCGGATGCGCGCGTCGGGTGTGGGAGCCGGCATGGATACCGGTGTGGATGTTGGCGTCGGCAACGGTATCGGCGTCGGCACAGATGTGGGCGTGGGCCAGGGTGTGGACGTGGGGCGCGGCGGGCGCATCCAGGGCCGGCCGACGAAAATGGGCTGCCCGGGGGCAGCCAGATCCCCAGTGTGGATAAGGCTGAGCATGTACCAGGCGACTACCGCCAGGATAGCGCTCAGAGCCAGCCGCAGAAGGAGATGCGTGCTTTGTCTGGGCATACTACCATGTCCCCAGGGTGAATGGTCACATGGCCACCAGTAGCCGTGCGGCTACCAGTAGCAATGCCAATGCGAGTAACGTGTAGCCGAGGATCTGCAGTCGGTAAGCACGCGCCACCAGGCCCCCATGTCGCGTGTGGCGGCGGACGCCAGCCTGCATTGCCTGGACGTTCTGGCTGCTCACGCCGCGCACCGTCTGCAGCCACCAGGCGCGGGCGCAGTAGGCATACATGCCGACCTCGCTGGCGCGGATCAGCTCGTGGTCCGTGGTCATGCAGGGGCCTCCCCGGCCGACGAGACGTCCAGCCGCTTCTCCAGCGCGGCCAGGGCAGCCTGCATCTGATCCTGGCGGACCGCTATCGTCAAATCGCCGCGCGTGCGTTCCAGCACGCTGCGCACCATGTCCGTCGTCCGGCGCAGCCCGCCCGTGATCGCATCGGGGTAATCCACAGTGACGAGTTGGCTATAGATATCGTCCATGATCTCCAGCAGCGGCTCGGCCTCGGCCGCCTTGCCAGAGCGGATCAGGTCAAGGATGTAGCGGCGCAGTTCGCCCATCGCCTCGCCCAGGCCGTTGAGATAAGCCGGGTACTCGATGTGCAAATGATCCGGCGAAGGCAACGACTGGCCCTGTACCAGCGCGTTAACGATGTAAGCCTCGGCCAGCTCCTTGAGGGCATCCTGGGTGTAGCCAGCGAAGTAAAGGTCGGGATAACCGGCCAGATCGGCCATCATCTGTGTGGCTGTCTGGCGAGCCGTCTCCAGTAGTTGAGAGGCCTCCGCCCATTCCCGCCGATGGGTGGCGCGGATGCTCAGGGAGCAGAAGCGGATTAACTCCCGCGAGCGGCGCAGAGTCTCGTCGCGCAGCGCGTTTCGACGCTCGAAGTCCACCCGTACAGCCTCGAAGATGTCAGAGAGTGATGGCAAGGTGACGCCTCCGCCGTTGTCAAGGGTAACACCAACGCTGGTGATTATACCCGCGAGCTGAAGCTCGGGCAACTCGGGAAGGGCTGTGGGGGTTTTGATGGGCTGCGACGACCGGGGGTGCTGGCTCTGGCCGATCTGCTCCTGGAAAGCTCGGCGAATGAATTCGCGGGCTACCTGGAGCAAAGTCGGCCTGCGCCGACTGCTCCGAAACCACCGTGGGATGGTTTCGCCTCCCGTAGCACGTGGTTTTAACCGCCGTGCTCAAGCTTAAATTTGACACAATGATTGCGGGGATAATATAATCGTAAGTACGTGCGATAGAGAACGGTTGCCTGACCATCCCTGAAGGTGCTCCATGGCTGTACCCTCTTTGGCTGATACCTGGCTCACGGTCCTGGCTGGCGCGCGCTCTAAATTTGGCTTGTCTCGTTACATTATGTCTACCCCCCGAACAAATGTTCTACAACCCGGCTGACGCAGTGCAGACACCACCGAGCCAGTTCTCCTCAATCCCTCTCTCAGCACTTCTCTGCGTCCTTAACCCCACCGACTGACCAACTGACCACCGGTCCGCCTCAGAGTTCGGACTATCGTTCCACTTGATCTAAAACTGTCCCAAGTGGATGAGGTGGCAGCGCCGGTGAAACGTCAAACGTAATTGGCAAGAGTACGGAGTTGGTCAGCATGTATGCTTATTCTATTCGTGTCACAATAGGGCTGGTCTTCGCGGTCTTGATGCTGATCGGCGGGCTGTCGGTGGCGGTCAGCCTGTGGGCCACCCAGGCGCAGCAGTATGACGCGCTGCTCATAAACCTGGCCAGCCGGCAGCGGGCGCTCAGCCAGAAGACAGCCCAAGAAGCCTGGTTGGGCCTGTGGAAAGGGCAGGACCCCCGTTACCTGGCCCAAATGCACACCACCGCCCACCAGTTCGAGGAGGGCCTGCGGGCTCTGATGGATGGTGGACAGCTCACCTACGCGGGCACGGCCGTCTCCGTGCCCCCGGCCACCAACCCGGCCTTCCGGGCGGCTCTGGGGGAGGTACAGGCCACCTGGGAATCCCTGCACCAGGCAGCCCACGCTGTGCTGGAGAACGAGCCGGGCAGCCCGGCTTTCACCCAGGGGGTTACTGACCTGGAGCGCCTGTCCGGGGTGATACTGGAAGAGATGGATGAGGCGGTGCGCCTTTACCAGGCGGCGGCCGAGGGCCGGGTGGCACGCCTGCGATGGGCTCAACTGGCCTTTCTGGTGAGCGGGGGGCTAACGCTGGCTCTGGGGTACGGGCTGATCCTGGTTCAGGTGCTGCGGCCGATTAGCGCCCTGAAGATAGCCATCAGGCGGATGGGGCAGGGGGACCTGGATTATCCCGTCGGAGTGAGGGTGCACAACGAGCTGGGCCAGTTGGCCGAGGCCTTTGAGGACATGCAGAGGCGGATCAAGGAACAGACTGAGGAGCTACAAGCGGCTCTGAGCGCCAAGGACGAGATGATCGCCAACGTCTCCCATGAATTGCGCACCCCGTTGACCCTCATCAATGGGTATGTTCAATTGATGAAAGACGGTGTCCTGGGATCGCTGACGGCCGAGCAGGAAAGGGCTGTGAAGGTCATGTACCGGCAAGGGGAGCGGCTCGCTTTCATGATCGATCGGCTGCTGATGCTGCAGAGGATCAGCCCCGATGTGCTTCAGCGGGTTATCCTGGACCTGGACCTGTGGCTGCAGCAGACGGTGCAGCCCTGGGAGGTGCGGGTGGCCGGGACCGGAATCCAGCTCCGGCTGGAGGTATCCTCCCCCTTGCCCCCCGTCCAGGCGGACCCGAACTTTCTGGGGCACGTCGTCGAGAACCTCTTGGACAATGCCGTCAAGTTCAGCCCGAACGGTGGGGTGGTGCAGGTGCGCGCCTGGGCGGAGAGGGATCAGGTTATCATCGCGGTCTCAGACCAGGGAATCGGCATCCCGCCGGACAAGGTGGGGCGGGTGTTTGAGCGGTTCTACCAGGTGGATGGAAGCATGAGCCGTCGCTTCGGCGGGATGGGGATCGGGCTGGCGTTGTGCAAGGCCATCGTAGCAGCGCACGGGGGGCGGATCTGGGCGGAGAGCGAGGGGGAAGGACGGGGGAGCACGTTCTACGTGGCGCTGCCGCTGGAGTCCCGTCAAACATGATATGGACGGAGTGCATTCTGCTACTTTGACACATTATGAGCGATGTGATACACTTTCTTCGTTCAACCGAAAACCTGCTCCGATCCGAGGTGCCCTCATCCCGGATGGTGAGGGCCGCAAGGGCGAAGCCGGTGACCCATCAGGGAAGTCCGGCGCTGTCCCGCAACTGTAACCTGGCGGATTCATCAGCTATTAGCTACCAGCTACCTGCCAGGGAGCCAGGTCGCCCGCCTCGGTGGAGCCGCTAACCTTCGCGGGTTGGGGTTAGGGCAAGGATCTCAAACCCGAAGGGTTTTCCGAAACCCTTCGGGTTTGAGGTTTCCTGGGTGTTTGCAAAACCCGGCCTGAATCCCTCGGCCGGGTTTTTTGCACCCTCGCTCATAGGCCTCCCCGCCGCTCCGACAAGAGGAGGTTTTACATGACTATTTTCGATTGGCTCAATCGGATCGCGCCTCTGGATGAGGCCGCGATGGCGGCTGCGCGCGCCCGCCAGGACAGGTTGACCAAGCCCGCGGGCAGCCTGGGCCGTCTCGAGGACCTCAGTGTGCAACTGGCCGGCATCACCGGACGCTGCCCGCCGCCTGTCCCCACTCGCAAGGCCGTGCTCGTCTTCGCCGGCGATCACGGCGTTGTCGCTCGCGGGGTCAGCGCTTATCCCCAGGAGGTGACGCCACAGATGGTGCTGAACTTCCTGCGGGGCGGCGCGGCCATCAACGTGCTCGCCCGGCAGGCCAGCGCACGCGTGACCGTGGTAGACGCCGGCGTGGCTGCTTACATCCCGCCCACGGACGGGTTGGTCCCGGGGAAGATCGCCTGGGGCACAGCCGATTTCACAGTGGGCCCGGCGATGACGCGTGAGCAGGCCGTAGCCGCTTTGGAGCTGGGGGGGCGCGTCGTCCAGGAGGAGATCGAGCGGGGCCTGGATCTGCTGGCCTGCGGCGACATGGGGATCGGCAACACCACGCCGTCGGCGGCGATCACCGCCGTGATCACGGGCCGGCCGCCGCGCGAGGTGACCGGCTGTGGGACCGGGATCACCTCGGACGCCCTGGAACACAAGGTCCAGGTGATCGAGCAAGCCATCGCCGTGAATCGGCCCGATCCTCGCGACGGCCTGGACGTGCTGAGCAAGGTGGGCGGGTTTGAGATCGGCGCCATCGCCGGCGCGATGATCGCAGCCGGCGCGACGAGGGCGCCGATCGTCGTGGATGGCTTCATCGCCACGGCGGGCGCGCTCATCGCCTGCACGCTCGCCCCCGGCCTGCGCCCCTACCTGATCGCCGGACATCGCTCCCAGGAGCCCGGGCATGAGGCGGCACTGGCCTACCTGGGATTGCAGCCGCTGCTGGACTTGCGAATGCGCCTGGGCGAGGGGACCGGTGCCGCGCTGGCCTTCCACGTGATTGAGGCTGCCGCCCGCATCATCAACGAGATGGCCACCTTCGCCGAGGCGGGCGTGAGCGAACGCTGTGAATGACTTGCTGCGGGCTTTCAGCCTGCTCACCATTCTGCCGGCGCGCCCACGCTGGGATGCGGGCGCGCCGCTCGGTCGAGCGATGGCCTTCTATCCATTGGTGGGCCTGGGCATAGGCGGGCTGCTGGCAGCGGGGGCGGCGATCCTGGACCGGCTGGATGGGATGCCCGGCTTCACCTTGCTGCGCGCGACCCTTCTGCTGGTGGCCTGGGTGGGGATCACCGGTGGGCTGCACCTGGACGGGTGGGGAGACGCCTGTGATGCGCTGCTATCTGCCGTGGATCGAGAACGCCGGCTGGAGATCTTGCGTGACCCGAGGATGGGCAGCTTTGGCGTGATCGGCATTGTCCTGCTTCTGCTGGTCAAGCTGGCAGGGTTGCAGATGGCGAGCGATACCGCGCCCCTGCTCCTGGCGCCGACGCTGGGGCGCTGGGCGATCGTGCTGGCCGCAGCCGGCTGGCCCAGCGCCCGTCCGGGCGGCATGGGCGATCGCTTCCGGCAGGGGCTGCATAGGTGGCATGTGGCCTGGGCGACGCTCACGGCCCTGGCCGTGGCGGCCTGGTTCAGGCTCGACGGCGTGATCGCCCTCATGGCCGCTCTGGTCACCGGGTGGGCATTGGCTCGCTTCGCGGCCGGCCGTCTCGGTGGGCTAACTGGCGACATCTACGGCGCCATCGCTGAGGGCGTGGAAGCCATCGTCCTGGTCACGCTGGCCTGGGTGTGAAACGTCTCAAAGGAATTCTCCATGAACTTGCGTTCACCAACGTTCGGATGAAAATGCCGGTGAACGTAGGACAAATTTCAAATTTGTCCTACATTTTCAAGGGAGAGAGGAGGGCCAGTTCGTGCGGATCGGTTCGACTTCGTATGTCTACCCCGCTGATCTCCTGCCCAACGTGGAGCGGCTGGCCGGCCTGGTGGGCGACGTGGAGCTGGTCTTGTTCGAGGTGGACGATTACGGTAGCAACCTGCCCGACGCGGCCACCGTCGCCCGGCTCAACGAACTGGCGGCCGCGCATGGGTTGACGTATACCGTGCACTTGCCGCTGGATTTGCGCCTGGCCGATGACGGCAGCGCGACGCACGTCTCGCTGGAGAAGGCGCGCAAAGTCATTGATTCCACATGCCCATTGCACCCCTGGGGCTATGTCGTTCATCTCAACGGGGAAGCTCTGCAGGGCCGGCCCGCTCCAGACGACGTGAAACGCTGGCAGGAACGGGCGCAACGCTCATTGGAGATCGTCTGCGGCTGGTTGGATGAACCGCATCGCCTGTGCCTGGAGAACGTAGAGCAGTGGGACCCGGCCGCCTTCGCGCCGATCGTTCCCTCGCTGCCGATTAGCCGCTGTGTGGACGTCGGCCATCTGTGGGTGCAGGGGACAGATCCCCTGGAGCATTTGCGTTCCTGGGCCGAGCGCACGCGCATTGTGCACGTTCACGGCCTGGCCGAGCGCGATCACAAGTCGCTGGCGCACATGCCGCCGGAGCGGCTGGACCCGGTGGTGGCATTCCTGGCCGACGGCTTCGGGGGCGTGGTGACATTGGAGGTCTTCAGCGAGGCGGATTTCTTCAGCTCGCTGGCGGCCTGGCGCGCGGCGGTAGAGCGGGTGAGCCGATGAGGGCCAGGAGCGTGAAACCGTGAATCCACGCCTGACATTGATCCTGGGCGGGGCGCGCAGCGGCAAAAGCGCCTACGCGCAGCGGCTGGCCTGGGAGCGCGGGAGCGACCGGGTGCTGTACGTGGCGACCGCTCAGGCCTCCGATGAGGAGATGGCGGCTCGCATCGCAGCGCACCGGGCGGAGCGCCCGTCCGCCTGGCAGACGCTGGAAGCGCCGCGAGCGGTGGGGCCGGCCGTGCGTCGGTGGCTGGCAACGGCCATGGCACCTCCGGCAGTGGTGCTGGTGGATTGCCTGACGCTGCTGGTCAGCAACGTGCTGGTGGCCATGGGCGAGTCGCTGGACCCTGCGCAGGGGGAGATGGCCGCCCTGGCCGAGGCCGAGCAGTTGCTGGCCGCCGTTGGTGAGTTGGCGCCCCATACCGGGACGGGGCTCTCGTGGATTGTGGTCAGCAACGAGGTAGGGATGGGATTGGTGCCGCCGTATCCGCTGGGGCGGGTGTATCGGGATGCGCTGGGGCGGGTGAATCAGCAGATCGCGGCTGCTGCAGATGAGGTATTGCTGATGGTAGCAGGGTTACCGTGGCGGCTGAAACCGGCTTTCTTGACCGACGGACAATGGGCGACAGACCAGACGTGCACGTCAAAGCCAGAGCCGGTCAGCCAGGCACACCGGGATGGCATGGTCAAGGACAATCTCGGTCAGGCTCACCCGACAGGTGAAGGCCAGGACCTCCACCCCGGCTATGGCCGCTGTGCCTAACGTATGGGCAAAGAGAGGATCAGCAACGACATGAGGGGCAAAGCTCGTCGCATCCGACCGTTGCACCACGAAGATGGCCGCGGTCCGATGGCCTTCTCGCCGTAGCCGGACAAGCTCCTCCAGATGGCGGGTGCCGCGCGAAGTGGGGGCATCAGGGAACAAGGCGATGCCATTGTTCACCAGCGTCACGGACTTGGCCTCGATCCAGCACGGTTCGCCGGCGTGCCACAGGCGCAAGTCCAGGCGGCTATCCCCCGTCTGCACTTCGTGCTCCAGCGTCTCATATCCGGCAAAGCCCGGCAGGCGTCCCATTCTCCATGCCTCGACCAGCAGGGAAGCAGGCAGACGCGCATCAACGGAAACCAGCACGCCCGCGTGGGCCACCAGGCGCAGGTCATACATCGTCTTGCGGCCGGATGCAGGAGCAGGGCTGACCCAGATCGGTGCACCTGGTACGAAGAGTTCGCTCAGGCGGCCCGAATTGGGCACGTGAGCCGGGGCCGGATGGCCATCAACCTCGATGGTGGCCCGGAATCGGTTGTCCCGGCGCAGAAAGTAAGCTGGAAGCAGGGAGGGCAGGTTCATAAGCTATGGCATGATGCCGCGAGCCTGGAGCGCGGCATCCAACTCGGCTACGGATGTGATGCCGGCGGCAGTGTGCAGGAACGCCGCCAGGGACGGGCTGACCTCCCGCAGCTTGGTGAGCTTGGGGCCAATCGGATCCACCGCGCCTGGGCCGGTGGCGTAACTGCCGTGGAAGGCGAAGTACGCCTGGTTGAGGCGGCGGATCACATAGCCGTGATCAGCGAACCGCTGCCGACGCGCCTCCATGAAGACCTCAGCTTCGTTGACATAACCTTTCGCTAGCAGCGCGTCCACCGCCAGCCGGGTAGCTCGCATCTCCCGGCCAAAGTCAAAAGTTTCCACTTCGATAGGGCGTTGTTGGCTGGCGGGTGTGCGTCTGGGCGGCACCAGATCGGGGTAAAATCGTTCCAGTGCCTTTTGTCCGATCTCGTCCCCTACAATGGAGGCTACCGTCTCGTTCAGTGTGATGGTATCGTTGTTCTCGTAATAATGCCAGCCCAGCGGGCGAAACACCAGGTAGTTATGCGCCCACTCGTGCGCGATGGTGTTGAGGATCCAATCGAGGCTGGCCCGGTCAATCACCATGGTAGGGAAAGCGCCGAAGCCGCCGATCCCTTCCACCAGCGCCGACACGTCATCCAGCGCTTCTGCTCTCGTCTCCAACGTCACTTGCTGATCTAGAGGAAGATCCGGTTGCAGGTAGACGCCCATACGTAAGGCGATGCGAGCGCGCGGGGAGATGATCAGATAGTAGGGGGGCTCGGAGAAGGCGAATTTGACGGGCGGCCACACCCATCTGACCACTGTCAATCCCTCATCGGCCAGGACAGCGCTGATCTGGGATTGCAGGACGGCCTCGGCGGCAGGCCGGCGAGCCGCTTGCTCCTGTCGCAACACGGCCACCTGCTCTCGTAATCTGACTGTAGCCGCGTCCGGGTTGGCCACCGTCGTGTCCGCGTACATCCGCTCGATTTTCCCCTCCAATTCGCCGATGCGCCGGGCGGTCGTGACGTAATCGCGCACCAGCCGCGTCCGCTGAGACGGCGACAGGCCGGCGATCGGATTGACTATCGTCTCTCGTGCTTTTTGGGCC
Organism: Anaerolineae bacterium; assembly: GCA_034433615.1. Lineage (GTDB taxonomy): Bacteria > Chloroflexota > Anaerolineae > DUEN01 > DUEN01 > DAOUAJ01. Next base: position 1,798 of record DAOUAJ010000376.1, on the reverse strand, counting down.
AGTCCGTTGACCTCCCATGCCCAGAGATTGAACTGATAGGGACCGGTCAGCCCATCAATCTGACGTTCAAATCGTTCGTCGGGTGGAAAGTGTTCGCTGGGGAGGGCGATCAGAAAGAAAAAGAGCAAGAGTACCAACAACCCACGCCGACATAGCATCTGGCGGACGCTTCTCCTCATGATGGAGAGAGGAGGGGCGGCGATGGGCTTGCGGTCTGAGTGCAGGCTGGCTTCTGGTTGGGACAATCTGGGCACACTCATCATGGTCGCGCTGACTGCTGGGGCAGGCGGTTAGCCGGCCTTCAATCATCAGCTATTAGCCATCAGCTATCAGCCATCAGCTTTGAGGCGTATTATACTCGCCGTGACGTTTTATACACAGCGAGTCATTGACCGCCCCGGCCTTGTGTGTTATCATCGCATCGGTGTGAAACGTCCGGCGTGGTTTGCCGCCTATCCACTGCTGACAGACAACGGAGGACAACGATGGCATTCCCTACGACCTATGTCGAAGACCTGGAGATCACTCGCCTCATCTGTGGGACCAACGGATTCCTCGGCTATTCGCACTTCAGCGCGGCCCGTGATCGCTGGATTCGTGAGTACTTCACGGTCGAGCGCATCGCCGAGGTGATCGGCCGCTTCGCCGAGCTGGGGGTCAATGCGGTGATGGGGCCCCTGGACGACAAGCTGATCGCAGCGTTGGACCAGGTCGAGCGCAACACCGGCATGCGCGTGATCTACATCGCCACACCCGCTGGTCACACGGTAGACGAGGTGATCGCTGGCGTGCGCCGCTCAGCCGAGGCGGGCGCGCACATCTGCATGCCCCACATGATGTACACCGATACCCATCTGCTGCCGGCCGAGACGCGCATCGAGGGGATCGAGCCGATCCTGGCCGAGATCCGGCGGCTGGGCATGATCCCGGGGTTGAGCACCCACCGGCCGGAGACGATCACGGTGTGCGATAAGGCCGGCTACGACGTGGCGACCTACATCCAGCCGTACAACTCGGCCGGCTTCCTCTGTCAGGTGGAGACGGACTGGATCGGCAAGGTGATCCGCCGCACCCCCAAGCCGGTGATGTGCATCAAGCCGCTGGGCTCAGGCCGCATCCTGCCCCCCACCGGGCTGAACTTTGTCTTCAGCACGTGTAAGCCCACCGACATGGTGGTGATCGGCACGATGAACGTGCATGAGGCGGAGGAGGACGTCCGGCTGACACTGGAGATCCTCACAGGCGAGCCGGCTGGCGTGGAGTCAACCTTCTCACGCAGCAAGCCGGTGCTGGCTGAAGGCAGTCGGTGAGTTCTGTGAGCACACGATTGATCCCCACCAGCACCGTTTCCTGGGGTCTGCTGGCCCAAGCCTTGAACCAAATGGCTGGTAGCTGATAGCTGATAGCTGATCGCTGACGGCTGATAACGATGACATGGATTGAGCTGGAGAGCTTGCAGCTTTGGTATGAGGCGGGAGGGCAGGGGCCGCCCCTGGTGCTGCTGCACGGGTTGGGCTCCTGTGGGGCAGATTGGGCGTTGCAGATGCCGACCTTCGCCACCCGCTACCGGGTGATTGCGCCGGACCTGCGCGGGCACGGCCGTACACCGCTGCCTGATGGCTCGCTCTCCATCGAGCGCATAGCTGCCGACGTGGCGGAGTTACTGGATCGGCTGGGGGCGCGCCCGGCGCACGTCCTGGGCCTTTCCCTGGGCGGCTGCGTGGCCCTCAGCCTGGCACTGGATTGGCCCGATCGCGTGCGCAGCCTAGTGCTGGTCAACACCGGCGCCGCCATCCGG
>DAOUAJ010000375.1:0-10989 GCA_034433615.1 Anaerolineae bacterium | reverse complement strand
AGCCGGTCGCTGTCGAAGGCGCGGCTGGCCGGCCGCATGAACCAAATCACTATGAGTAGCGCGTTGATCAACCACAATGCGGCTGCAGACTGCGTCGGCCCTGTCCGGAGCGCTCGTGCTGCCCCGATCCCCGCCAGGACGAGCAGCAACACCGGCACCGTCGTCAGCACCGTCACGATGGGGAAATGCCATGGCAGTTCCAGGTAGGTCCTGCCGAAGTAGTACTGGTAGATCTCGTAGTGGCTGACGGTGAAGAAACGGACCCACCCCTCCAGCTTGGTCACTGTGTCCGACCAAAGCCAGGGGAAGAGGGCGATCACCGTCAGCAGCCCCAGCGGCCCGGCCAGGATCAGCCGGCCCCACAGATCCCAGCGCCAGCGCCGTTCGCGCGCGGTGAGCAACCACAATCCCACGCCTACAGGGACCAGCACATTGCTGATCTTGGTGGCCAACGCCAGGCCGAACGCCAGGCCGGGAGCAATCCACAGCCACAAAGTAGCTATCCATGTCGCGAGCGACGCCGCGACCAGCGAAAACGTCATTCTGAGGAGCGTTTTTCGCGACGAAGAATCCCTGGCCTGACGGCCAGAGCTTGCCCTGAGTCTGCCGAAGGGACAGGCTCCTCCTGCCGAAGTGCAGCGAGATTCCTCGCTCGCAGACTCGCTCGGAATGACATGGGGGGCCGCTTTCAGGACAATTGACGGTTTGTAGTCAGGCACAGAACGGAGTGAAGCCCGCCCTGGGGCCAGGGTGCCGTCTGACGCCACTCCGCTATCGCTATGTGGCTGACCCTGGCCTGACCGCCAGGGCAGGCTACGAACCTTAGAGGCTAGCCGCCAGAAGGCCCACACGGCGAAGAACCACATGGCCGCCGCCGGCAGATCCAGCGCGGCGACGTGGGCGTGAAAGAAGACGCGTGGCATGTCCAGTAACGCCAGGGCGCCCACCAGCGCGCCCGGCCGCCCGGCCCCCGCCTGCCGCACGGCCACGTAGATCAGCGCCACCAGCGCGGCCGCCAGCGCCATCGGCCCCACGCGGTGTGCCGTGGGCAAGGGGAGCCATCTTCGGGTCAGCGCCCACCCCAGCCCGCTGATTGCCTTCGCCACTGGCGGGTGCTCGTTGTTCAATCCAAAGCTCCAGCCGATGGCGACCGGATCGAGCGCCTGGCTCAAATCGGCCTGAACCAGCCCGCTCACGAACGTCCCCAGCCACATCACGATGCGCTGGCCGTTCTCGGTGGTAATGGGCTCATCCCATCCTACTGCTACCGTCCCTTCCGTGGCGAAGAGGAGTAGAAACGCGCCCAGGGCCAGGATCAGCGTGGCCCAGCCATCATAGCGATCCAGCCGGTTCACGGTGCTGCCTCCACGATCACTTCTCCCAGGATGACGTGATCGGCCGTCGGATTCCCGGCCGCGTCCAGCACGGGCAGCCGCTCAAGGGAACCAGGATGATATAGCCCGACCTCCAGTGTATACGTGCCCGCGGGTAGCTCCGGCGGCAAAGCCAGCCGGTAGCGATCGGCCAGCACCTCGCCGGGCAGCCAGCCGGTGGTGGGCAACTGCCCCTCGCCCGGCACCTGGTCTCGCTGCGCAACCACCAGCCGGTTTGCATCCAGCAGGTGCACAAACCCGATGTAAGATGTCCCCCACTCCGCCTTCGGTTGCCAGTGCAAGGTCACGGTGTAAGCCTCGCCCGGCCGCCAGCGCAATGCAGGCTGGCCGGCTGCGTCGGTCAGATCATATCCCAGCAATTCCACCTTCCCGCCAAAATTGGCCGCCACGGAGACCTGCATCGAGGGGATCGTCGTTGTGTGTGGGCGGCCGCGCACCCGTACCGTACCGATGGCTGCACGCCCGATCTCTTCTCCATCTGGGGTGTAGGTCACGATGAATGCCTGGTAAGCGCCGTCCGACAGGCCGGGCGGAATCAATGCATCCCACGCATCTCGAACGATCACGTGTGGCGACCAACGATCGGTGGGATAAGCCCCGCCCACCGGACGACGGGCAGCCCGTCGCCAGCCCTGACCATTTTCATCTACCAGCATCAGCCCCATATTGAGCGACCGGGATGAAGTAACCTCACCTTGCCACCATAGCACCAACGGCCACACCCCACCATCGGGTAGCTCATCTGCCCCGCGTTCGACCCCAAGAAGGATCACCTCGCCCATCGAGGCATCCAGCCGTTGCCCCATCTCCAGACGATCCGGATCGGCGGGCACAGGCTCTGGCCCTATCGTGATCGTGCCCAACCGCAGGCGGTCGCCCCGAGGGGTGCCGCTGCTGTCCGTCACCAGCAGATTGCGCCCTAACCCCGGTGAGAACAGGGCCACTTCCAGCTCGTACGTCCCGGGGGGTGTGCCAGGAAAAGCGGCCACAACCTGGGCGTCTCGTATCCGCATCTTGGGCAGCCAACGGTCCAGAGGCAGAAATCCATCCACCGGTGGCCGATCGTGCCGTCCCCACAGATGTCCCTCGCGATCGCGCAACCCGATGAACACGCTGAGATCCGTCGTCGGTAGTTTCAGCACCTCCCAGTAGAGGCGCAAATTACCCCCTCCGGTGGACGAGGGATCAGCGGGCGGTTCCCAGCCGATCAGCTTGAGTTGCCCCTCGAAGATCGCTTCCAGGGGGAGAGCTGCGGCCGGCAGTGGCCCCGATGGCACCATCGGCCCCGGGTAGACCCAGGCATAGTCAATGCCTGCCAGCCGCGCGGTGAACTCGGCCGGCTGTTCCTGAAAATAACGGGTGATCTGGGTGTTCGGGAGCCTTCGTTGAATCTGATTGGCGTAGAGGACAACGTGGTTGGCCATCGCCCATGGCCAGAAACCGTCGGGCAATTGCCGGTTCAATTCGATGGTGCGGCCGACGAAGAAGGGAGCCAGGACGGAGGGATACCAGGCGGCGACCATCTGGTTGGCGGCACCCTCCTGGGCCGATAGCCATCTTCCCACCTGATCCAGCCCTTCCCCGTTGCCGATCATGAGCATCTGGCGAGCGGCAGAGGCACCGCCCGAGAATGGGTTGTAGAATGCCTGGAGGTCGGGGAAGCGGGGAAAGAGGAAGACCGCCTGGGCCACTGCCAGCACGAGCAGCGCAATGGCGGGCGGTAGACGACGGACGATAGACGACGGAACACGGAACCCGAAACACGAACCACGAACCACACAACACGCAACACGCAACACGCAACACCCAGCACGGAAGAGCGCGTGCAGCCCGGTCACTGCGATCAACGCCAGTGCAGGGTAAGCCGGGATCAGATAGCGATCGAACTTGGTCTCGGCCAGGGTCAGCGCCGCGAGCAACGCAGCCAGGAAGATCAGCCACAGCGTGACCAAGCGCGGGTGGACACGGGCGACCACGGAGGGATCGCCCATACATTTCGGTGGCGTAGGGGCAGTGCCTCCATGCCCGCCCTCTTGGCGCCGCGTGGCAGGGATGGCCAGGGCAATGCACGTCCCCAGCGCGGCCAGCAGCGTCAGCGGCGAGGTGCGGAAGAGCAGGGCCAGCGGGTAAAAGGCGGGGCCGGGCGCATCCACCGTCCGTCCCAGGAAAAACTGGTGTCGCTCGCCCAACTCCACCTGCGTGATCTGTGCGCTCACCTTCTGCACGACGTCGGCGGGATCAGCCCACAACGCCGGCCACACGGCGGCCGCAGTGAAGGCCGCCAGCATGCCCCAGGCGAGGAGGGTGATTACCACGGGGGCGGTACCTCCGCCTGTCCTGAAAATGGGATTTGGACCACGAAGGCGCGAAGCAACACGAAGGTCACGAAGCACGAAGAGCGCGAAGGAGCACCCGCGGGCCTTTGCATTCCCCGGCCTGACGGCCAGGACAGGCTTCGCTTCGTGATCCCTGGCCTGGTAGCCAGGCCAGGCTTCGCGCTTCGCGTCCTTCGCGAGCCTTCGTGACTTCGTGATCCCGTCTTCATCCACCATGGCGTCACGCCCGGCATCAAAGACACTTCTGCTGCGCCACAGCACGGCCCAGATGGCCACTACCGGCCACAAGATGAGTGCTGGCAGCTTGGTGACCATCGCCAGGCCGCCGAGGATGCCGGAGACGACCGCCCACCGCCGCCCATGGCCATGCAGGTGACGCAGAAACGCCAGCAGGGAGAGGACCATGAGGTTACCCTGCACGGCGTCTGTAGTAATGACGCGGTTGTATCCCAGCCAGAATGGCTCAAGCGTCAGCAATACCGCCGCCATCAATGCGATTTCGCGGCCGTGGATGCGGCTGGCCCAGAGGTAGATCAGCACGGCACACAGGGAAGTGACCAGGGCAAAGGGAATGCGGGCGGCGATGTAGTACTCTAGCGATGGGTAAGCGTCACGGGGCAGGACGGTAAACGCCAGGGTTGAGAGCGGCTCGCCGCGTACGAGGGCACGCCCGGCCAGCCCCGCGGCGATCAGCCACATGTTGGTGACGCCGGGATGGGCGCTGCCGTAAGTGCCCGCCCAGTCGCCCGCCTGTAACGCCAGCAAAAAGCGGGCACCTCGCCGCAGCCACTCCACGCTGTCTACGACGATGGGCTGGCCAATCCACAGCAGGCGGAGCAGTAGGGAGGCGAGGAATAGTCCGATTGGGATGGCCCACTGTCGGGCAACAAGTAACGAGGGACGAGGGACACGGAGACGCGGAGACGCGGAGACAGGACGAGTCTCCGTGTCCCCGTGTCTCCGTGTCACCGCGCCACCCTGTTGCCTCATCCCCTCGTTGCTTTATCCCTTCACATGCGCTCCGGCGCTGTCATCCCCATCAACCCCAGCACGCGGGCCAGGGTGATACGGGAGGCGTCCACTAGCTTGAGGCGCGCTCGCGTCAGGGCCGCATCGGCCGGGTCTGAGGAGAGCACGCGGCAATCGCGATAGAAAGCGTGGAAGATGGACGCCAGGTCCATCGCGTAGAACGAGAGCTGGTGCGGCACCAGCTTTTGCACGGCATTCTCGATCACCTCAGGCAGCTCCAGCATCTTGCGGATCAGCGTCAGTTCGGCGGGATGGGTCAGCAGCGTCACGTCGCCGGCCTCCCATCCGTTGGGTCCGCCGGGCTGCCAGCCCTCTTCTTCCGCCTTGCGCAGGATCGAGCAGATGCGGGCGTGGGCATACTGGACGTAATACACCGGATTCTCATTGGTCTGGCGGGTGACCAGGTCCAGATCGAAGTTCATGGGGCTGTCGGGCGAGCGGGTGAGCAGCATGAAGCGCACCGGATCTTTGCCCGGGATAGTGACGCCGGACTCCGGGTGGGTAATGGTTACCTCGTCTAACAGGTCGTCCAGGGTGATGTAATTGGCGCGGCGAGTGCTCATGCGCACCTGCTGACCTTCGCGCACCAGGTTGATGAACTGATGGATCACCACCTGGATGCGGTCGCCGTCGTAGCCCAATGCCCGCACGCCAGCGATCACATCAGGGTACTGGTCCTTGTGATCTGCGCCGAAGATATTGACGATGCGGTCGAACCCCCGCTCCATCTTGTTGACGTGGTAGGCGATGTCCGGCAGGCGATAAGTTGGTTCGCCGCTGGACTTGATCATGACGCGATCCTTGTCGGCGCCGAAGAGGGTCGCCCGGAACCAGACAGCTCCGTCCTGGTCGTAGATGTAGCCGCGCTCACGCAATGCCTGCACCGTCTTCTCGACCGCGCCAGACGTGTACAGGCTGTGCTCGTTGAACCAGACATCGAAGTGGATGCCCATGCGTTCCAGGGTGCGGCGGATGTCGTTAAATAACCAGGCCTCGGCCCGCTCCTTGAAGGCCGGCCACTCTTCCTCGGCCCAGGCCTCCCCTTGCTCTGCCACGATGGCGCGGGCGATCTCCCAGATGTAGTCGCCCTGATAGCCCTCTTCCGGGAAATCGGCCGGGCGGCCGATCAACTCCCGATAGCGGGCCCGCACGGATTCGCCCAGGATCTGCATCTGGCGGCCAGCGTTGTTGAAATAATATTCGCGGGTGACCTGGTAACCCACGGCCTCCAGCAGGCTGGCGATGGTGTCCCCCAGCACCGCGCCCCAGGTACGGCCGATATGAAGGGGGCCGGTGGGGTTGGCGGAGACGAACTCCACCTGCGCCTTCCGGCCGTGGCCGATGTCCAGGTTGCCCCACGTCATGCCGGCCGCCCGGATCGTGTCCACCTGGCGGGCGATCCAGGCTGGTGCCAGGGTGATGTTGATGAAGCCGGGGCCGGCCACGTCCACTTTTCCCACGTAATCAGCCGCGGGCAGGCGCCGGACGATGATCTGGGCGATCTTGGGTGGGGCCATTTTGGCCGCCCGCGCCAGTTGCAATGCCACATTGGTGGCATAGTCGCCGTGGTCGGCCTGCCTGGGATGCTCGACGGTGATCTCCGGCAGGTCAAACGCGGGGAGGTCGCCAGCAGCCTGGGCGCGGCGAATACCCTCTCGAATCAATTCAGCGATGGTGTCCCGGATCAAGGTTGTTTTGTCCTCTCAAGGCAGTCTCAGTAAATCACGATTTCGGCTCAAAGCCCCGTCCCTGGGGCGTCCATCTATCGCCCGAGGACGGGCTTGGGAGCAAAACTGTGATCTACTGAGTCTCCGTGATCTCGAACCCAAAGATGAGTAACGAGGCACTGGGGCAACTGGCTCCGCGCAGCACCAGCACGTAACGTCCTTCGGCATCTAGGGTGTAGAACTCTGCCCGCCTGGCGTCTGGGTCAATCAGCCAGTATTCGGGGATGCCGGCCTGCTCATAAGGGTGCCCTGGCCTGTCAGCCAAGACGGGCAAGATCATACCAATTCGGCCCGGCCTCCACGTCCACTTTGAGCGGCGCGTCCAGCTTGAACGCCCCTTCCATGATCTCCCGCACCAGCGCGGCCACCCCGGCCAGCTCCTCTTCCGGACACTCCAGCACCAGCTCGTCATGCACCTGCAGGATCATGCGGCTGTGCAGGCCGCGAGCCCGTAACGCCTCGTGCAGCCGGATCATGGCGATCTTGATAATGTCGGCGGCCGTGCCCTGGATAGGCGCGTTGATAGCGGCTCGCTCGAGGGCCTGCCGCACGTTGTTCGGCGTGCGACGGTTTTGTAGCTCCGGAAAGTACCGCCGGCGCCCCAGCAGCGTCTCCACGTACCCCTGCTCCCTGGCCTGCCGTCGGGTGCGATCCAGATACTGCTTGACCTGGGGGTAGGTCTTGAAGTAGGTGGCAATGAACTCGGCTGCCCTGTCCTGTTCCATGCCGGTCTGCTGGGCCAACCCATACGCCCCCTGCCCGTACATGAGGCCGAAATTGACCGCCTTGGCCACGCGTCGCTGCTCCGACGTGACCTCATGGAGGGGGATGCCGTACACCCTGGCCGCGGTGCTGGCGTGGATGTCCTCGCCCCGGGCGAAAGCGGCGAGCATCGTCGGGTCCTGCGACACATGAGCCAGAATGCGTAACTCCACCTGCGAGTAGTCCGCTGCCAGCAAGCGCCAGCCGGGTTCTGCCACAAACGCCTTGCGGATGCGCCGCCCCTCTTCGGTACGGATCGGGATGTTCTGCAGGTTGGGGTTAGAGCTACTGATCCTCCCAGTCTCCGTGCCTGTCTGGTTGTAGTCGGTGTGCAGCCGCCCCGTCGCCGGGTTAATGAGTTGTGGCAGCGCGTCCACATAGGTGGAGCGCAGCTTCTCCAGCATGCGGTGCTCCAGGATCAAATCAATGACGGGATGCCGGCCACGCAACGATTCCAGGACATCGGCCGCGGTGGAGTAATGGCCGCTGGCGGTCTTACGCAGGCCCGTAGCCGGCAGGGCCAGTTTGCCGAACAGCGCGTCGGAAAGCTGCTGGGTGGAATTCAAATTGAAGCGATAGCCCACCCATTCAAAGACCTGCTCCTGTAAGGTCGCCAACCGCTCGCCCAACTCCTGAGACATCTGACGCAGGAGGTCAACGTCCAGGGCGACGCCAGCCATCTCCATGTCCACCAGCACAGGGATCAGCGGGATTTCCACCTCGTGGAACAGCCGGCTCAGCTTCTTCTCCTCGAGGTCCGCTGCCTGCAGGCCCATCAGGCGCAATGTCACCTCGGCGTCGGCGGCTGCGTAGGGGGCGACCTGGGCTACCGGCACCGCGTCCATCGTGATCTGGGCCTTGCCTTTACCAATCAGCTCGCTGATTTCCGTCATGGTGATACCTAAGCGCGAGAAGGCCAGCCCCTTCAACCCCAGGTTGCGGCCGGATGGGTCGAGCAGCCACTCGGCGATCATCGTGTCCCAGTCCACGCCGGCGATGGGCAACCCGTGGCGGCGCAGCACCATGATGTCGTAGTTGGCGTTGTGAGCCACCAGCCGCCGTCCTCTGTCGGCAAAGATGGGGGCCAGAGCGTCCCGTACCATCTCCCACGGCAGTTGGGGGCCAGCCTGCTCGGGCTGATGGCCGATTGGGATGTAGACTGCCTGACCGTTGCTCTCTGCGCTGGCCTGTCCTGGCCGACAGGCCAGGGATCCGAGGCCGGGCCAGGCCACCGCCAGCCCCACCAGCCGGGCCCGCATCGCGTCGGTATGGGTGGTCTCCGTGTCAAAGGCCACCCAGGGGGCCTGCTGCAGCGCCTGGACGAGCGCCTGCAACGCTTCGGGTGTGGTCACAGCCTGGGATGTGCTTTCTCCGACCGACGGCTCAGCAATTACGCTGGTGACTGCCATGTCGAACAGAGACAGTTGTGCTCCCGCGCTGGAGGGTGCAGACGAAGTAGCGGCCTCTGTTGGCCTGCTCGTACCCGATAGGGTGCTCTCCGGTAGGCGGTTCACCAGGCTACGGAACTCCAGCTCTCGGAAGAGCGCCAGCACACGCTCACGGTCGAAATCGCTCGTGCGGCATCTGTCCAGGTCAAGTTGTATCGGCAGATCGGTGACGAGCGTGGCCAGGCGCTGGCTGCGGAACGCCTGGTCGCGATATTCGACCAGTATCTCACGGACGCGCTGGCTACTGATCTCGTCCAGGTGCGCGTAAATTCCCTCCAGCGAGCCATACTGGTGCAGCAGTTGGGTGGCTGTTTTCTCACCGATGCCGGGGAGGCCGGGGATATTGTCCGATTTGTCCCCGATCAGCGCCTTGAGATCAACCAGTTGCCGGGGAGAGAGCTGATAGCGCTCGTGTACGATCTTCAGGTCATAAGTGGAGGTCTTGGGATGGGGGCCGCCCGGCGTATAACGGACGACGATGTGCTCGCCCACCAACTGGAACAGGTCGCGATCGCCGGAACAGATAATCGTCTGGACGCTCTGCGCCTCGGCCTGGCGGGCCAGGGTGCCCAGCAGATCGTCTGCCTCGTATCCCTCGATCTCGAAGATGGGGATATTCAGCGCCTCCACCACTTGGCGGATGCGTGGAAGCTGTCCCCGCAGCTCTTCGGGCATACGGCCGCGCGTGGCTTTGTAATCCGGTGCCAGCTTGTGCCGGAAGGTAGGGCCGACATCGAAGGCGACCGCGATATAGTCCGGCTTCTCCTCGTTCAGGATGCTCAGGAGCATCGAGGTGAAGCCGTAGACGGCGTTGGTCAGCTCGCCTGAGGATGTCGTCATCTCAGGAGGCAGCGCGTGAAAGGCCCGGAACGCCAGGCTGTGGCCATCAAGTAAGATCAGTTTGGGCATCGGTTCATCCCCTTATTTGCGGATTGCGGAATGCGGAATGCGGAATATTCCGCACTCCGCACTCCGCATCTCCAGGACGATCGGGCTGGGGGACAGACATTCCACTCGCCATGACAGGCCGGTAATGGCATCATCGTCGTCCGTTCTTAGGCCTGGACCAGGTGATTTTACCTGCTTCAACCAGTTCCTTAATCTCTGGCAAGTCCAGAAGGCTGGCAGTCATCATCTGGCTATGGCCAATATCCAGCCGCACGCGGCCGGTCGGCAGCTTAAGGGCCAGGTTCTCGTTAGAGATGTTGGTGACGATGATCACGTCTTTGGACTTCGGCTTCCACGTTGGACCAATGGGCTTGCGATCAGGCATAAGATTCCCCTCCCCTGTGCTGAGAGTCAGTAAGATCACATCTATTCTACCTTTGGGTGGGAGGATGGTCAAGGAGGGGTGACGACGGTCAAACCATCGGATTTCACACGAGGAGCGTTGATCGTGCGCGTGCTGGAGTGCGAGGGCCGTCCGGCGACAGTGACGCTCCGTCTGCCTTTTCCCGTGTGTCAGGCTCAGGCAGTGAATCTGATGGAAGAGCCGATCAGCCGTGGAGTTGCAACACTGGGAGCAGAGCCTGGCCGAGCGCAGGCGAGCAGAGGAGAGGATCAGGCGCCTTAACGCCGTGCTGCGGGCCACTCGCAATGTCAACCAGCTCATCACCAGAGAAAAGGACCGCGACCGGCTTTTGAAAGGCGCTTGCGAAAACTTGATCCGAACCCAGGGCTACCATAACGCCTGGATTGCTCTGTTAGACGGATCCGGAGGGTTGGTCACGACCGCCGAAGCTGGTCTGGGCGAGAACTTCTCGCCCCTGGTGAAGCGGCTAGAGCGCGGCGAGATGCCCTATTGCGCTCAGATGGCACTGGCGCACCCGGATGTCCTGGTCATTGAGGATACGCTCTCCACCTGCGCTGGCTGTCCCCTGTCGGCAGGTTACAGTGGCAGAAAGAGCATGACCGTGCGCTTGGAGCACGGCGGGAAAGTCTACGGCCTGCTGAGCGTGTTGTACGAGGAAACGCAGCAGAGCGAAGAAAAATATCGCAGCCTGGTGAACACGACCAACGATCTGATCTTCACCGTTGACGCAGAAGGGAACATCCTCTTTGCCAACCCCTCAGCCAAAGCGTTCACCAGCTATGAGCCCGAAGAGACAATAGGACATCACTTCTCAGAGTACATGCATCCGGATGATGTACCCATTTTGCTGGCGGGCGTCCAGCAGGTGCTCAGTGGGGAGCCTCTGGAAAGCATCAGGGGGGTCGGACAGGCCATCGAATACCGCATGACACGGCGGGACGGACAGATCGTCTGGGTCCAGACCAGAGCCTGGCCCATCAG
>DAOUAJ010000374.1:0-9000 GCA_034433615.1 Anaerolineae bacterium | reverse complement strand
GATAGGGATGGTAAGTAAGCAGGCCGATGGCGGCCAGAGAGCCGAGAACCCAGGTGGCAAAGTCGAGCATTGGGCGCACATCGCGTGCATGGTGATCACTGGTCTCGCCGATTGGGGGTCATGTGGCTTAACGCCTGGCGAGCAGCCCTTATCAGAGGGTTGACGTGTTCCTTTCGCCGGTAACGACGATCGCTATCTCCATGTTGACCGTCATCGGAGTAATAGTAGTCGTAGTGGTAGTAGTAGTAATAGTAGCCATGGGCTTTCGACACTTGCAGCTTGTTGAGGACAACCCCCAGGAGTCGGGCATCTACTTTCGAGAGTTCTTCAATCGTCTGACGCAAGGCCGGCTCTCGCGTCCCGCCCGCCTCCAGCACCAGCAAGACCCCGTCCGTATAGGGAGCCAACGCTACCGGGTCTGTCACAGCCAGCACCGGCGGCGCATCGAAGATTACTATGTCCATTCTCTCTCCCAGATGGGTGACCAGATCCTTCATGCGGTGACTTCCCAAAAGTTCTGATGGGTTAGGCGGAATCAACCCACTGGTAACCACCCACAGATTCTCGACAGATGTGGACCAGGCAATTTCATCCAGCGAAGCGGTAGGCGAGAGGAGCAACGTGGTCAGGCCTGCATTGTTGGGTAGATTGAATGCCTTATGCAATGACGGACGTCTGAGATCCCCATCCACCAAAAGCACCTTCATGCCTGCCTGGGCCAAAACGTAGGAGAGGTTGACCGCTGTGGTGCTTTTCCCCTCTCCTGGGCCGGGGCTGGTCACCAACAGGGTGCGTATTGGCCGATCCACCCCCGCAAAACTGATGCTGGTGCGCAAAGCCCGATAAGCTTCAGCAAATGACGAACGTGCCCCCACTTGGAAAAGATAACGGTCTTCATCGCTATGACCACGTATCCAGGCAACAGCGCCCAGGGTAGAAGTGTTAGATATCCTGGTCACGTCCTCGGGGGTCTTAACGGTGTCATCCAGGTATTCAAGGAGAAAAACCGCGCCGAGTGCAAGCATTGCGCCTACGACCGCTGCCAGTAATGTGTTCAGAAGCGTACGCGGCCGTACCGGCCTGGTCGGCGGCTGAGCCGGCTCTACCACAATGAGGGTGTCCAACTGCTTGGCCTCTGTCAGACGGACGTCCTCGTAGCTCTTAAGCAGCATAGCGTAGCTGTTCTGAAGCTCTGTGAGGTCTTGCCGCAGACGGTCCAGCTCGGTCTGGTTCAGGTTCGCGGGGTTTTGAGAGTTGGTGATGGCCTGCTGGGTACGGGCAATGTCCGCCTGGATGTTCTCCAGTTGCTGAGCCAGGTTGGCCTTGGAGGCAGCAAAACGCCGGGTCTGCATTTCCTCGTTTTGCTCAGCGAAAACTCGCGGGATCTCGTTAGCAATGGAGGCGGCCCGGATCGGGCTGATATCCTCAACGGTGAGTATGATGAGCTGAGTGTCCCGGACGGATTGGATTGTGATCATCTTGGCCAGCTCTTCCACCGTGAGGTTAGTCCCCAGGCGGTTTATGGCTTCTTCCAGCACAGGCCGCTTACGCAGTAACTCAGCGTAGGTGCGCGCCAGTCGCTCGCTGGTCAGGATGGCAGTGTAGTCGCTTACTACATCTTTCGCCTCATTGACGAGCAACGTAGTGGAAGCCTGGTAAACGGGGATCGTGTGGATGCTGACCACATAAGCAGTTCCAGCGGCCAGAGCGGTGCTCAAGAGGATAAGCCACAGCCATCGCCAGATGATAGCAGCATATTGACGTAGTTCCATGAGCCCCTCGGACAGTGTGTAGGCTATCTTGTATTCTCGTTGTTGTTCCCGAACATTTGCAAGGCACACGAACTATCCTATTTTACCATATGTCTTCAAACATTCCAAACACCCGTATTCCGAAAAGAGCAAAGTCAAGAATCGCCCCCACAGTTTCTTAACCTAGTTCAGCCAATTCAACTTCCTGCTTTGCCACAAAGTCCCCAAAAGTGGGGGTCATCTTCCCCTGAAGAAGATCACTGCAGCCAGGCTTTTGAGGAGGATAAGTAAGTCCAGGTAGAGAGACCGGTGTTTGATATAGTAGAGATCGTACTGGAGTTTGATCAGGGTGTCCATCACAGAACCGGCATAGCCATATTTGACGAACGCCCAGCCAGTCCAGCCGGGCTTTACAGCATGGCGAGCCCGGTAAAAGGGAATAGCACGCTCTAACTTCTCCACGATCTCCGGACGTTCTGGCCTCGGTCCCACCACACTCATCTCGCCCTTGAGGATATTGAGGCACTGCGGTAACTCGTCCAGGTGGCTTGCCCGAAGAAAACGACCGACACGGGTCACCCGTGGATCGTTTACCTCAGCCCAGACTGCCTGACCGTCTTTCTCGGCGTCGGGGACCATGGAGCGGAACTTAAACATGCGAAAGATTTGCCCACCCTTCCCCACCCGGTACTGAGTGTACAGGATAGGTCCGGGTGAGTCCAAATACACGGCAAGAGCAATCCAGGGGAAGAGGACAGCAAAGAGGAGAAGGCCCATAGCCCCCAAGGTGATATCCATGACTCGCTTTGAGCAAGCATACATTTTGCTACTGACGGTATGGTTGATGGGCACGGGGATGGACCATTGATGGTCGGTGTGCTCGACGAATACCCGGCCGGTGACCTCCTCATAAAGGTGGGGCATTAGAATGACCCTGACCCCTCGCTCCCGACAACCTGCAAGAGCTTCAGAGAGTTCTCCGGTCATATGGTGGGTGACGGCCAGGATGACCTCTGAGACTCCGTTTTTCTCCACCAACGGAACCAGATCGCGGCAGGTCCCGATCACAGGCGCGCCTTCGATGATCTGTCCTTGTTGGGCAGGATCGTCGTCCAGAAAGCCAATCAACTGGCAGTGCAGCCTGGGGTGCTCCCGAAGGATCTGTACGATCGTCCGTCCGGCCTGGCCTGTGCCAGCGACCAGGACTTTTCGCTCGGGTCGCTGGAAAGGCAACCTGGGGAGCCTCATCCGGAACTTACTCCACGCCGGCCCAACAGGAAGACATCGGCCACACCCCATAAGAATCCCAGTCCCCAACTCAAGTGCAGACAAGCGAAGACCGGAGGTAAAATGGGCAGGTATTTCCATCCGCTTCGGCAGGCGATCAGGAAAGATGAGAGCAGAGAAGCGGCCAGATAGATGAGTACGATCCCGGGCAAGAGGTATGCAAACGGGCGACCGAAAAATCCCGCCAGCCCCGTAACAATCAATGCGAGAACAAAACCCACCGTGCCCAGATGCCGTAGCCGAAGGGCACGACGATGCTTTCTGACCACCTGCATTCTCCAGAACCCGTAGCGGAAGTACTGTCGGCAGAGTTCCCTCAAGGAGTCCCTTGTCATATAGCGAACCTTGATCGCCGGTGCGAGCAAGATTCTTCCCCCAGCAGCCCGAATACGGTGGTTCAACTCGCAATCCTCTCCGCAGGCCAGTTCCTCATCGTAAAAGCCGACCTTGATGAACAACTCCCGCCGGAAGGCCCCCAGGAAGACGGTGTCTACGTAACGCTCTTCCTGGGAGTAGCGGAAGGGAGAACCTCCGTGGCCAAAGGGGGAGCCCAGGGCCAGAGCGATGGCTTCGCCGATGTAGCTGGTTCCCATTGCCCAGGCTGGACCGCCCACGTTATCGGCCCCTGTTTCGCGAAGATATCTGATACACTGACGGATATAATCCGGTGCCAGTAGACAGTGGCCATCCACGCGCAGGATGATCTCGCCCCGGGCTTCGCGGATTCCAATGTTCATGGCGGCAGGAATGATCCGACGTGGGTTGTCTAGCAATCTGATCTGCGGATACTGCGCCGCGAATTCGGTAACGATACGCCGGGAGCCATCGCCAGACATGCCGTCTACGACCAGAATCTCCAACTTATCCATCGGGTAGTCCTGATGGACTACCGACTGGAGACAGCGCCTCAGATGCTTCTCCTCGTTGAGGACAGGCATGACGATGGTGACAAAATCGTCTGCGACTTTCTGGGCATCGGCTATCAAGATCATCCACCTATCTTCATATTGCTCATCTTAACCTCTGTACGTTGACGAATGGCATGACCACCTGGGCCTTAATCCACAATCGTATTATAACATACTGTACATCTTGCAGTATCGGGGCTGGACCTTAGCAAAACCTTATGGTGACAGACCATTCAACCCACCGATCAGAGAACAAACCCGAAGGGTCTGTCTTGAGACCCTTCGGGTTTGAGGGCATTAGCTTCATGGCTACCGGGATGGAGACACTTGCCTTGACATCTCGTAGCACATCCAGGTACATCTGCTCTACCTCAGCTCCCGTCCTCCGCAAGTCAGAGGGAATGTAGGTAGATGTTCAGCTCCAGCGCATCTGCACCCGCTTCTTGAATCCTCTTGGCATACTCGATCCAGCCACCCGTGGATACACCGTTGAGGCTACCGATAATAGGGATGTCCACCGCATCACCCAAGCACCCCTGCCGGCATCAGCACTCTTTCTTCCTCGTCCTGTGGAACTTTAGGTTCAAAAGTCATGCTTGCCAGGTACTGATACTTGCGCCAGCGTTCGTTCACCTCTTCCTGGGCGGCATCCAGGAGCCGGGCGGCCACTTCAGGATTGCTTTGCTCCAATGCACGATAGCGGGTTTCGTTGTACACGTACTCCTTGAGCGGAATCTGGGGCCCCTTGGAATCGAGTTGGAGCGGGTTCTTGCCCTGGGCCTTCAACATGGGGTTGTAGCGGTAGAGAATCCAGTAACCCGATTCAACCGCCAACTTCTGTTGGTTCAGCCCTTTGGCCATGTCAATGCCGTGAGCGATGCAGTGACTGTAGGCGATGATCAGCGATGGGCCGTTGTAAGCTTCGGCCTCCAGGAAAGCCCTGATGGTATGGGCGTCGTTGGCGCCCATAGCCACCTGCGCCACGTAGACGTTGCCGTAGTTCATCGCCATCATGCCCAGGTCCTTCTTGGGGACAGGCTTGCCACCTGCGGCGAACCTGGCCACCGCGCCTAACGGCGTCGCCTTGGAGGCCTGGCCACCGGTGTTGGAATACACTTCCGTATCCAGCACCAATAGGTTGACGTTGCGGCCAGTAGCCAGCACATGGTCCAGCCCTCCGTAGCCGATGTCGTAGGCCCAGCCGTCGCCGCCCACGATCCAGACGCTCTTCCTGACCAGCATGTCCGCCAGGGCCAGAAGATTTTGGATTTCGGATTTTCGATTTTGGATTGAGACTGCCTCCTGGTTCTGGAGAGCGGCCAACCTGGCTTTCAATTCTGCCACACGCTGGCGTTGGGCGGCAACGCCTACCTCGTCGGACTGATCTGCCTCCAGCAAAGCGTCAGCCAGACTGGGGCCAACCACATCCCGCAAGCGCTGCACCAGCTCGCGGGCGTACTCACCTTGCTTATCGAGGGTCAGGCGCATGCCCAGACCAAACTCGGCGTTGTCCTCGAAGAGCGAATTGCTCCAGGCGGGGCCTCGTCCCTCCCTGTTGTAGGTCCAGGGGGTGGTGGGCAGATTGCCACCGTAGATGCTGGAGCAGCCGGTGGCGTTGGCAATGATCGTCCGATCACCGAAGAGCTGGCTAAGCAGCTTAAGGTAGGGTGTCTCGCCGCAGCCGGCACAGGCGCCGGAGAATTCGAAGAGCGGCTGCAAGAGCTGCACATTTTTGACGTTGTTAAACTTCAATCCATCGTAACGAGGCTCCTCCGGCAGGCTCAGGAAGAACTGCCAGTTCCTCCGCTCCTGTTCGCGGAGAGGCAACTGCGGCGCCATGTTAATGGCTTTGCGCCCCACCTGTTTCTTATCCTTAACCGGGCAAGTTTCAACACATAGCCTGCACCCCGTGCAATCCTCGACCGCCACCTGGATGGTGTATTTCTTGCCTGCTAACTCCCTCCAGCGGGCATCCGTAGACTTGAAGGTCTCTGGGGCATTGGCCAGGAAGGATGCATCATAGGTCTTGGCGCGAATGACAGCATGGGGACAGACCAGCACACACTTGCCGCACTGAATGCAGAGGTCTGGCTCCCAGACGGGCACCTCCAGGGCGATGTTGCGTTTCTCCCATTGAGTGGTGCCGCTGGGGTAAGTGCCGTCAACTGGAAAAGCGCTCACCGGCAGCAAATCACCCTTGCCGGCTATCATCCTGGCCGTCACCTTTTGCACGAATTCAGGCGCTTCTGCTGGCACGATCGGCGGCATTTCAATGGCACTCGTCGCTTGGTCTGGCACCTTCACCTCGAAGAGGTTGGCCAGCGCCTGATCCACGGCCGCGTAGTTCTTCTGCACGACCGCCTCGCCCCGTTTGCCGTATGTTTTCCGGATGGCGTATTTGATCTGAGCGATAGCCTCATCGCGAGGCAGCACACCGCTGATGGCAAAGAAGCAGGTCTGCATGATCGTGTTGATGCGTACGCCCATGCCAGTATCTTTGGCCACCGAGTAGGCGTCAATCACGTAAAACTTCATCTTTTTGGTGATGATCTGCTCCTGCACCGACCGGGGCAAATGATCCCATACCTCATCGGGGCCATAAGGGCTGTTGAGCAGGAACGTGGCACCTTCTTCGGCGTTCTCCAGGACGTTGTAGCGCTCCACAAAGCCGAACTGGTGCACGGCCACAAAGTTCGCGCGCTGGATCAGGCAGGTGCTGTGAATGGGTCGAGGGCCGAAGCGTAGATGTGAAACGGTGAGAGTGCCCGCTTTCCTGGAGTCATAGACGAAGTAACCCTGGGCGTAGTTCGGCGTCTCCTCGCCGATGATCTTGATGGAATTCTTGTTCGCACTTACGGTGCCATCGGCCCCCAGGCCCCAGAACATCGCCCGTACCACATCGTTCGGTTCGGTGCTAAAATGCGGGTCGTAGTCAATGCTGGTGAAGGTGACGTCGTCAGTGATGCCGACTGTGAAGTGGTTCTTGGGCTGGGGCTTGGCCATTTCATCGAAGATGCCTTTGACCATCGCTGGCGTGAACTCTTTGGATGAAAGACCGTAGCGACCGCCGATCACCGATTTTAGATTGCGGATTTTAGATTTTAGATTTTCAGATCCGCCAAAATTGGCCTCGTTGATGGCGGTGACGACATCCGTATAAAGGGGTTCGCCCGCGGCGCCGGGCTCCTTGGTGCGGTCGAGAGCCGCGATCACTTGGACGGTAGATGGGAGCGCGGCCAGGAAATGCTCCACCGAGAAGGGGCGGTAGAGGCGCACCTTCACCACGCCCACCTTCTCACCGCGGGATACCAGATAATTAACCGTCTCCTCGGCCGTCTCGCAGGCGGAGCCCATGAGGACGATGACTCGTTCGGCATCCGGCGCACCCACGTAGTCGAAGAGGCGATACTGGCGGCCCACCAGGGCAGCGAACTTGTCCATCGTCTTTTGCACGATGGCTGGCGTAGCCAGATAGTAAGGGTTCGCCGCTTCCCGGCCCTGGAAGTAGACATCTGGGTTCTGCGCGGTGCCGCGAATGAAGGGGCGATCCGGCGAGAGCGCACGCTGGCGATGGGCTCGCACCAGCTCGTCGTCAATCATGGCCCGGATGTCGTCATCCGTCAGCATCTCAACCTTCATCACTTCATGGGAGGTGCGAAAGCCGTCAAAGGCGTGCAAGAAGGGCACCCGGGACTCCAACGTGCTGGCCTGAGCGATCAAGGCAAAGTCCATCACTTCCTGTACTGAGTTAGAGAAGATGATAGCCCAGCCGGTAGATCGAACGGCCATCACGTCACTATGGTCGCCAAAGATGGAAAGGGCATGGGTGGCCAGTGAACGGGCGGCGATGTGGAAGACCGTGCTGGTCAGCTCGCCGGCGATCTTGTACATGTTGGGGATCATCAGCAACAGGCCCTGACTGGCTGTGAAGGTGGTGCACAGGGAACCAGTCTGTAACGCCCCATGCACAGCGCCAGCCGCGCCCCCTTCCGACTGCATCTCGATCACCAACGGTACGGTGCCCCAGATGTTCTTGATGCCCTGGGCGCTCCATTCATCGGCGAATTCACCCATGGGAGAAGAAGGGGTGATTGGATAAATGGCGATCACTTCATTTGTCTTGTGGGCAACATAGGCAGCGGCCTCGTTGCCGTCTATCGTTACATGACTGCGTAACATCGTATTGCCTCCTCAGCGAACAAAAACCGATCTCGTTTGATGATTCAGGTGAACGTCTATCCCAACCGCAAGGGGCTTCGGCTACCTGACAACATCAGACAGCGTTCCGGGAGCTCTTTACCGGGCAGCTACCCACCCGAACGCTTATCCTATATATCATAAATCTGAATCCCGTTCGGTACACTGATTTGCATCATGCGGAGATTGCCGGGTCCCAAGCAGAGGCATCCGACTGGTGCCGCATTACCCGCAGCCAAACGCGCGTGGTATAATTTAACGCTAGCGGCCCTATTTCGTCAAAAAAGTATCACGTTGCCTTTTGAGCTTAGGGCGGCTCAGGGCAACAACCTACCCGTTCCTATTGAGCTGAATCCCTAACATTTTCCGTCGAGGGCTCTCATGATCATTCGCACACGTACCCCGGCTCGCGTTGGGCTCGTCGGCAACCCGTCTGATGGGTTTAACGGCGTCACCATCTCGTTCACATTCGATGCGTTCTGGGCTGAGGTCGCGCTCTGGGAGTCACCCGAGCTGGAGATCCGGCTAGACCCCCGGGACGCCACCTGTTTCGCTTCCATTGACGACCTGGTTCACAACGTGTCCAATTACGGCTACTACGGTGGCATTCGCCTGATCAAAGCGATCATCAAAGTGTTCGCTGATTATTGCAGGGAACAGGGGATCGAGCTAGAACGCAAGAACTTCACCATCAGCTACCGTTCCACCATCCCGCTGCGGGTGGGGCTGGCCGGCTCCAGCGCCATCATCACCTCAGCGCTCAAGGCACTTACGCAATTCTATGAGGTCTCCATCCCCAAACCGATCATGCCCAACCTGATCCTCCAGGCCGAGACGCAAGAGTTGAAGATCGGGGC
>DAOUAJ010000373.1:0-5885 GCA_034433615.1 Anaerolineae bacterium | reverse complement strand
CCGACTCGCACGCCGACGGCGACGCCCACCAATACACCGACAGCTACGCCGACAGCGACCACTCCCAACCTGCCAGACGTGGCGGTGGCCAAGACCTTAGTGCAAACAGGCGCTGCCAGCGACGGCATCATCGTCGTAGGACAACAGGCCACCTTCTCTATCGTCATCACGAACACCGGCAATACGGTCCTGATGATCGTGCCGCTGGAAGATCAATATAACACCACTTACCTTAGCTTTGTGAGTGCCAGCCTGGCGCCCGACGATCCGACCGACGATGGACGATTGAACTGGAGCGATGTGACCGGTACCGGCTCTCTGTCGCCTGGTCAGAGCATCACCATTACCGTCACTTTCAGAGCCAAGGCCAGCACTGATGGATTGGCAAACAAGCAAACGTTGAACATAGCCAGGGTATGGGGTGCTCAAGACGATGCGCCAATCCGGATCACCGATCCTAAGATTAGCATCTTGAAAGCGGTGATAGATCCGGCAGACGGCCTGGTAGCGGTAGGGCAGGAAGTGACATTCATGATCCGCCTGCGGAACGAAGGCGACACCACCATCGTCACGATCCCGGTATACGACCTCTACGAGGCGAATATACTGACATACGTGCGCACCAACATCAGCGCACCCCAGGTCACCGTCAGCGGCAACGACGGCGAACTCTTCTGGAGCGACGTGACGACCAGCCTGGGCGATCTGGCCCCAGGGCAGCAAGTGAGCTTCACCGTCACCTTCCGGCTCATTGCCCCGACAGACAGTACCACCAATGTAGCCGAAGTGCGAGATGTCATAGACGAACATGGTGACCCGGTGTCACCCGTACAAAGCCAATCCGGCGTCGAAATTCGGCAAAAGCTGGTTACGCCGATAGAGGTGATCAAGACGCTGCTACGGACGGGTGTCGCCAGTGATGGCATCGTCACCGTAGGACAACAGTTTAGCTTCGTTATCACCATCAGAAACACCGGCAGCGTGGCTCTGACAGTAGTACCATTGATAGATAACTATAACACGAGTTATTTGAGCTTTGTGAGCGCCAACCCTATGCCGGACGAGCCGGCCGACGATGGCAGCCTCAAGTGGAACGACTTGACCGGTAGTGGTGCGTTAGCGCCTGGTGATAGCATGGTCGTGGTGGTCACCTTCACCGCCAGGGCCAGCACAGATCAACTGGTGAACAAGCAGACCCTAAACTTCGCCGTGGTGGATGGCGCTCGGGATGCCTTTGGGCAGCTTGTGCCGCGGGCCGAGGGCTCCGCGCCGATCCGGATTACCGATCCCAGGATCAGCATCTCGAAGACGGTGACCGATCCGGCAGACGGCCTGGTAGCCGTAGGTCAGGAGGTGACCTTCACCATCCGCCTGCGCAACATGGGAGACACCACCATCGTTATCATCCCGGTGTACGACCTCTACGAGGCGAACATACTGACATACGTGCGCACCAGCATCAGCGCGCCCCAGGTCACCGTCAGCGGCAACGACGGCGAACTCTTCTGGAGCGACGTGACGACCAGCCTGGGCGATCTGGCGCCGGGGCAGGAGGCGAGCTTCACCGTCACCTTCCGGCTCACCCAGCCTACGGACGGGACAACCAATGTGGCTTTGGTGGGAGACGATACTTTCGACGAAAACGGTGACCGGGTGCAGCCCGTGCAGAGCCAGGCCGGTGCAGAAGTCCGAGGGAGGGCGGAGCCCACGCCGACACCGACGAGCACCCCGGTTCCTGGCTGTATCGTCGGCTACAAAGTTGACGACCTCCACGTTGGCCTGCCGGCCTGGGTCATTCGTACCCGGCCCTCTGGTGCCAGCTCGCCTCAGTATGAGGCGACTACGGATGGAACGGGCTACTTTATCTTCCCGAACCTGACGCCGGGCCGGTGGACAGTGTGGGAGGTCCTACAGGAAGGCTGGGTGCCCGTCACAACGCCACAGTTTGAGGTGACGGTAAACCCGGGGCCGAGCTGCGTACAGGTGCGCTTCAAGAACCGTCAGGCTACACCGACACCCACTCCCACAAGCACGCCGACGCGCACTCCAACCCCTGAGGGCCCTGGTGGACAGGCAGGAGAGGAGATTTATCTGCCGCTGGTGACCAAGGGAGGCGCACCAACGCCTACACCAACGCCAACGCCGACACCTACCCCTGAGCCTCCCGGTGGCATGGGTGAAGAGTGCGACGTCCCCGGCTGCCCCATTGATGGTCTGTCCCATCCCAAGGGGTTGGCAGTGCATGTTAGCCGGAACGTCCTCTTCATCGTCAGCCGTGACAACAAGCGGCTGCTAAAAGTTGATCCCCGGACGGCCCAGGTGCTGGATTATGCGTCCACCGGAGATGAACCCTGGGACGTGGTCGTGAACGAGAATACCAACCGGGTTTACGTAAGCAACTTCGGCAGCGGCGATGTCTGGGTCTACAACGCTGACACCCTTGATCGGCTCGCGAAGATCGGCGTGGGATCACAGCCGACGTTGATGGACATCCTGCCCGACATTGACACAGTGGCCGTGGTCGTGCATGGCCTCAACAAAGTGGCGATTATCGAGGGCATGACTCTGAAACAGACAGTGAGCTCGGGAGGACGGGGCGCCTACGGGATCGCGGCTGACACAGTTCATAACCGCCTGTTCGTCTCGAACCGCGATACCTCGAATGTCAAAGTCCTGCGCAAATCAGGCTCTGAGTGGGAGTCCGCCGGCATCAACCTGACGTTCGACGATCGGCGCGTCATCTTCGAGGTAGCGTTCAATCCGAACAATCAGAAACTGTACTTTGTCCACGTTAAACCCTCAGGTAACTGGTATGTGGACATCTGGCAGCAACAGTCCGATGGCACTCTGGTCCGCCTGCAGAAGCTGCCTGTGGATAGCAGTGGGCGAGACGACAGCCCTGATGTGGGTGGCACCGGCCTCGAAGTGGATCTGGCTACGGGTAACGTCTTCAATGCCAACACGAAGGCGAACACCATCAGTGTCATCAACGGTGTCACCGACCAGGTCGTTGCTACAACCGAGGCTGGCCAGGATCCGTTCATGATCGCCATTAACCCGAACACCCGTACCGTCTTCATCGGACTGCGAGCCGTTAACCGGTTGCAAAAGTTGCAAGACATCTACTGACGAGGGGTCATCCTGGGGAGCCTGGCTCCCTTCAGCTTTTGCGCACACTAAAACAGGCCTGGCTGTCATCAGCCGGGCCTGTTCTTTTATGGGGAAGGGAGTTAATCATGAGCGTGGCCGTCCGCCACGACGGATGAAAATGACGTGACCGTAGGGCAAATTTCCAAATTTGCCCCACATTTTCAGGAGAATTCTCCATGAACTTGCGTTCACCAACGTTCGGATGAAAATGCTGGTGAACGTAGGACAAATTTCAAATTTGTCCTACATTTTCAGAGGAGCGGTGACCAGGAGCACGACCCGAGTCAGGGAAGCAGAAAGCGATGCTGGCGACGCATCAGTTCCAGTATGCGTGGCATGGCAGCGGCGTAAAGCCAGTAACCCGCTTTTGACACGGGGAAATCCCAGGCGCCGATCCAGGGGGTGAACCGGCCACCGAAGCCTTCTTTGAAGCGGTAGACGCCCCACATGGGGTCGCGCTCGTCCAGAGTATCCGGCGCGCCCCACAGGTCGTATGTGACGCAGCCCTGCGCCCGCGCCCAGCGCATCGCCTCCCATTGCAGGACGTGGTTGGGCATTAAACTGCGGAACTCGTTGCTGGAAGCACCATAAAAGTACCAGGCGGTCGGCCCAAAGTGAAAGAGGAACAATCCGGCCACGATCTGGTTCTCCACTTCAGCCAGGAGAAGGTGTCCCCGCCCGGCCGCCAGAAACATCTGCCAGATCTTCTGATAGTACGAAAAGGGACGGATCAGAAATCGGTCGCGGGCGCTGGTCTCGGCATACAAGGCGTAAAATGCTGACAGATCCGCCACCGTCCCTGCCCGCACATTCGCACCTCGCCGGCTGGCCAACCGGATGTTGTACCGCCATTTAGGCTTCATCGCCGCCAGCAGAGTCTCCTCATCAGGGTGCAGGTCCACCAGGACAGTGTTGCGAAATTGAATCTGCTCGGCAGAGGGCCGCCAGCCGCGCTCGCGCAGGAGCTGCTGTATCACCTCACCGGTTGGCGTGTCTGCTGACACGTCTGGGTCAATCTTGACGAACAGCACCCGCTGGCGCCGGGCTTCCTCCTCGATAGCCGCCAGCGCCGCTTCCACGGCCACCTGGTCGCTCCAGTCCACAGTCGGCCCCTTGGGCACATAGGCGATGCGTACGGGGAGCCAGCTTAACGACCGGCAGAGCAACGATGCGGCCGCCGTCGGGATGCCCTCACGCAGTATCAACAGGCGATGCGCCTGCCACCCCGTCTGCGCCTTGCATTCGCCCCACAGCCAACTCTGCAGCACGTGCGGCCGCGGCCAGCGCAACAGCGCAGCATCCCAGGTTTGTGCGTCTTCTATCCGTTGGATCGCGATCACTCGCCCACCTGCCGAAAACGCAGTCCTAGCCGATAGAGCGTGTAGCCCACCGGTGAGAGAGGACGCTCCCACGCTCCCACAAAACGTACAACGTGGCCCCCGAACCCTTGCTTGAACCGGTAGACACCCCACAGGCCGTCGCCAGGCTCGATGTCGGAGGTCTCATAAGCTTCCGGATTTTGCCCCACCTCGTCAGGGATGCCCCACAGATCATACTCCCGGCAGCCCCGATCGCGCGCCCAGCATATAGCCGCCCACTGCAGCGCGTGGTTGGGCATCAGGTTGCGTTCTTCGCTGGCGGACGCGCCCCAGAAATACCAGGCTCGCCCCCCCTGGGCGAAGGCCACGATCGCCGCCAGCAGCCGGCCCTCGTGCTCGGCCAGGAGCCAGACAGCGCGCCCTGCAGGGACAAACAGCTCGTATGCCGCGGCGTAGTACCCCGCCGCGTGGATGGCGAACCCGTCCCGCCGGGCCGTCTCTTGCATCAGCGCGTACACGGCGGATAGGTCGGCCGGCGAGGCGGCCCGCACTGTGACGCCTTTGCGCGCGGCCAGGCGCACGTTGTAACGCCACTTGGGTTTCATGCGGGCCAGCAATGCCTCCTCGTCGCCCTCCAGGTTGATGATGATAGTGCTGCGCGGCTGGATGGTCCGGGCTGCCGGGCGCAGGCCCAGTGCCGCCAGCCGGGCCGCGGCCTCCGGGCCATCGGCCAGGTCCGGCTCAACCAGCAGTAAGGCCGCCCGGGCGCGCCGGGCCAGCGTGACCGTTGCCTGCTGGATGGCACTGACGTCTCCCGGCCGTCCCCAATCCACCAGCGGGCCTTTGGGGACATAGGCCAGCGTCTGGCCCCACGGCAGGCGGCGCAGTAGCACCTGGGCGCCGGCGACGATCTCGCCGTTTCGGGCCAACGCCACCCGCTGCGCTTGCCAGCCGAAGCGCGCCTTAAGCGCTCCCCACAAGCGATGCTGCAAGATGTGCGCATCAGGCCGGCAGACCATAAAGGCGTCCCAGGCTGTATCAGGCAGGTTACCATCGAGAGTCGAGAGGATAGTTTCCGTCACAAGGGAGATTATACCATGTTCGGGCGCGAGATGTCGGCTTCCAAAACCTTCAAGACTGTGGTAAAATAGAAGCCGACGCCCCAGACGCGGATGCCAGGAGGAACACATGGCTGCTCCAATCACCCCCTTCGACCGGGTGCTCAAAGTGTTGGCCCGGGAGTACGCCCCGCGTCTCCTGGAGCTGGCGCTGCCCGGCACCCCCCTCCGGGTGATAGGTACGCTGGAAAACGTGGAGCTGACCATCCCCGAAGAGCGGGTGGACTTCGTGCACCGCGTGGCCGAGGGGACGCAGGAGTACGCGTTACACATCGAGTTCCAGACGGAGCATCGGGCC
>DAOUAJ010000372.1:0-10544 GCA_034433615.1 Anaerolineae bacterium | reverse complement strand
GCCAGCATGGCCACCAGGTGGAAGGACGCCTGGGCCGGGCCGACCACCGGGACCTCCACCAGCTCTCGCGCCGCGTCCAGCCCCGGGTCCATCATGCAGTCAATCACCACCGCGTCCACGCCATCCTCTGCCGCCTGGCGCACCTTGACCAGCACATCCGGCACGGCCAGCGCCTCCTCGTAGTCGCACTCAATCGAAGCCGGCCCCCGGTCCAGGCCCACGGTGCTGATGACCGTCTGCGGTCGGGCGGCGGCGCGGTAGGCCGCGTCGGTCTCAGCCACGAACGCCTCAGTCGTCACAGGCACGATAACACGAATCTTCACACCCGGTTCGCTCCTCCCTGTCCATTCCGCACTTCGCATTCCGCATTCGAAAGCTACCCGAGCGTCACCCGGGGGTCCAGAGCCGCCTGCAAGAGATCGAGAAACAGATTGATGAAAACGTAGAACACCGTGACCATCAGCGTCACCGCCATGATGACCGGAAAGTCCACGTTGAGGATGGCGTTGGTGATGTAGGTGCCCAGGCCGGGCCATGAGAAGATGACTTCCACCAGGATGGCCCCGGTCAGCGAGTAGACGAAAGAAAGCCCCAGGACGGTCAGCGTCGGAATGATGGCGTTCTTCAGGGCCAAGCGGAAGAGGATAGTACGCTCTGGCAGGCCGGCGGCCCGGGCGGCCATGATGTACTTCTCCTCCAGCACCTCGATCATCGTCGAGCGGGTCATACGAATGCTCAATCCGATGGCATAAGTAGCCAGGGTGAAGGCGGGCAGGATAAGATGGATCAGGGTATCTTTAAGAGCAGCCCAGTTGCCGCTGACTATCGTGTCCACCAGGTAGAAGCCGGTGATCTGCTGCACCGGGTTGTAAAGGGAGATGTTGCGATCCACCCGTCCACCCAGGGGCAACCACCCCAGCTTGCCGAAGAAGAGGAGCTGAAGCAGAAGACCCAGCCAGAAAGTGGGCATGGAGACGCCGGCGATGGCCATCAGCCGGCTGGCATGATCCAGCAGGCTGTTGCGCTTGGCGCCCGAGAGCACGCCCAACGGAATGCCGATGGTGATAGCCATGAGCATGCCGAAGAGCACCAGTTCCATGGTGGCCGGCAGGTACGTCTTCAGGTCCTGCAAGATGGGCTGGTGCGTCTTGACCGAGACGCCCAAGTCACCGTGCAGCAGATCGCTCACATAGCGCAGGTACTGGACGTATAGCGGCTTGTCCAGTTCTAACTCGCGGCGGGCCTGAGCGATCTGCTCCTCGGTCGGCCGAGGGCCTACCCAGAGGGCGGCCGGGTCAGAAGGGACGATGCGGGCGATGACGAAGGTGATTACCGAGATGCTCACCAGCACCAGCACCGCCAGTGCCAGCCGCCGGACGATGTACTCCCATTTCCTCATCATCTCTCCCGAGGCACAAAGTGCTTTTGTGCAGTACGCTTTGATGCTTTACCCCTGAAAACCAACCTTGTGGGACAGGGCGGACCGCTACCGCGAGAGTTGATAGAAGAACACCACATGCGGGTAGGCCGGGTTGTCCACGTAGCCCTTGATGTCCGAGCGCAGGACGTGGGTGTTGGCTACGTCGTAGAAGAAAATCGCATCCGCGTTCTCGATGAGCATCTTCTGGGCCTCAATGAACAGCCGCTCGGCTTCCGCCCGGTCGCTGCCCGAAAGCTCGTTGGCCCTATCAATGAGCGCGTCGAACTCGGGGTTGCAATGGTAGCCCAGGTTAAAGAGGATCTCTTCCTCGCAATGGAACATGTTGTATAGGAAGCTATAGGGCGAGACGTAATCCGGCCACCAGTAGAAGACCAGGATGTCCTGGGCCTTGGTGGGATCGGACTTGGCCAGGTCCCACTGGGCCTCCCAGGCCATGCCCTGAACTTCCAATTCGATGCCCAGCTTGGCCAGCTCGGCCTTCCAAAGCTCGCCCACCTGCTGCTCGTCCAGGTCGCCAGTAGCATAGGTCATGAGCAGCTTGAAGCCGCCTTCGGGGTAACCGGCTTCAGCCAGCAACGCCTTGGCCTTGTCCAGGTCGTAGTAATGCTGGAAGAGGTCCTTGCTATGGCCCCACATCCCGGTGGGGATGGGGCCGTAGGCCTGGGTCGCGTAGCCGGCCATGACGCTTTCGATGAACTGTTTGTAGGGGAAAGCGTAGGAGATCGCCTGGCGCACCTTGGGGTTATCCAGAGGGGGCTTGCGGTGGTTGAGCAAACCGAGCAGGTTCTGGAAACTGGGATTGGTATAGACAGTGATATCCGGACGGGCGTCCAGGGTCTCCAGGTTCTCGCGCGGCAGCTCATAGGTCACGTCGGCCTCACCAGCCTCGATCATCTGCTGGCGGACGACGGGATCCTCGACGATTTCGAAGACGATGCGGTCGAACTGGCCCGGCTGCCAGCCGCCCCAGTAGCCGTCGAACTTCTTCATGATCAGTCGCTGGCCGCGCTCGTAGCTTTCGATGGTGTAGGGGCCACTGCCGCAGTCATGGCCTTGGTTGAACCATTCGCTAGCCTTGTCCCCCTGCGCCTCGACGCAGGCTGGGCTGAAGATCCAGGCACCGTAGCCAGAGGCGGCGATGAGATCCAACGGGGCGGGGTACTTCAGTTTGAAATGAGCGGTGTACTCGTCTACCACCCTGATCTCCTCCACTGGATCCCAGATGTAGGCAGCCCCCAGGCCCAACGTCATGGTGCGCCCGATGGAATACTTCACCGCCTCGGCGTTCATCCCGGTGCCGTCGTGGAACTTGACCCCCTTGCGCAAATAGAAGGTCCACTCGGTGGCGCCGGCGTTAGCCTCCCAGCGCTCGGCCAGCCCCGGGCGTATGATCTCCGCGCTGCCGGGTGGGTTATACCAGACCAGCGTCTCATAGGCGTTAGAGGTCACCGCCGAGTCGTTGGAGAAACTGATGCTGGGGTCAATGTCGGGGAAGGTGGTGACGTGGGCGTAGACGGCGACGTTTTCCTTAACCGGTGTGGGCGGCACCGGCGTGGCCGTGGGCGGCATCGCCGTTGGCGCCGCAGGCGGTGCGGGAACGGGCGCGCACTGACTCAACAGCAAAGTCACCACGATCAGCAACCCCCAAAAGGCTGGAGTCGAAAACTGGCCTCTCATAATTTTATCCTCCTCGTATAATTATGTAATGTGGGGGGCGCCAGCCCGCCGCCCATTTGATAAAATCGGGAATCCCCGGCATCATGGGGGCTGGCCCAGGGAGGGAAGCGCTGTTCCTCCTTTTGGTGCGCTTCATGCGAATGGCAGCCGACACAATGCGATGTTCATATTGGTTGGCATCCCCCCTTCCTCAATCAGAGCGTAATCCGCTTCGCCGGTGGCGGGCGAAAGGCCCTCTTGCTGTGGCTCAAGCCCAGGGCCAGCAACGATTCCAGGAGCTTCAGCGCGGCCAGGCCTGGCTCGACCACGGGGACTTTGTAGCGGCGTTCGATCTCCTCCCGCACGCCAAACATGGAGCCGCAGCCCAGCACGAGCACATCAGCCCTATCGGCCTCGATGGCCGCCTCACTTGCCCGCAGAATGGCGTCGCGCAGCCGTTCCCTGTCACCCATCTCCAGCACAGGAATGTCCGCCGAACGCACCGAGGCCACCTTCTCGGTCAGACCCATGAGCTTGACCGTGCGCCACACCCGGGGCACGGTATGAGACAGCTCAACGATGACGGCCATGTTGACGATCGTGAGTTCGGTGTCTGAGCTTTTGAGCCGTTTGTACTGCTCGGCCAGCGGCCGGTTCCAGCGGTCAGTGCTCACCGCTACGATGACCTTGATGCGCTTCATGTGTTCCCTCTGGCCGCATAATACACAATCAACCCGGCCGCCAGGAGCGGGTCAATCACCGGCAGCCCCAGGTACTTCTCCAGGAGAGGAGCAACCCCCACAGTGGAGAAACCGGTGCAGGCCAGGAGAATCACCCCCGCGTCTCGCCGCTTGAGGCGCTCACCGGCCGCGACGAAGCGTTCCTGCCCCTGGGGCGACATAAGGTCGAGAGTGGTCTTGACCCCCTCCGGGACCTCCCAACCCACCAGCCGTGAGCCCAGCATTGCACTGACCGCGGGCAATACCCAATCGGTGATGCCCAGCGCGCCGACTGGCCGGCCCAGCGAAAGGGCCACGGCCGCCGAGGCGGAACCGGCGCCGATGACCGGCACGCTCACCGCATCCCGCAGCTCGAGAACGCCCGGGTCGGCAGCACAACTGACCAGCAGAGCGGCCACGCCATCATGACGCTCCATTTCCTGGCCCAGCCGGACGATCTTGGGAATCGCTTTGCGGATCTCATCCTGGTTCCAGAGGCCTTGGGGATGGCCTTCGATGCAGCGGCTGATCACCTGGAGGTCACGGTCTCCAATGAACGACTCCAGCAGCCGGCCGTGACGGTTCACCAGCTCGGGGTCGGTGCTGGATAGGACACGGATCAACCCAATCGCAGGCATGGTAGACCCTCCTGGGTCATCTGCCGGGGCTGATGAAGTTGTTCAGCGCAGGGCTGAAGTTACCGACGCCCCGTGCCAGGTCAGAAGCTGAGCAGAGATCTGTTTCGCTGCCTCCAGGGTGGCGTTAATCAGTATGGACAGCCGATCTTCGCCAAACCGGGAGGCCAGGCCAGCTATGCTCAGCCCGGCCACCACGTTGTGGTTGCTGTCGAACAAGGGAACGCCGATTGCTGCAACGCCGGGGGTCAACTCTCCCACGCTAAAGGCCCAGCCCTGACGACGAATCGTCGCCAGGTCTTCCCGCAAACGGGTCAGGTCGGTGATGGTGTCCGGGGTCATCGCCGACAGGCCTCGGCTGGCCAGCCCATCCACCACCTCTGCGGGCAGATAGGCAAGCAGGACCTTGTTGGACGCGCCAGCATACAGAGGGTAGCGGCCACCGATGGTCAGGGTAACACGCACGTGCTGGGAGCTGTCCACTTTGTCAATACAGACACTCTCGTCCCCGCTGGATACGGTCAGGAAAACCGACTCGCCGGTCTCCTGGGCCAGTTGGACCATGACGGGGTGGGCGATCTGACGCAGGTTAATGCCAGACAGGACAACGTTCCCCAGCTCCACCAGTTTGAGCCCCAGGCGGAAACGCCCTCGTTCAACCTGGGTCACGAATCCGTGGCGCTGCAGTGTTTCCAGAATGCGATAGACGATGCTACGATGGAGGCCCAGTGCCTGGGCTAGCTCGCCAGTACTCCACTCGGGGTGATGAGTGCTGAACTGAAGCAGCACCTGAAGCGCACGATCTACCGTTTTAAGTTGGGAATTGGGCTGCCCCATATCTACTTACCGGGCACAGAAGGAGAGACGTTTCGATTTGCGAATTTATAGTTCTATTTTAGCACAGATGCCCGTCCTATGCAAAGACTGAGGCATCTGCCCTTGAATGCCGATTTGACAGCTCGTAGCTATGGTGATATAGTTGTGGATGTGCACACGTGTGCACATTTCGGCTGGGGCTATTGCTCTCAGTAGCCTGTTCCCCTTCTTGATTGTATCTTCTCGCGGTGGGTAGCGGACATCGTACGCTTAAGGTGTCCCGTCTCCTGGGTGTCAGTTTCTCTGCGAATGGCTAGCCGGTCTTCAGGCCTGATTGAAAGGGGGTGAGAATACTTGCAGTAACTTTCCATCGCCTCGCGTCCTGGCATATCATATCTCGATAACCCGAAAGGAGGGATTTATGAGAACCGGTAGATGGTGGTGGTTTTGTGCCACGCTGGTGATCCTGTCGTTGGTAGTGGTAGCCTGTGCCGCTCCTGCCCCGGCCCCGGCCGTGCCGGCAGCGCCCACCAAGGCCCCCGAAGCACCGGCTGCTCCACCCGCTGGCCCTGAAGAGATTGAACTGACGGTCTGGGCTGAGGCTAATGAGGTGGAGCACTGGCGGGTTGATGGCCCGATCAAGGCCGCTGAGCGGGTCACCGACTATAAGCTGAAGGTGACCGGGGTGCGGGACGATGCTGGCTGGGCCGATTACAAGAAGAAGTTCACCCTGGCGGCAGATGCTGGCGAGGCCCCTGATATTGTCCTCTCGGGCCACGAGGACGTCCCAGTCTGGGCCAACGCAGGTTATATTGTGGAGTTCGCAGACTGTAAGGCCCGCTACCCGGAGTTCGATGACGTTATCGAGAGCCTGTGGGACTCCGGCATGTGGCAGGGCAAGCTATGGGCAGTACCCCAAGACACAGAAGCCAGGCCGATGTACTTCAGCAAGACCAAGCTCAAAGAGTTGGGCTGGTCAGATGAAGAGATTGCTGCCCTGCCCGAGCGCATCAAGACCGGCGATTTCACCCTTGATGATCTGATCGCCACAGCCAAGGAGGCTGTGCAGAAAGGTGTCGTTGAACCCGGGTACGGCTATTGGCACCGCCCGCGCAAGGGTGGCGACTTTCTGCAGTACTACTTCTCCTACGGCGGCCGCCTCTACGATCCCAACCAGGACAAGCTGGTCGTCGTGAAGGATGCCCTGGAGCAGTGGTATGCCTTCCAGCGCCGTGTGGTGGAGGAGGGGATAACTCCGGCTAACTTCATCGGCACAGAGTGGAGTATCTGGCATGACACGGTCAGCCACGGCAAGGCGCTGTTCTGGAATGGTGGCATCTGGCAATGGGCTGACTGGGCTGCCAACTACGTGAAGGACCTGGGTGGGCAGGAGTACCTCTTCAGCTTCGCGGGTTATGCGCTGCAACCCTCAGGGATCAAGGGCAAGCCTGGCGGTACCCTTTCCCATCCTCTGGTTTACATGATCACCTCCGAGAAGGCTTCAGGCAAGAAGAATCAAGGTGCAGCCTGTGCCCTGCTGGCGAAGACGACGACGCCTGAGATCAACACACTACATGCGGTGGGCAGCACACACCTGGGTATCCTGAAGTCACAGTCAAACTTCCCCGAATATACCAATGACCGCTTACTCTCTGAAACCCTGTATATGCTCGACTACAACTACTAT
This sequence comes from Anaerolineae bacterium, assembly GCA_034433615.1. Taxonomy (GTDB): domain Bacteria; phylum Chloroflexota; class Anaerolineae; order DUEN01; family DUEN01; genus DAOUAJ01. Next base: position 3,590 of record DAOUAJ010000372.1, on the reverse strand, counting down.
CAGCCCAACCACGTGATGTACGGTCCCTATTTCGACATCGTATGGGACTTCATGGTGAAGGCTGAGAGCGGCGAGCTGTCACCCGCGGATGCCGCGAAGGGGGCGGTCGAGCTGTTGCAGAGTGAACTTGGCGATGCGGTGATCGTGGAGTAGAGGCTGCCTGGAAACTCAGGCGTCAGGCAGGACGCGCTTCAGCCGCAGGAACGGCCCTTAAGCGTCACCTGCGGCTGAAGCAATCGCCTGACCGGGTATCTCCTTTATGCTCGGGGAGGTGATCATGCCGGAAAGTACATCGGTCCTCCGGTCGCCAGGCGCCACCCAGGCGCGTGGCGCAGGATATGGCATATCGCTTCGCAGTCTGCTCGGTCCACTGCTCTTCATGGGACCGGCTGCTGTGTTGGTAGTGGCCTTTTTCTTTGTCCCGGTAGTTATCGTCCTGGTCATTTCCTTGACCAACATGAGCACCGCGACGGGGTTTGCGAACTGGCAATGGGTGCAGTTGGAGAACTACCGCAAGATTGTGTCGCACCCCAATGCAGGCCAGGTATTGGGTAACACCATCAAGTATGTGGCGCTCACCCTGTCGTTGTTTAACGTAGGCATGGGACTGGTGATTGCCCTGCTGACCACCCATATCCCACGCCGCGCGGGGTTCTTATTTCGAGCTTTGTGGTTGCTGCCACGCCTGACACCCTCGGTCGTCTACATCATGATGTGGAAATATGTAGCGGCCGATGCCCCTTATGGCATCCTCAACCGCCATCTGCTTGGCCCGCTGGGAATTCAACCGACCAACTGGTTGCCTGTCCAGCCCTGGATCTTTGTGATCCTGACCAATGGTTTCATTGGGGCCTCTTTTGGGATGGTAATCTTCACCTCTGCCATCGAGTCCATCCCCCGCGACTACATGATTGCGGCCCTGGTGGATGGATGCTCGCTCTGGCAACGCATTCGCTACGTTATCCTTCCGCTTATCCGCTGGCCCCTGCTCTTTGTGACAACCTATCAGACCCTTTCGCTCCTGACTTCTTTTGAGCAGATCCTGCTTCTGACGGACGGCCAGTTTGGGACGGAAGTGTGGTCGCTGTGGGCCTATCATCGGGCACTTAGCAACTATTGGGGCAACTTTCAGTGGGGTTTCGGCGCGGCACTGGCGGCTGTGCTAGTCGTGATTGGCATCATCATGGCTATTATTTATATGCGTTACTTCCAATTCAATCAACTTATCCAAGAACCTGGGATTGAGACGTTGTGAGGAGGGGGCCATGGATGAGCGCTTAGGTATGGGTAGCCGTTGGCGGGTCGTGGTGCCTGTCCTTGTCTTGGTGGTATTGACGGTGCCAATTGTCGTCGGTTATGTGTGGATCGTCATCTCGACCTTTGCCCAACGCACGTACGGCCTGGTACCGGTAGATGCTACGGGCCAAGTGGGGAGGTTGACCCTGCGCAATTGGTCTTTCCTGTGGACAGACTCCAATATCTGGAAGGTAGCCTTCAACTCCCTCACCCTGGCCGTGGGGCTGACTGTGGGCGTGGTGCTGATTTCGTCTCTGGCCGGTTATGCCCTATCACGCATCAGCTTCCCTGGCCGCCGGGTATTCCTGGGGACAACGTTGATTTTGCATGCCTTTCCCAGCGTTACCCTTCTCATTGCCATCTATTTCGTGCTGCGCTGGATCACTCGCATTCCCGGGCTGGGCCGTGGCATCCCCATCATCGGCGGGTTTGGGTATGACACCTTGGGAGGGGTGATCTTAGTGATGTTGGCGCTGCAACTACCTCTGGGTGTCTGGCTGATGAAAGGCTTCTTCGATCATGTCTCATGGGATATTGAACGCGCCGCCCTGATTGACGGCTGTTCCCGATTGCGGACCTGGTGGCAAATCGTCTTGCCTCAGATCAGGCCAGGCATTGCGGCACTTTCGATTTTCTCTTTCATATCAGGGTGGAATGAATTCCTCATCCCCTACACATATATCACCGATCAGCAGAAGAGCACCATCGCTGCATATTTGAACAGCTTACTGGGCGACACCGCGCCGGTCAACTACAGCCAGGTAGCGGCTGTAGGGCTCTTTCAATTGATCCCGGTGATTATCTTTTTCGTTTTCACCCAGGAATATCTGTTGAGCATTTTCGCCGGCGGGACCAAGGGAGGTAGATAGGGGGCTGAGATGAAAGTGCGGTTGGAGAATCTTAGCAAACGCTGGGGCTCTGTCTACGGTGCCCGTGATATTAATCTGACCGTGAACGACGGGGAGTTTGTCGCCTTTCTGGGGCCATCCGGTTGTGGGAAGACCACGACGCTGCTGCTGATCGCTGGCATCTACAAGCCCACAGCGGGGTTGATCATGTTTAACGAACGAGTGATGAACCAGGTTCCTCCCAAGGACCGCAACGTAGGCATGGTGTTTCAGAGCTATGCGCTTTATCCCCATATGACGGTTTACGAGAACCTGGTCTTTCCCATGAAGCTTAAGCGAGTGCCTGCCGGAGAGATGAAGGAGCGCGCCCAGCGAGTGGCCGAGATGCTGGGCATCAGCCATCTGCTCGATCGCCGGCCAGGCCAGTTATCGGGCGGTCAGCAGCAGCGCGTAGCCCTGGGCAGGGCATTGACCAAGCAGCCCGACCTCCTCCTCTTTGACGAGCCCCTTTCCAATCTGGACGCGCGGCTGCGCCTGTCTATGCGGGGGGAGATCAAGCGCCTGCAGATGGAGCTGGGGATTACTTCGATCTATGTCACCCACGACCAAGTGGAGGCGATGACGATGGCGGACCGTATCGCCGTGATGAAAGACGGCTTATTGCAGGCATATTGCCCGCCTGATGAGCTGTACGACCGTCCGCGTACCCTTTTCATCGCCGGGTTCGTGGGTAATCCACCCATGAACTTCATTGAAGTAGAAGTGGTCCAGCGTGACGGCGCTTACCATGCGCAGAGGCCTGGCTTCGACCTGATCCTGTCGGCTGAACAAGGTGAGAAGGCCGCGGGTCGGGGTCGCGTGGTGATGGGGATCCGGCCTGAGGATGTGGTTGTTGCCGATGGAGGAATTGCGGGTGAAGTGTATGTGGTTGAGCCGTTGGGCCGCGATGATCTGATTGATGTCCGCATCGGGGATGCCCATGTTCATGTGTTGGCGGATCCCGCTCTCGGCTTGCGGCTGGGAGATCCGGTGACCCTGCGCTTCAACACGAAGAAAGTTCAGTTCTTTGACCCCAAGACTGAGCAATCGCTGCTCTGGGCATAAGCCCGGGCCGGTCCTGCTGATTCCCACCTTTGGCCGGCACCGCTTGATTCGTATTCCAGGCAACCCGCTAGGGGTCTACTGCTCGACCGCTATAGCCGCTGGCGGCTCTTCATAGATTTTGTGGCGGCGGAAACCCGCAGGTAAACCCACGGGAGGAAGCCGCCCTCCTCCTTCCTTGACAAAATGGAACGCTTGTGCTACCATCTCTCTCTCGGCCTAAGGTCGAGGCACCCTCGCTCGAGGGAAACGGCTATCAGCACCTTGCCAACCTGGGCGTATGGGGTTGCAAGATGGAAGCGGATCTTGCGTAAAACTCCCACCGTCAAGCATAGGCTTGTACAC